>NZ_CP055157.1:4250000-4578595 GCF_013367775.1 Microbulbifer sp. YPW1
AAGTGAAACAGTAACTTTAACTATTTGACTAGCTCGAGGAGCGAGCTTGCTGAGCTTAAACACTAAAGTTTGATTACCAAAGCGATCAAGCTCAATGTCAAATGGTAAGCTCGCAGTAATATCTACTGTTTGCTGGTAGGAATTTTTCTTAACAGGTGCAAAAACACGGAAAGAAGCCTCTTCGATATACTCAGCTGTACTATTTTCAACCAAAAAACCGTAGCGAATATTCTTCGACACTTCGTAGCTAGGCTTGACACCTACTGAACTCACCCAAATAAAGCTCGCGACCGCTATCAAAGCTAACAGGCATAATCCTAGCGACCACTTACCTAACACAGCTGGAAACCTTTTGATTATTATTTCTCTTTATGGCACTCAGAGCGCGAACATTGAGCGATCTTTCGATTGATTCAATACCACCAGATACCAGAAATATCGAATTAACCAGTTTTTCTCCAGCAACTAGTTCTACCTTGCCTCCCGCAACAGACTCCCCCACCACAAAAACAGGAAGGTATCCATCCAGGGAATACTCGCTAATGGCGCGATATACAAACTGGGACTTAAGGCCCTTTTCCGGCAGCCAGGCAGGCAATCCAAGAGAATCCAACTGGTCAGCCACTTCTTGATCCGAAGCAATAACAACGGCCCCGAAGTTACTCACTTCTACCAGAAAATCTTCTGGAGAAACCGAGCCAATAGACTTAGCGCCAGGCGTAACGGGTATGTCATTTAAAAGAATTTTTGGGGTCAGAAAGCCGCTTTCGATAAGCTCATGACAAAGCTTTGCCATTGAATATCGCTTATACGGCTCAGAAACGATAAGTAGGGGCTTGCCTCTCAAAGAGGGGGTTGACTTAATCTGCCTACTTCGCAAGTGAATAGCTTGGGGAAATAAACTGCGAAGCGATGGAGAAGAAGAGACATCAACAAGAAAATACTCATTAATGCTATCGCCAACTTCACTCGCTCGAATAAAGCAAGCTTCCGATGTGTCTAGAGTATTTATATCAGACACAGGGAAATACGGAGCAACTGGCACTGCAGCGCAACGCTGAATATCAAAATCCTCTGTACCACTCCCGAGCACATACCCAGATAATGTACAAAGCACCCCAACAAGCAAAACTGTAGATGTGGAACGTCCTGTCACACCTAACCACTCGAACTTTTTAGTATTTTTTGCAGCCTGAACAACTGCTGCCCCCCCTCGAAGGGGCTAATCCTAATGAAAACGACGTCACAACGTCAAGACGAAAATCATCGCCAGTTAAGTTTTATTGGCACCCAATGCGTACTTTCGTACCAAATTTAGTAATTTTTCCGCTCTAGCAACTATTTTAGGCACGGCTTAACTTAAGTTCGGATTACTATCGTGCAAACCTCCCCATCCCAGTTATAACTCGCGCACTTACAAAATATTTTACTTCCGCGCACAGGAAAGATTATGGCTGTAACTGACCTCATTAAGCGGGCCGGACCGTTTTAAATGCAGCCCATTGGCTGCCCCCTCCCAACCCCCAACTTATTACAAATAATGTGTATCGAATCCGACTTATGGGTGAGGCAAGCTAATTTTATTCAATGCTTCTACCACTAGAAGATATTCATCGCCCAAATATAGGCTAGCAATCACAACAATTAATCGACCTTCGGCAGTGCAAAAAAATGCACCCCGGAGATGAAGCCGCCCATTTTAACAATTCCGCCCTGCCCCATGTTAGTCCCACTCCAGGACATCAATACCAGCCAGCGGGCCACAGTTGACTGCTCAGGCTACCACCCAGGACCAAGCCGATATCATCATCTGCCACGCCACCATCGTGGACGTCGAACATAGGCAGCTGCTACCCGACCAGGCTGTCGCCACCCGGCGCAACCGTATCGATGCGGTGGGGCATGATGCGGATGTAGCCAAGCGCTGGCACGCCGAGCAGACGGTAAACGGCCGCAACCGCTACCTGATCCCCGGCCTGTGGGACATGCACGTACACTTCGGCGGCGGCGAGGCCCTGACCGAAGAAAACCTGGCGCTACTGCCGCTGTGCGTGGCCAACGGCGTCACGACGATCCGCGACGCCTCCGGTGGCCTCCCCCCTGGACGTGCTGCACTGGCGCCGTGAAATCGCCGAGGGGCCCCTGTTTGGCCCCCGCCTGCTGAGTTCGGGGCCGAAGATCGAAGGCATCAAGCCGGTGTGGAAAGGCACTATCAAGACCGGCTCGGAGGCCGACGCCGACAAGGCAGTCGCGCAGTTACAGCCCCTCAACGTCGACTTTGTGAAGATCACGGACAGCACCCTCACCCGGATCTCTTTCTATACGCGGCAAAGCAGGCACGGGCCGCCGCAACCCGCGCGGGACCTGTGTGGTTTGGCCAGCTGGACCAATACGGCTCTATTGATGAAGGTAAAGTCGCGGACCTGATGCTGCTGGAGCGCAACCCGCTGGAGGATATTGAGGCCACACGCGCAATCCACACCGTGCTCTTGCGCGGCGAAGTTCAGGACCGCACGGCACTGGACCGCCTGCTCGCCAACACACGCACCAAAGTCGCCGTCTGGGATGCGAAAGCTGCAGAGCGGAAGTGAGAGCAATAGGAGAGATGCAAGACACACCGACAGCGGAATAATAAGCGATACGGACAAGCCTATCGGGCAGTTTGATACTTAATCTGCGCGTAACAGAGGTGCAAAAATGAGGGTCTTACTGATGCGGCCAGGCACGAGATAGCAAATGACATACGCACCCTCCAAAAGTCCGATCCTGAAACTCTGGAAAACCCTCGGCGGCAGCGGCTTTGGCCGCTGGCTGGTGAGCAAGATTGTCTGTTTCAATGCACCCTACTTCAGCTCGATCAAACCGCGCTTCACCCAGATAAAGCCGGGCCTGGTTGAGGTAAAACTGAAAAAACGGCGCGCGGTGCAAAACCACATCAAAACCGTGCACGCCATCGCCATGTGTAACGCCGCGGAACTGGCGGGCGGCGTGTGCCTGGATGTATCCCTAGACGCCAACTTCCGCTGGATTCCGGTTGGTATGACCGTGCAATACCTGAAGATGGCCAAGACCGACTTGCGCGCCGTGTGCAAGGTGGACGATTTCCACTGGGATTCTGCTCAGGATGTGGTGATGCCCGTTAGTGTGTTTGATACCAATGGCGAGGAGGTCTTCCATGCGGACATCACCATGCGGATTTCCCCCAAGAAGAAATAGCACTATGCCAAAACCCAACTCCAGCACACCACTTTGAATCGCTTTTTTCGACCAGGTATCCGTAGATCAACTCTACGAAATCCTGCGCGCACGCCAGGAAGTTTTCGCCGTAGAGCAGGAAAGTATCTATCAGGATGTAGACGGCAAGGACCAGCATTCCAAGCATCTGTTGTGCTGGAATAGTGAATCCGCCACCCCCGCCCGGCTCGCCTACCTGCGTATTGTGGCGCCGGGAAAGAAATATCCGAAACCTTCGATTGGACGTGTTATCACCTGCAAAAGTACGCGCGGGACTGGTATCGGAAAAGAGCTAGTGCGACTCGGCGTTGAATACACGCTACGGGAATACCCGCAGGCTTCTATTCGGATATCCGCGCAGTTATACCTAAAGCGGTTTTACGAAGAGTTCGGGTTTTTGCAGGTTTCGGATACCTACGATGAGGATGGGACTCCGCATGTAGAGATGCTGCGTATGGCGGTCAGTAGAGAATAAGGGGAAGAGCCACAAGCATTAATAACCTTCCATGAACGGGAATGCCTAACATTCGGCTGCAGCGGGCAGTGACCTTCCCCCCTGCTGCGTAAACGGTCAACTATCGCACTAAAGATAGTCTAAGCTTTCCGGACAAGTAGCTGACCAAATATGTCGCCCTCACCCGCAAGCTATTGATTTTTCTAACTCCTCTTGGGCGGACCGGTAAATCGTTGTTTCCCGATGGCGGACACTTTCTTCAAGCACTCAGCAGCGTCACTGCTTTACTCAGCTCAGGGAGGAGCATCTTCATGGCACTAGTTACGCCGCGAGTTTTGGCAGTATCAATCGGGATTCTGGTCGCGAGTATTGGAATTCCTTCAGTAGCATTCGCAACTGAATACGATCTTGTCATTAATGGCGGCCGGGTAATGGACCCAGAAACGATGTTTGACGACATCGCCAATGTCGGCATCAGCGATGGCAGGATCGCCACGATCACCAAAGACAAGATTACCGGTAAAGAAACCATTAATGCCAAGGGCCTGGTCGTCGCTCCAGGCTTCATCGACACGCACTTCCACTCGATCGACCCATTTGCGACCAAGATGGTCGTGGCAGACGGAGTGACAACGGGTATGGACCTGGAGGCGGGCTCGACGCGCGTCGGAGTGGTACGCCATCAAGGAGAAGGCAGGCTGGCAGGTCAACTTCGGCACTACGACTAGCCTAAACCAGACCCGGCTACTTGTGCACGATCCCGAGGTGAGGGTGGATGAACCGATCGACGCGACGAACGCCGGAGGCTATATCGACAAGGCTGCCAAGAACGGCGTGCCCGGTTGGTCCGTTACCCGCAGCAGCATCGAGCAGATGAACCAGATCATGCGATTGCTCGATGAAGACCTGCGCCAGGGGGCTTTGGGGCTCGGCGCCGCGCCGGCCTATTCTGCCCGTGGGGTGACCAGCTACGAGCTGTTCGAGGCGCAGCGTACCGCTGCACGATACGGGCGCCTGACGTCCGTCCACACGCGCTATCACCTCAACACCCAGACACCTACCGAGGCGCCAATCGCGCTAGATGAGGTCTTGGCAAACGCCATGGTGCTACGTGCGCCCCTCCTTCTGGCGCACGACAACGACTACGGCTGGTGGGAGAACGAGGAGAAACTTAAACTCGCGCGCGCCCAGGGCTATAACGTCTGGGCCGAGTACTATCCCTTCGCCGCAGGCTCGACCATCGTCAGCGCCGACTTCCTGCGACCCGATATTTGGGAGGAGGTAAACGGCTACAAGTACGAGGAAACAATTTATGACCCGGGTGCGGACAAGTTCATGACCAAGGACGAGTACCTGAAAGCCGTAGAGGAGCGGCCCGGCTACTTCGTTGTCGTGCACCTTCCACCGCGTAAGAAGTGGATGAAGTACTGGCTGACTGTCCCGGAAATGGTCGTGGCATCGGACGCGATGCAGGGTGTGGACAAGGACGGAAAGCTCCTGCCCTGGGATGCGAACGTCAACCGCTACGCAGGCCACCCGCGCACGGCGTCATCCTACTCGACGACGCTGCAACTCGGTCGAGAGAATGACGTGCCACTGATGTTCACGCTGGCACAGCTAAGCTACTGGAACGCGAAGCACCTGGGCGACACAGGGCTGGAAGCGATGAAAGAACGGGGGCGTGTGCAGGTGGGCAAGATCGCGGATCTGACACTGTTCGATCCCAAGACGGTCAAAGCAAACGCGACCTACAAGGCGGGCGAAAACGGGTTGCCGCCTAAAGGCATTCCGTACGTGATTGTCCACGGCACCATCGTCGTTAACAAAGGCAATGTCCTGCCGGTTCGGCCAGGTCAACCCATTCGCTTCCCGGTCGAAGAAAATGGCCGATTCAAGCCGGTGTCCATCACTAAGTGGCTCGGTGAGTTTTCCATCAATGTGCCCGACATGCACCAGCTAGACGACACAGGCGCGAAGACAAAGTGAAGGGTGCGGAGGGCTGCTTCAAGAGGTGCAGCCTTTCCGAGTCACGCTGCCATGGTAGTGGCCTTCCGATTTTGGCCGGAAGCATACATCAGAGAACGTAGATGACGCCTTACCAGGCGATGAAACGGACGCTTGACCTTGGCGTTAGTAAGCGCGTGCTGCTTAACCCGGCTTTCAATACTGAGCAATTAAGACTTTACTGTCTAGTCAGTAACCTGACTGCCCAAAAAATCTTACGTTCTTCAGCTCCTGCAACTTTAGATCTGCACAATGCCGTTGCGCTTTAGCCTGATAAAGTCCGAAAGTTCCCCTTACTGGCACCAGATGGTACCGGCACGTCAGCCCCCCTTCCTTTACGAGCGAAAGCTTTTCCCGCTAACCGCGGAGCCTAACTCTTCATATGGACTTAAATTCCAGATGCAAAAAAGCCCACTCAGAGGCGGGCTTTTAAGTCGTTGGCTAGGCAACGTAAATAATGGTCGGAGTGGCCACGTGAAGCCTGTGCAATAAAACCATTGATAGTACTCTCTTCAGAGAAGTCGACATCGTGAGATACCGCCACATATACCGAGACTGTTGCTGGCAAGCTCGCCAAATACAGTCTCACTTGTAAAAAGTAGACCACTATTTAGACGTTTTCACGTGCGAAAATCTCTATCAGTCCGGCCTACGCACAAAAATTAGATAACCCATTATAAATGATTAAAAAGTAGGCGTAGCAAGAGGTTCTTCTAGGTAGCGTAAACTCATATTTACGTTATCTAGAGACGCAGCTCGTTCACTAGTAGGTTTGCCTGCTCAATCAAAGATGGATTGATCTAAAAGCAGATCTAGCGGCTTACCCAAGTATTTGAAGGGCTGGTCTGAGCAGGTCAACTGACCGCAGAGCATCGCTAACTTTGGCCACTCTTTGTTGGATATCGCCTCGCGCGATAAGAAAGGGAACTCGAAACTCCTCCAACCAAGCTACTTGAGCTGATTGAAACTCGGCTCTGTTGGCTTCACCGGATCTATCCCATGTATTGTCATATGGGATATCGTCTGCGCAAAGCACAAATAGGCTATAGCGTTTTACTGCTTGGTGAGCAAGTACTTTTAGTCCTTCATCAGCATCGCCATGGTAATACTCGGAAAAAAGCAACGTAGTAATAGCGCAGGTATCTGTGAATAGGTAGCGGTTGGCGCGAAGTAACGCTTGCTCCTCTAGAATCAAGTGTTGCTGTGCTAGTTCCAGCAGCTGCTCTTTCGACAGCCTCCTGTTTACCTGGTTCTTCTCCCAATAGTCTCTGCCATGCTCATGCATTATGGCTGTATGATATTTATCCCCCAAAGCCTTTGTCAGCGTAGATTTCCCGGTAGATGGCGCTCCCAAAAGACAGATATTGGCAACCAAATCACGGTATACCAATGGATGAACGTACTCCTTGTTCGAGAGTAAATTCTGTCGAATTTTCGTGGCCGATATTGGAAACTTTCGTCTGCATGAGTCGATGCGGCGATCGACCGCTCCAAGAGCGCGACTCATATGCTCGCCATAGAATTCACTCGAATAGAAAGCATTGACCTTTTGCCCCTTCAACGCTCGAAAGACCACATCTTCGTGCTTGCGAGTAAGCTCCGGACTTGATCCGACCTCACTGGGCGCTCCGACTACTTCAATGACCTCGACCTTTGGATATAGCCGCTCGATCCAAGCCGTTCTGGTTCTCAAAGGGACTGCAATTACCTCTGGGCTATCGTAAATAAGGACGATAGTTTTCTCATTTTCTGACAGCGAAGTCTCTATCAGATACTGGTGCCCTTTATGTAGGGGTGCAAATTTTCCCAAGACCAGGCCAGTATTCATGCGACCTGCATTTCCCGCGTTACAGCGCGCTCATTTCGCCAGGCAACGAGTCCCGCGATTGCCATACAAAGAAATAGCCCGTAGAGAGCGCTAGTCATGTAGAGCGCTTTGGAGGCATAAACGAAAATTGCAACCACGTCTACGGCAATCCAAAAATACCAATTTTGCAGATATTTTCGAGTGAGCAGCCACTGTGCTGTAAGGCTGGCGACAGTAGTAAATGCATCAGCGAATGGAAGAGATGCGTCAGTATAGCGTGTCATAATGATTCCCAGTGAGGTGCTACCCACCAGGCTTATCGCCACACATGCGATTAGGCCTCTCGTCGATAACTTTTTGACCGGTAGCTGATTCTTCCCTGGCCCACCGTACAGCCAGTGCCACCAACCATATAACTGCAACCCGATATAGATGATATGCAGGCCCACGTCCGAATAGAGTTTGGCGTGGTAGAAGATCCAAACATAAACTGAAACTTGAATAAGCCCTACTGGCCAACACCAGATTGATCGGATAATAATCAAATAAACACAAAAAAGTCCGGCAATTACTGCAACCAATTCCAGCCAGTTCATAACTCGTAGTTCACGTAAGTTCAAAGGCGTGATTTATAGCCGGATTCAGAAGTTATTTAAAGGAATCGGGGGAATTGACCTTCTCTTAAGGAGCCGGCTTGCATTTAGTGTCTTATGGACACATAATGCTTGCGAGATCACCCTAAAAGCCTCGGAAAGACCGAGGCCTTCTCTACAGCAAGGAGCTTGCTGCCATGACTCGAGATTACGACTTCGCAGTGTTTATTGGCCGTTTTCAGCCGTTCCACTCTGGACATTTAAAGGTTGTTGAGGAGGGGCTTGCCCGCGCGGACCGCCTCGTCATTCTTATTGGCTCGGCCTACCAGCCACGCAACCCACGCAATCCTTGGACTCACCTGGAACGGGAATCACATATCAGAGCGTGCCTTGCTGATGACGAGAATAATCGGCTCACGTGCCTACCACTTATGGACGTGCCCTATAACGACGAGTTGTGGGTCCGCAATGTCCAGAACTCGGTCTCAGGCATAGTTACTGCCCATCACACAGTGCCTCACCGGCCCCCGAAGGTCGCGCTAATTGGGCATCATAAAGACCAAACAGGCTTCTATCTGAACCTCTTCCCACAGTGGGACTCCATCGCGGTAGACAATCATCAAGAACTCAGCGCGACTCCCATTCGGGAGGGCCTGTTTACTGACGATGCTGAGGCATTTTTGCACGTAGCCACTGAAAACAGGTTCCTGCCTCCAGCCGTGGCGGAACAACTGGCAAAATTCGTCGCCTCAGATTCAGCATATGACGCTATGCGTGAGGAAATGGCCTTTATTAACCGCTACAAGGCGTCATGGGCGGCTGCGCCATACTCACCGACCCATGTAACAGTAGACGCGGTTGTGGTTCAGTCCGGGCACATTCTGCTGGTTGAGCGTCGGGCATTTCCGGGGCGAGGCCTGTGGGCCCTACCCGGCGGCTTCGTGGATCCAAATGAAAAGTTAGTAGACGCCTGTTTGCGTGAATTGCGCGAGGAAACTCGCCTTAAGGTACCGACGCCAGTGCTCAGGGGCTCTATAAAGCGACGGGATGTTTTTGATGAGCCCCACCGCTCTGCACGCGGAAGAACCATCACCCACGCTTATTACCTGGAACTGGAGCCGAGCAAGCAGCTCCCAAAAGTAAAGGGGGGTGATGACGCGAGGCACGCACGGTGGGTCCCCCTGGCCAGCCTAGATCCCCAGAAGATGTTCGAAGATCACTACTACATCATTCAGTCGCTAATTGGAGGCGCCTGATGCCACCCCAAGCTGGAGGCAGCCGTAGAAGGTTGCCTCCAGTGCGCATTCAGCAGTATCGATCCAACATCATCCGCTTTGTACGCCCATACGCCCATCTACTGGACTTCCAAGTTCGAGCCCCCATTTCCCGGCGCAACGGCCACCCGAACACTTTAAGCTCCGCCTAGGGTCGCCAATTCTAACCTTGTACCCCTCTTCCCTGGTCGTTTTTTAACCAGAAAGTCAGCACCCCAAAAAAATCCTTAAAAAGCTCGCAGTTCCACTTGACCTTTTAGTGACTTTTAGCCACTATTGCCTCATTGGTGTCGTAAAGACTCTAACTGAATAACAACAGGCCAAGCGCGCTGGATAGACCGGCGCTAAATATCACTCACGGAGGATTTCCGCGATGCAAAACTACAACCCGATCTTGAACGTCGACAGCTACAAAACCAGCCACTACCTCCAGTACCCAGAGGGGACTCAGTACGTCAGCAGCTATATCGAAAGCCGCGGTGGGCAGTACAAGGAGGCGGTCTTCTTTGGGCTGCAAGCCTTCATCAAGCAGTACCTCACTACCCCGATTTCTGCTGTTGACATTGATGAGGCCGAGGAGCTCTGCCTGGCACATGGCGTGCCATTCAATCGCGAAGGTTGGGAGCATATCTTGACCCAACACAAGGGGTTTCTCCCGATAGAAATCCAGGCCGTGCCAGAAGGCACCATAGTCCCGGTACAGAATGTTCTGGCCCAGGTCATCAACACTGATCCCGCCTGCTACTGGCTAACCAGCTATGTGGAGACTGCCCTGTTGCGCGCGGTTTGGTACCCCACTACCGTGGCCACCCAAAGCCGTGAAGCCAAGAAGATCATCCAACGTTACCTTGAAGAAACTGCCGACAACCTCGATGGCCTTCCCTTCAAGCTCCATGACTTCGGCGCCCGCGGAGCAAGCAGCGAGGAAACCGCGGCTATTGGTGGTCTAGCGCATCTGGTGAATTTCCAGGGAACGGACACCATTGCGGCCCTGCTAGCCGGAAGACGTTACTACAACGCACCAATGGCCGGTTTTTCTATCCCCGCCGCAGAACACAGCACCATGACCAGCTGGGGTCGAGAGCACGAAACCGAGGCCTATGCCAACATGCTGACTCAATTCAGCGGCGACGGACGCCTGGTGGCCGTGGTCAGCGACAGCTACGACCTGTGGAACGCTATCGAGAACATATGGGGTGGCGAACTGAAAGAGCGGGTGGAGAACAACGGCGGCACCCTGGTGATACGTCCGGACAGCGGCGACCCCGTCGATGTGGTGACACAAACCATCGAGCGGTTAATGCGCATCTTCGGAGCGCGGATCAATGACAAAGGTTACCGCGTACTGCCGGATTTCGTGCGAGTGATTCAGGGGGATGGTGTCTCTCTCCATACGATAGAGGGGATACTTGCCGCGATGAAGGCGCGCAAACAGAGCGCCGACAATATTGCGTTCGGGATGGGCGCCGAGTTACTGCAAAAGGTGAATCGCGATACCATGAAGTTTGCGATGAAAGCCAGTGCAGTCCGTGTTAACGGTCTCTGGCGGGATGTATACAAGGATCCGATTACAGACACCGGTAAGCGCTCTAAGAAAGGTCGCCTCGCACTGGTTCACCGTGGCAACGGCACTATCCATACCATCAGAGAGCAAGAACTCGGTAATCGGACGAACCTTATGCGCCCGATATTCCGCAATGGCAAAGTGCTGGCAGAACAGGATCTTGACGAGATCCGCACTCTGGCGGCGGTACCGGCCACTGAGACACTATTGACTGCTGCGGGATAATTATGCGGCACTATCTGGGAGGAAAGCCGGCATTGCCGGCCTTCCCATTACCTGAAATAAAACCCTGAACTGTCAGTAAGTCGTCAAGAGGTCTGCTGGATATGCTCATCGAAATTGCTATTGGCGATGCCTACGGGGCCGGCTTCGAATTCTGTGATCGCGAGAAAATAGTCCGGCACAATAATTTGGACCAATACATCGGGCACCCTTTGGGAATACCAGCCGGACGCTACACCGACGATACGCAAATGAGCCTGGCCGTAGCCGAAGTTATCCTCAACATGGAGGCCCCTTCGGCACATGATTTTGCAGAGGGCTTTGTCCGCGCCTATAGACGCGATCCCCGAGCCGGCTATGCGACTGGCTTTCATACGCTGCTGGAGCAGTGCCATACGGGTAAAGACCTGCTAGATCGCATCCGCCCAAATAGTCGGCGGAACGGCGCCGCCATGCGCTCCGTTCCGCTGGGACTGATCCCCGACAGAAAGGAATTGATGTCGATAGCGGAAACCCAGGCAGCAGTCACCCATAACACCGAGGCAGGAATCCGCTCTTCGCAGGCCGTAGCCTTGATGGCGCATCTACTCTTTTATCAGCGCGCAGCTATTGCCGAGCTCCCTATCCTCGTGGAGCAGGAACTTGGTCTACCGATCTCAGGAGACTGGTGTGGTGAGGTCGAATGCGACGCGATACAAACAGTCCACGCCGTCAATACGGCATTACAGCGGAATCGCCAGCTGTCGACGCTGCTGATCGATTGCGTCAGTTTTGGTGGCGATACCGATAGTGTTGCCGCCATTGCATGTGGCATAGCCTCTCTATCCAGTGAATACACCAACGATATTCCCAGGCAACTCATCGACGGGCTCGAAAACGGTACCTACGGTCGCCAATATCTGATTGAGCTAGACCGAGAGCTCGCCACCCGTTACGAGTAGATTTGAACCGAGCAACCTATCATGACAGCAGCCGCTCGAAGTGCTGCTTAACCGCGGCCCAGTTCGGGAATTCCGCGCCGCCATATTGGATCAGCGTTCCTTCAAAGCGCTCCTGACCTTTCCCCTCCGTTAGGTTGTCGATCAAGTAATGCCCCCGGCTTAGATCCTTGTGCGGGCTGATGATCAGGCGGTTGACCACGTCATACCCCAAGTACTCCTCGACCCATAACCGCTTTTCCATGTAGCTGTGCGGGTTCTTAAGAGACGGTGCGGTCAAAACAAACGCCGCCAGTCGATCCTGCTCCTGCAGCCAGCGATAAACCTCTATGGCACCAGGCAGTGGGGCCATGCCGGAATAGAATCCGGGGATACTTTGCGGAAATCGGACCTCAGGGTACTCCCTCTGGTATTCTGAGTAAGCGCTGTCGTAATCACACAGCGTATGGTCCATATCGACATAGACGATTAGCTTGTTCTGCCAAACCATTGAACCTCCACGCTTAGTACGTAAATACTAAAGTTCCAGGTTGCGCACAAAAGTGAAACTGCCCGATTTTGCCCGCATCTTGTACAAGCTTGCCGGACGCCCTCCTTCCGAGCGCTTTTCACCGGTATCAATAAGAAGGTCCGCCTGCTCTATTCGCCTGCGGAACGACTTCTTCTGCAACGGCTTGCCAATGATTACTTCATGGACCTGTTGCAGTTCAGGCAAAGTAAACGTTTCTGGCAAGGCATACGCCGGGACGATGCTGTAGAGCGCCTTCTGAACCAACCGCCCATGGGCGCGGCGCAGAATCTCCTTGTGATCAAAGGCGAGCGCCATCTTCTCGGCCTTGCCAATTGGCACCCAGGCAACATCCGATACGGTTTCGATATGGCTTTCACAAGCCTGGTGGGCGATGAGCGCGGTATAGCAGATAGTCACTGACCAGCCACGCTTATCTCTGCCTGCGCCACCAAACGTATAGAGCTGCTCAATATATGGGGGAATGACTCCGGTCTTTTCTTTGAGCTTCCGTACCACGGTATCTTCCAATGTCTTGTCTTCGGACTCCGAGACAAAACCACCCGGCAACGCCCATTTTCCCTTCTCAGGGTGATTGGAGCGCTCTACAAGCAATACTTTCAGTATGCCCTCGTGATAGGTAAACAGGACCGCATCGACGGTCAGCAACGGTGCGTCGAAAGCGTGCTTATCGTAATTCGCTAAATATTCCCGCTCGTTCATTCACCGCCCCGATTAGTGTCAATTGGCCACTTATAGTAGTGCCGGCCCTGCCGCGGTGCAACTTTCAGTGACATTTCGTCACTTTCTCTTGACCGGATAGTGTCTTTAGGCCACCATTATGACTATAAGTGACCAATCGACACTATATGGGAGGGCACCATGCTCAGCATCCGATATTACAAGGCGGACTCGTCTACCTACGTAGTGATGAGCGTCAACGGCAGGGTACGGCGTAAAGGCAAAGGGCTGAGCTTTTTCTACAACACGGCAACGACCTCCATTGCCGCGATCCCCATCAATGTCCAAGAGGCACCTTTCATCTTAAATCTGCAAACAGCGGACTTTCAAAACGTCACGGTACAGGGTGAGGTGACCTTCCAGGTATCCGACGCACAAAGGACTGCCGAAATGCTCAATTTCAACTTGCGCCCGGATGGCAGTGCGTATGTTTCAGAAGACCCGCTCAAACTAAACGACAGGGTTGTTCGCACCGTTCAGGCACTTGTCCAGAGCACCATTCAGGCCAATGGATTACGCGAAGCCCTGGGTTTAAGTCAGTCGCTCGTGACCCTGATAAAAAACCAATGGTCTCTGGAGCCCGCACTGGAGCGCCTGGGCATCACCGTATTGGATGCAACAATTACTGCCATCGCCCCTACTCCTGAAACGGCCAGGGCCCTGGAGGCACAAACCCGGGAAGAAATTCTGAAACAGGCGGACGATGCCATTTATGACCGGCGCAAGTCCGCGGTCGAACAGGAACGTACCATCAGAGAAGCCGAACTCCAGACCGAGCTGTTCGTCCAGCAAAAGGAACAGGAAATAGAGGAATCCCGCATCGACAACGAACGGACAATCCTGCGCAAACAGGCGGAAACAGAGCAAGAGCGGCTCGACACACAGATCGAGGCCGAGAGTCACCGCCATGAATTGGTGAGACTCAGCGTCGAGAACCGCCGTTTAGAGGCTGATGCAGACGCCTATGCCATCACCGCACGGACGAAGGCTTGCAAGGAACTGCCGGCTGACTACTGGAAGGCCATGGCGCTGACGAAGATGGCTCCCGAGCAACTGGTGGCCATGTCTCTCGACACATTGGCCGAAAACGCGGAAAAGATCGGCGAACTGAACTTTACGCCCGAGCTCTTCGGCCAGCTGGTGAGAAAAGTACAGCGATCATGAGCGACAGGAATCATCTGCGGGTAGTACTGATCACCCGGAAGACCCGTCTGCAGGAATTGATCGAACGCTTCAACACCTGGGCTCAAGCCAGGTTCTACTTGGAGCACAACCATGTCGATGTGCAGGATTACTTGAATGAGCACGACGTATACCAGCAGCGCTTGCAGCAGGCGGAGCAGATCCTGAAACCGATCGGCCGCTTTCAGCTGCTGGAGCGCAGTCTTCTGGCCAGTTACCAGTTCAGTGAGCGCGATATCGTCGTGGTGCTCGGCCAGGATGGACTGGTGGCCAATACCCTGAAATATCTGCACGGCCAACCTGTCATAGCCGTCAATCCCGATCCAGCGCGTTGGGACGGTAAACTGTTGCCGTTTAACATAGAGGACCTGCAGCAGACCATGGAGCAAACCCTGAGCGCTTGTGTCGGTTACAAGTCGGTTACCTTTGCCGAGGCAATCACTAACAACCGGCAGCGCCTGATTGCGGTCAACGACCTGTTCATCGGCCCCAAAACTCATACCTCGGCCAGATACCGGCTCAACTGGCGTGGCGTCAGTGAGGAGCAGTCCTCATCGGGAATCATCGTGTCCACCGGGATGGGCTCAACTGGCTGGTTTCAGTCGATCCTCGCCGGCGCCATGGCAGTGTCAGCACAGAAGGCGCATCCGCTGCAGGGAGGTTTCGCCTGGGACGAGCATCGCCTACAGTTTTCCGTCCGTGAACCCTTCCCCAGCCAGCTGACCGGCGTCCAGTTGGTGTTCGGAGAAATTACTACTAGAACCTGCCTCACACTGGAATCCCATATGCCCGAGAATGGCGTCATATTTTCCGACGGAATAGAAGAGGACTACATTACCTTCAATTCTGGCACCACCGCCACTATAAGAATTGCCGAAACCGCTGGCCGACTAGTTGTGCCAGATACTGGTAAAGATTAACCACATAACACCTCCTCCTCATAGAATCATTGAGATCCATCTTCAATCGACGACCGGTACTTTAGTAACTGTGACCATCGAGCTATCAGCACAGCCCAAAGCAGCTTTCGACTAGACTGCGCCACTGACTTTCTCGGACCCCTAGCTACTAGCTCGATCGTAAGAGCCGATACGAGATTATTCCACATGCTAGCACTCAGCTGGAGCGAAAGATCTCCCCCGGCCCCAGTACAATGGAAGCACTACTAAGCCGCTCCTTTCAGCTCGAAACGGAGATAGCACGATTATTCGACCTCCCCCAGGCCGAGCTCTCTCATCGGACTTGGGCTTCGAAAGTGATGTGCAGCATAGCCTTGGAGCATGCCGCATCAGCAAAAATTCTAATTGGTAATGGTCACAAAACCTCAGCCATCAGCCTTTTCAGGCTGCAGTATGAAGCTCTCGTCAGATCAATATGGGTAGCTCACGCCGCTTCTGATACACAAGTTGCGGCTCTTTGTGAGCTCATTAATGAATCAAACTTCAGCCGACTAAACAATAAACAGCTTTCTGTTGATGCGATGCTCAAGGAACTCAAGAATCACCTTCCTGGCGACGTCATGGACAGGCTGATGGAATTCAAGGAGACCTCATGGAAACCGCTCTGCTCCATGGTTCACGGTGGCGTCATGGCATTACAGACTCACGCTGCGGATTTCCCTCCGGATCTGTTGAAAGATATCGTCAAACTTTCCAACGCGGTTTCCTGCCTTGTCGCCAACTCGTTGACCAATATAAGTTCCGATCGATCTTTTGCAGGATTCACCACTCGACTCTATAAAACGTATCGCGACTGCCTCCCAGATAAAGAAGTCGAGTATTGATCCCCCCTCCCTCCTTCGCTCAATTGGGCCTTTTTAGACTGCCTATCTCGGATCGAACGGAAAGCTGTGCAAATATCAACCAAATCAAGTGCTCTGAAATACAGAAATCTGCTCATTTTCACCGCTATTTTTTCTGAGCAAAGCTTGGGGCTAATCGACGAAGTTGAACCCTCTTTCTGGACCGAAATCGACGGATTTCGATCATTTGGGTGTTTTATGACCAAATATTTTTTGTAACCCTGTGACCCTGTTTTAACCCTCCGCCCTATTCACAGTTAACCCAACTGCCTTTTACGGTTCATCCATCGCTGAAAACACAGGTGGATACCAATGTCCCGCGAAGCACTTAAAAACTCACGAGCGCTGTCCGAGATCGAGGCGGCAAAATATATTGGCATGAGCCGCTCTTATCTCGCCCAGGCCCGAATGGATGGCCGACGGGATAACCGTACCCCAGCCCCACCCTTCATCAAGATCGGCAGATCCGTTCGTTATCTCCGGGAAGATCTGGATACCTGGCTGAACAGCTTTTCAAAGCTTGAGCACCTGGGACAAGCGTAGGTATCCGCCATGACGGTCTTTGCCGTGGACCAGGCCCTACGTATTACCGACGGTTTCGGCACGCATGAGTGCTGCACCTTCCGGGCCCATATCTTCAGGTCTCACGAATTCATCTGCCTTGCCCTGGCGCAGCACTACAGGCGCATCACCCTGACCGATGGACATGTAAAAGCCAACGAGTCTCTCAGGAAGATCCACGAGACTCTAAAGCTCGGGAAGTCTTTCGAGGGACTGCTCATGACCTCCCCGGACGAAGACGTCCGCCGGTTTGCTGAGCACAAGGCAAAAATACTGAAAGCAGCCTTCTTCCTTGAGAACAAAGCTGGTCGGTATCGCAACGGCTTGAAGAAGACCATTAAAGCGGTCGAGAATTGTCAGCTGACCTTCCCCCATCCCGACCCCCTCCAGGCAAGCCATGAAGAGATCATGCCTGCACTTGCACGGGTATTCTGTCCGGACTGGTGGCGGCGTGGTATCCGCACACTTCAGGACACCTATCTCGAAGCGGTACATATCCAGATAGGCATGGTGCACAAGCGTGCGGGTATCTATGCGAGCAATCACGGAGTCAACCGAAAGCTAGCCCAGTGGAAGCGCAATGAAGCGGTACTAGCCGCCCTTGAAGCGGAGAACGAACTAGGTGAAGTGTTCAATCTCCTAGACGTGGCCAAGCGAAGCGTCGCCAACCTGGTCAATCGCCGCAATGAGCTAATGACCCGTATGGCGGGCTTTGAAGCGATATCCAAGAAGCAGGGTCACACAGGGGTCTTCTTAACCCTGACAGCACCCTCCAAGTACCATAGCCACAGGACTAACGATGGTCAGCCAAACCCTGCCTATACAGGGTCAACCCCGGCCGACACTCAAGCCTACCTTAACCGCCAGTGGGCTAAGATCAGGGCCAAGCTCAACCGAATCGGGGTCAAACCGTATGGGTTCCGCGTGGTCGAGCCTCATCATGACGGTTGCCCCCACTGGCACATGCTGCTCTTTCTACCCCCAGAGCAAGTGAAAGATACCCTCAGTATCTTTCGCCACTATGCCCTGGAGGTTGACGGCAATGAGCCTGGTGCTCAGAAACGCCGCTTTACCGTCAAACACATAGATTCCAATAAAGGAACAGCCGCGGGTTACATCGCGAAGTACATAGCCAAGAACATAGACGGTGAGAACGTCGGCGCGGATCTCTATGGACATGATGCGATCGAGAGTGCGGTGCGCATTCGTGCCTGGGCGTCTACCTGGAAGATCCGCCAATTCCAGCAGATCGGCGGCCCCAGCGTTACCGCGTGGCGGGAGTCCCGTAGGCTTGCCCATAGTGAGCATGCAGAAGCCGCTTTGGACTCAATAGATAGCGAGTTATTGGAAGGGCTTATCGAGGCTGCGGACAAAGGAGACTGGGAAACCTTTACCGAGCTGTCCGGCGGGCCTACTCCAGAACGAGCCAGCCTGCCGTTGCGGGCGCTACACGTCGTCAAAAAAAGCCTGAATAAATACGGCCAAGAAGCTCAAAAATTGATCGGCCTTCTGTTCCAAGCGAAATCCAGGGTTATCACGCGTTTTCACGAGTGGACAGTTCGACTGGTTGCTGAATTCGAAAGTTGCGGAGCGGAAGCGAGAGCAATAGGAGGGGCGAACGCCCCTCCCTTGGAGTTCTGTCAATAACTGTACGCCATCAGCTTTCTTTAGACTCACCTTACTGATATAAATAAAATAATACGCGCCGAACCGTTGTATGATGAAGTAGCAAGTGCAGTGGTTATTGACTGGAAGTCAGCGGCACACAAATAAGTAACGAGCAGAAAGGACACGACGTGAAAGCGATAAGCAAAGCGGCATTATTTCTATCAATCGCCATCGCAAGCCCATTCAGTGCAGCAGCTTGCTCTATAACCGACGTTAAATCATGCAATACGTGTTCGCAGCTAGACGCAACTATTGACTATGAAAACCCAAGTGCTGGAGATTACTTCCGCGGAGCTCGTTGGAACGGGTTATACGCTGCATATCTCCGAAACTGCCCATTAATAGGTGCAAAGCTTATTAAGAAAGGAGCGAACCCCGTAAGCGGCGGCCTTTTTGGCTCTATGATTATGACGGTATCGCAAAAGTGGCCACATAACGACAAGAAAATTAACGAAATGTGGGCATCCCTCTTATTAACTGCAGACGCAACATTGGATAAAAATATAAAAGAGGCTGATCGCAAGGACACAAAAGAAATTGTTGCAGAAGTAGGAAGCTTTAAGCCTGACTATTTTGATTTATATATACTTTTTGAAGACTGAGCCGAAGATTTTCGACATAAAATGATCAAAACAGGTCCTCAACCTCCCGACGAGGACCGTTTTTTAAAGTACATGCATACACTAGGAATCTGAACTGACGACAAAAAGTTAACAAAGGATTCTTTCAATTCATACGCACGCATACTGTTAGCGCCCCTCTGCTGCTGGTGCTAGCCTTCCCCATCTGGATTTCAGGTTATATGAGAAAAGAAATACCAGCACCGATCATAGCTGTTTTATCAGAAAACTTACCAGACATAGAAACTCACGCAGGCTTAGATAATTTATTTCTGTATGCTGACGCTCCAGGCGAGCCCCCACCAGGCTCAAAACCAGTAAAAACTCAAGCTTGGCTACGCCGAATTAATAAGGACTCACCCGATCCACTGGCTATACTTGGCAAGCTTCTGGAGTGCTATATAGAAACTCCCAGGCAGGAAGAAAAAATAGGCGAGTTCGGAACTCCAATACCTAACTTTGATCCCAAGAATGAGTTTAAAGACAAACTTGACTCTATTTTAACCCAATGCAATTTAACTTATATCTCTGGAGGGTATATCTCCGATGGTAGCTCAACTCCAAGTAAGTCCCTGGCTCAACTAATAAAGGGAAGAGATATTCCTGCCATTGATGCCGAATTTAA
Organism: Microbulbifer sp. YPW1; assembly: GCF_013367775.1. Taxonomy (NCBI): domain Bacteria; kingdom Pseudomonadati; phylum Pseudomonadota; class Gammaproteobacteria; order Cellvibrionales; family Microbulbiferaceae; genus Microbulbifer; species Microbulbifer sp. YPW1. Next base: position 4,269,797 of record NZ_CP055157.1, read on the forward strand.
TCGCGCACTTGCAAACGTGACTTCTGAGCCAAGAGAGGCCGTTTCTGCTGCGTGCAATATTCTTGAATCAATTTTTAAGACTTACATTGCGGACGAAGAGTTACCTCAACCAAATAAGCAAGACTTACAAAGTGTCTGGAAGGTTGTAAGATCAGATTTAGGTTTTGAGCCGAATCTCTTGCAAGATAATGACCTTAAAAAAATTCTAACTGGAATTCTGTCAGTAGTTGACGGAATTGGAGCCTTCAGGTCACATGCCAGCTCTGCACATGGGCAAGGCCGAAAGCTCTACAATGTCAAACCTCGTCACGCACGGCTAGCTATTCATTCAGCACATACGCTATCACATTTCGTACTAGAAACATGGGATGAAAAACGTGCAAAGTAAAACTTACAAGAAGCTAAGCCCACACCGGAAATACCCTCCTGCTACGCTCAAAAAAATACTACAGTGTACAGCGTTACTCGACAGGCACCGAAATATATCGCTTAAATTTAGTATCGCATGATAAAACCAATCGAACAGGCCCTCACAAGTGTTACTCCCTCCAACTGACAGCAAACGCCACTTATACGAAGCGCTAACTAGGCACAACTATTTCCCAAACCAGAAAGAGGGAGCAAGAGAGTTGCCGCCTTGCTTTTCTACCACTAGCTTCACTCCTGAAATTGTCGAACTTCTAGTTAAAATTGACGAGCCAAATAAGCAGGCGCCTGTAAATCGTATAGCCCTCGGCTACGATCAGGTTATCTACTCGTTGACGCGACACAATAACGTTCCAAGAATGCTTGCCTTACCCCACCCTAAAGCTTATGCATTGCTTGTAAAGAATATTTATGAGAATTGGGATGATATAGAACACATAGCCAATAATGACCACAGTGTAATTAAGCCAGATCAGCATCAGGATGGTCGCATGCTGGTTATGAACTATGAAGGCTTATGCGATAGAACAGAACGAGCCCTATTGAATGGGTTCGGAATGCGATTTGTTGTACATACAGATATATCAAGCTGTTTTCATAGTATATATACGCACTCAATTCCTTGGGCAGTTCAAGGTTTTGAGGAAGCAAAGGAGAAATTGGCTAAAAACAGCCCCAAGCATTGGTCTGACGAACTAGACAAGTTCCAAAGAAAAGCAAAAAGGAATGAAACGCAGGGGATAGCTATCGGGCCTGGCACTTCAACAATTGTTGTAGAGCTTGTACTCAGCGCGGTAGACCGGACCCTAAAAAATGCAGGCTATAAATTCCATAGATATATAGATGATTACGTCTGCTACTGTGAATCACACGAAAAGGCCCAATCTTTTATTCAGGCATTAGGTCTCGCTCTAAGAAAATTCAAGTTAGATATAAACTTGCACAAAACGCACATAGCAGAGTTGCCGGAACCGATGAGTGACCAATGGGTTACTGAGCTGTCTGCTGCTCAACCTCTAGGATTTGTTGGTAAAGATGGAATACGAGAAATAACTGATAACGAAATTGTTACCTTTCTAGATACAGCGGTTAGATTAAATAAATCAACTCCAGATGGAAGCGTCGTAAAGTACGCGGTTAGCTACTTATTAAGGCTGGCGAGTGAAAAAACAATTAAGCAACTGCTAGATTACAGCATTCATTTAGCTTGGCACTATCCTGTTCTGATTCCAATGCTTGATCAAATGCTTTCTTCCGATGCAATTCTTCCAGAAGACTACAAAAATCAGCTCAATGCGATAGCATTAGAGAACGCCAAAAAAAATAGATCGGATGGCATGGCGTGGTCATTGTACTACCTAAACAAATATGGATTGAATTGCACTGTAGAAGTTTATTCTGAAGTCTACAAAACACGTGATTGTATGGCGTTGATGTGTCTTTATGCCAATGGAGCCAGCGAACAACATATTATTGACTTTGCGATGACGCTTCTTTGCAAGCCTGCGTATGAGCGGGATCAGTACTGGGTATTGCTATATCAAATATATAAAGATGGGAAAATTCCAGATCCATATAAAGACGGTGTTTTCGAACTGTTAAAGAGATATGAAGTTGACTTTATGGCAGGCGAAAACTACCAGACCAAAGCCCAATCATACTGCGACTACATTAACAACCCATTTATCGACGTCGATGAAACCCAACCCCTTACCTTTGATACATGGATAAAAAAACATTCCCAGGAGGTAGAGATTGGTGTTGAGCAGCCCAAAGAACAAGAGAATGCATAGGCGTCAACGGTGCACTCCCTCTGTAGCCATTGCGCAATGAGTTTTTTATGCCGATCCCAGCTCACCACCAAATCTTCGCAATAATTGCGCACATCATTGGCTCCCCTACAGCGAACCTTAAACATATGGATAGGAATAGCTTATGAAAAGGAATTATCGAAGAAGGAAGAGCCCGGGGGCATCAATTCTAAGAGATACCGCTGGTGCTGCGGCAACGGGATCTCTAGGGAAGGTGTTTTTGTTCGGTATTTTTGGCTTTCTTGTGCTTTATTTCGGGTTCCCATTTTTCATTGACCCTATGATTGCGCGCAATGGGGAAGAAGGGGTTATGAGTGGTGTTGCTAGGATCCTAGAGCGCAGATCTATTTGGGCAGAGCGCCTAGGTATAGCAGTATTACTACTCTGCTCAGCTTTCGCTATTTTCAGGAAGCTGGTGGATTGCAAAGTAGACAAGGATACGCAGAAGTTTACTGTGGTCGCGGCTAAGGTAGCCTCCAGAGCCATCCAGAAAAACACTTAGCCAATTGATACACAGCTGGGGCACCTATTTGAAACGCTCCCACTCAACGCCAACTGTAGCCATTCGTCAGGGGCAAGTAACTTCAGAGTTGGCGTATGCCTGGACTTAATATGGACTTAAATTTCAGACACAAAAAAGCCCGCTCAATTGGCGGGCTTCTAAGTCGTTGATTCTCAACGGTTTTATGGTCGGAGTGGCCGGATTTGAACCGACGACCACCACACCCCCAGTGTGGTGCGCTACCAGGCTGCGCTACACTCCGATAAGAGCAAATCAAGCTGGGTGAAAATCACGTAAGTGCTTGATTTATAAGGGGCATCGCTTGGCGATGAGGCGCAAATCATACCGAAGTACGGAGGGAATGCAAGCCCGTTTTGCGCCTTTTTGACTCTGGATGACTCAGGCTTCAACTTCCAACAAATCCAGCACCCCTTCCAGCTCGGCAATCATCTGTGGGATCACCTGTTGCAACTGTACGGTCTGTACTTTTTCGGAGCTGCCACTTTCCATCTGCAGGCGTGCGCCGCCGATGGTGTAGCCCTCTTCGTACAGGAGTGCGCGGATCTGGCGGATGAGGATGACATCCTGGTGCTGGTAATAACGCCGGTTTCCTCGACGCTTTACCGGGCTGAGCTGAGGGAATTCCTGTTCCCAGTAGCGCAGTACATGCGGTTTGACTGCACAAAGCTCACTCACTTCACCGATGGTGAAATAGCGTTTTCCCGGGATAACCGGGAGTTCGCTGTTATGACTCGCTTCCAGCATCTTCTTCTACTCGTGCCTTGAGTTTTTGCCCCGGCTTGAAGGTGACTACCCTTCTCGCGGAAATGGGGATTTCTTCACCAGTCTTTGGGTTCCTTCCCGGACGCTGGCTTTTGTCACGCAGGTCGAAATTGCCAAACCCCGACAGCTTGACCTGCTCGTTATTTTCAAGGGCGTTGCGGATTTCCTCGAAGAAATATTCGACGATTTCTTTAGCTTCGCGCTTGTTGAAACCCAGCTCTTCGTACAACTTCTCGGCGAGCCCGGCCTTGGTCAGTGCCTCTGTCATTGGTTCCTGCCCAACAGATTCAGAGGCGTCGACTCCCGGTTTTTAAGCCTGGTACCGCTGCGGCTTGTAACCCGGAGGCAGACGCTCTCGGGATACGCTCGTCAACTTGCGTATCCCGGAGCGGACCGGTTTAGCGCAGGCTGGCGTTGTATTTTTGTTCTAGTTCAGAAACAACCGCTTCTACAGCGGCATTGATTTCTTCGTCATTAAGGGTGCGCGAGGGATGCTGAAAGGTCAAGCCCATGGCGACACTTTTTCTATTAAAATCAATGCCTTTGCCCTGATAGACGTCAAAAATGTTGAAGTCCGTCAAATATTCGCCGGCAGCCTTGACCGCCGATTCAGCCAACTGGCCTACCGGGGTCTCAACGTCCGCCAGGATGGCGAGGTCGCGGCGCACTTCCGGGAACTTGGACAGCGGAGCAAATGCGGGGATTACCGCCTGCCCCAATCCGTCCAGGCTGAGCTCGAACAGGAACGCGGCCTTGGGCAAATCAAACGCCTGCTGCAGCTGCGGATGCAGTGCACCCAGTGTTCCCACCGGTTCGCCGTTACGCAGTACCTGGGCACACTGGCCGGGGTGCAGCGCGGGGTGCTTGGCGGGCGCGAAGGTGAATTCGGCATCGGCGTCGTAGTGCGCCAGCAGCGCCTCTACATCGGCCTTGATATCGTAGAAGTCCACCAGGTCCTTGTTGCCGGTCCAGCCTTCCGGCTGGCGGGTGCCGTAGATCAGGCCCGCAATCATGCGCTCCTGCTTGAGGGCTTCCCCGGCGGGCACGAAACGCAGCCCGGTCTCGAACAGGCGCAGGCGATCCTGCTGGCGGTTCAGGTTGTACTGCAGTGCCTTGACCAGCCCTGCCATCAGGGTGGTGCGCATCACGGAGAGTTCCGCGCTGATCGGGTTCTGCAGGGCCACAGGCTCCACTTCCGGATCGAATTTGGCGGAGGCTTCACGATCGATAAAGCTGAAGGTGATGGCTTCCTGGTAGCCGCGCGCCAGCAGGGTCTGCTCCAGGCGTGACTGGGCGACGATGGCTTCGTTGCGCGGCACTATGTCCAGGGAAGCTTTCATGCTCACGCTGGGGATGCGGTTGTAGCCGTATACCCGCGCCAGCTCTTCCAGCAGGTCGGCTTCGATGGCGATATCAAAGCGGAAGCTGGGCACCAGGAAGGTCCAGCCCTCGGCGTCTTCAGATAGCTTTTCGAGGCCCAGACGGGTGATGATCTCGACGATGTCGCTGTCCGGCATATCAATACCGAGACCGGTTTGTACGCGCGCGCGACGCAGGTTGATTCTGCGCTCTGCGGGCATGGCTTCAGTCACTTCGCGCAGGTGTACCGGGCCCGGCTCACCGCCAACGATATCCAGCAGCAGCTGGGTGGCGCGCTCGATGGCCTTTTCCTGCAGGCGGTAGTCCACGCCGCGCTCGAAGCGGTGGGAGGAATCCGTGTGCAGGCCGTAGGAACGGGCCTTGCCGGCGATGGCCAGCGGGCTGAAGAAGGCGCTCTCCAGGAAGATGTCTTTGGTGGCATCGGTGACGGAGGAATCCAGGCCGCCCATCACACCGGCGATGGCCAGCGGGCCCTTCTCGTCCGCAATCAGCAGGGTATCGGCATTCAGCTCTACTTCCTGCTCATCCAGTAGGGTGAGCTTTTCGCCCTGCTCTGCCATGCGCACCTTGATGCCGCCGGTCAGTTTGGCGAGGTCGAAGGCGTGCATGGGCTGACCCAGCTCCAGCAACACGTAGTTGGTGACATCCACCACCGGATCGATGCTGCGCAGGCCGCTGCGACGCAGGCGCTCCTGCATCCACAGCGGGGTTTCCGCATCGATGTTGATGTTGCGGATCACGCGGCCCACGTAGCGCGGACAGGCGTCTTCGGCCATCAGGGATACCGGGAAGCTCTCTTCGATCACCGGTGCGACGGGCTCAATGGCCGGCTCGGTGACGGCACAGCGGTTCAGCACACCCACTTCGCGGGCAATACCGGCCACACCGAGGCAGTCGGAACGGTTCGGGGTGAGGTCCACTTCGATGGCGCTGTCGTCCAGCAGCAGGTATTCGCGCAGGTCGGTGCCGGTGGGGGCGTCGCTGGGCAGTTCCCAGATGCCGTCGCTATCGTCGCCGAGTTCCAGCTCGGTCTGGGCGCACAGCATGCCGAAGCTCTCGACGCCGCGCAGCTTGGCTTTCTTGATTTTGAAATCACCGGGCAGCTTGGCGCCGACCAGTGCAAACGGAATCTTGATGCCGACGCGGGCATTCGGCGCACCGCAGACGACCTGCATGTCGCCCTCCGGGTGGCCCTTCACCTGACACACGCGCAGCTTGTCGGCGTCCGGGTGCTGTTCACAGGCGATGATCTCGCCCACCACGACACCGGAAAACGCACCGGCGACCGGCTCTACGGCGTCTACTTCCAGGCCTGCCATGGTGATCTGGTCGGCCAGCTGTTGTGCTGTCAGGTCCGGGTTTACCCACTCCCGCAACCAGGCATTGCTGAATTTCATAATCGTTCTCTAATTCTGAATTCTGTTATGCGCTTTGCGCTGTTCGCCTGCAAGGCAGGCTCCTACCTATGGGATTCGCGTTAGAACTGCTTGAGGAAGCGCAGGTCGTTGTCGAAGAACAGGCGCAGGTCGTTCACGCCGTAGCGCAGCATGGCCATACGCTCTACCCCGAGGCCGAAGGCAAAGCCGGAGTACTTTTCGCTGTCGATATCGCAGGAGGCGAATACGTTCGGGTGCACCATGCCGCAACCGAGGATTTCCAGCCAGCCGGTGCCGGAGCACACGCGACAGCCTTCGCCGCCACAGTTGGTGCACTGGATGTCCGCTTCGGCGGAGGGCTCGGTGAACGGGAAGTAGGACGGGCGGAAACGCACCGGCACATCCGCTTCAAAGAACGCTTTCAGGAACTGGTCGATACAGCCTTTCAGGTGCGCAAAGCTCACGCCCTCGTCGATCACCAGGCCTTCTACCTGATGGAACATCGGCGAGTGGGTGACATCGGAATCACAACGGTACACGCGGCCCGGGCAGATGATGCGCAGCGGCGGATTGGTCTTCTCCATGGTGCGGATCTGCACGGAAGAGGTGTGCGTGCGCAGTACCGTGGAGGGATCGATATAGAAGGTGTCGTGCATGGCGCGCGCGGGGTGGTGCGCGGGAATATTCAGGGCTTCAAAGTTGTAGTAGTCCCCTTCCACTTCCGGCCCCTGCTCTACGGAGAATCCGAGGCGCTGGAAGATTTCCTCAATGCGGCGCAGGGTGCGGGTGATCGGGTGCATGCTGCCCTGATCTTCACCGCGGCCGGGCAAGGTGACGTCGATGGTCTCTTTGGCCAGCTTTTCTTCGATGGCAGCTTTTTCCATCGCTTCGCGGCGGCTGTTGATCGCTGCCTGCACCTGCTGCTTGGCTTCGTTGATTTTGGCCCCCGCTGCCGGGCGCTCTTCCGCAGACAGTTTGCCCAGGCTTTTCAGCAGCGCGGTAATCTGACCTTTTTTCCCCAGGTAATCTACCCGCACCTGGTCCAGAGCCGCGAGGTCGCTGGCGTCTTCTACGAGTGCCAGCGCCTGCTCGGTGAGGGACTGCAATTCTTGCATTGAAACCTTCTCGTTCTGATCGATGAGTGACAATTGGAAGTTTTGGCCGCCCCGGTATCGATAGTACACACCGGGTGCGACAGAATTATTTTTAGCAAAAGCTGATAAAAAAATAGGGAAGAGCCAAACAGCCCTTCCCTATTCTTAAAGCACAAATCCGCCCTTGCGGGCCGATTTATTCTGCAGGCGCTAATTAAGCTGCCAGGGCTGCCTTGGCTTTTTCAACTACGGCAGCAAAAGCGGCTTTATCGTATACCGCCAGATCAGCCAGAACACGGCGATCCAGAGCGATATCCGCCTTTTTCAGGCCGGCAATCAGTCGGCTGTAGCTCAGGCCTTCAGCGCGGGACTGGGCGTTGATACGCGTGATCCACAGAGCGCGGAAGTTACGCTTCTTAACGCGACGGTCGCGGTAAGCGTACTGACCAGCTTTGATGACTGCCTGCTTGGCTACGCGGAATACGCGAGAACGCGCACCGTAATAACCTTTAGCCTGCTTCAGAATTTTCTTGTGACTACGACGCGCCACTACACCACGTTTTACACGGGCCATATCAATATCCTCTTAAAACTTTGCGTGTGCAGCCAATTACTTGGCGCGCAACATACGATCGACCAGGGTGGCATCAGACTTGTTCAAAGTGTTGGTGCCGCGCAGCTGACGCTTACGCTTGGTGGTCATCTTGGTGAGGATGTGGCTCTTGTTAGCGTGCTTGTGCTTGTAGCCCGAAGCGGTCTTCTTGAAGCGCTTGGCAGCGCCAGAATGTACTTTTGCTTTCGGCATTTTGTACTCCAAAGTGAATAATGGCCCATAAATGGGCTTTGTTAATAGGCCACAGGCCTGGGCCTGCGACTGTGCGGGAGTGAGAAGGCAGCCGTCGCCCGATCACTTCCCGAAAAGAAGGTGCAGGGTTACCCCTGCGCCTTACTTTTTCTTTTTACTGGGCGCGATGACCATGATCATCTGACGGCCTTCCATTTTTGGCCGCTGCTCCACAGTACCCAGCTCCTCGAGATCTTTCTCGATGCGCTGCATCATTTCCATCCCCAGCTCCTGGTGGGCCATTTCACGGCCGCGGAAGCGCAGGGATACCTTCGCCTTGTCCCCGGCTTCCAGGAAGCGGGTCAGGTTGCGCAGCTTGATCTGGTAGTCGCCGATATCGGTACCGGGACGGAACTTCATTTCCTTGATCTGCTGCTGCTTTTGTTTCTTTTTAGCCGCATTTTTGGCCTTTTTGGCCTCAAAAATGTGCTTCCCGTAGTCCATGATCTTACAGACTATGGGATCGGAGTCCGAGGCAATTTCAACGAGATCCAGGCTGGCTTTCTGCGCTTCTTCCAGCGCCTCTTCCAGAGAAACAATACCTACCTGTTCACCATCCGCACCAATCAGTCGCAGTTGCGACGCCTCGATCTGATCATTGATACGGGCCTTCTTGGACTTTCCTTTCATATCTCGTTTAATAACACTCGTCTCCGATGATTTATAAAAATGTCTATGAGATGGCTCAGGCGTCAGCGCTCTCGTTAGCACTCTCAATAGACGAACGGCCGCGGCGATCCACATCTTGGCTGAGGAGCTCAAGGAATGACTCGTAAGTCATGGTTCCGAGGTCCTCACCGCTACGTGTCCGCACGGCGACCGTCTGATTTTCCACTTCCTTATCGCCGATCACCAGCAAATAAGGAACACGCTGAAGCGTGTGCTCGCGGATTTTAAAGCCGATCTTCTCGTTTCTCAAGTCAGCTGCAGCACGGAAGCCTTCGGCCCCCAGCTTGGACTCGAGATCACGACAGTAATCGGCCTGTCGGTCAGTGATATTCAGCACTGCCACCTGCTGGGGAGCCAGCCAGGTCGGGAAGGCCCCTTCGTAGTTCTCGATCAGGATACCGATAAAGCGCTCGAAGGACCCGAGGGTCGCGCGGTGCAGCATCACCGGGGTCTGACGGGAACCATCTTCCGCCACATACTGGGCGTCCAGGCGGCCCGGCATGGAGAAGTCCACCTGAATGGTACCGCACTGCCATACACGGCCGAGGCAGTCCTTCAGGGAGAATTCGATCTTGGGCCCGTAGAAGGCGCCCTCACCCGGCAGCTCTTCCCACGGCAGGTCCGCTGCATTCAGCGCGTCTGCCAGTGCTTTTTCTGCCTTGTCCCAGCTTTCGTCGGAACCGACGCGCTGTTCCGGACGGGTGGAAAGACGGTAGATCACCTCTTCGAAGCCGAAGTCTTTATAGACCGCGTGCAGCAGGTCCATGAATTCGGATACTTCGGACTGGATCTGATCTTCGGTACAGAAGATATGGCCATCGTCCTGCACAAAGCCGCGCACGCGCATCAGGCCGTGCAGGGAACCGGAAGGCTCACTGCGGTGACAGGAGCCGAACTCCGCCAGACGCAGGGGCAGATCGCGGTAGCTGCGCAGGCCCTGGTTGAACACCTGTACGTGACAGGGGCAGTTCATGGGCTTGATGGCAAACTGACGCTCTTCGCTGGTCAGGGTGAACATGTCGTCGCCGAACTTGTCGGCGTGACCGGATTTCTGCCACAGGGAGAAGTCCACCAGCTGCGGGGTCTTGATCTCTTTATAGCCGCGCTCGCGCTGGCGCTCGCGCATGTACTGCTCAACGGTGCTGTACACGGTCCAGCCGTTCGGGTGCCAGAACACCATGCCCGGCGCTTCTTCCTGAATATGGAACAGGTCGAACTTCTTCGCCAGCTTGCGGTGATCGCGCTTCTCTGCCTCGGCGATGCGGTGCAGGTACGCCTTGAGTTCTTTCTTGTTGGACCAGGCGGTACCGTAAACACGGGTCAGCATTTCGTTGTTGGCATCGCCGCGCCAGTAGGCACCGGCCACTTTGGTCAGCTTGAACGCCTTCAACTTGCCGGTAGACGGCACGTGCGGACCGCGACACAGGTCTTCGAAGTCGCCCTGACGGTACAGGGAGATATCTTCATTGGTGGGAATACTGGCGATAATCTCCGCCTTGTATTCCTCGCCCAGTTCGCGGAAATACTTGACCGCGTCATCCCGCGGCAGCAGACGACGACTGACCGGAATATCTTCCTTGGCCAGCTCTTCCATACGCTTTTCGATCTTCTCGAGATCTTCCGGCGTAAACTGACGCTCGTAAGCGAAGTCGTAGTAGAAGCCGTCTTCGATCACCGGGCCAATAGTGACCTGGGCACCGGGGTACAGCTGCTTGACGGCTTGGGCCAGCAGGTGCGCGGTGGAGTGACGGATAATTTCCAGCCCTTCCGGCTGGCGATCGGTCACGATGGCGAGTTCCGCGTCGTGATCGATAACAAAACTGGTATCCACTTCCTTACCGTCGACCACACCCGCCAGGGCAGCTTTTGCCAGGCCGGGACCAATATCATTGGCAACGTCGAATACGGATACGGAATCGGAAAATTCGCGACGGGAACCGTCAGGGAGGGTGACAACAGGCATTGCACTTCCTTATCTATCAGTGGCGATCCCTACGAAAGACCGCATGACTTATGGTGATGGCGGGCTGGAAGCCCGAAGCGAGTCAAATCAGCCTAGCAGAACTAGCGCATTAGAGGAGACTCACGGGAAATTGGTAGACCCGAGCAGATTTGAACTGCTGACCTCTGCCATGTCAAGGCAGCGCTCTAACCAACTGAGCTACGGGTCTAAAGACTGGCAGACTGGGAACATTCAATAAGACAGGCCCCGCTGCAGAGGACGCGAACTTTAGCACCAGCTTTTGGCCATTTCAACACGCTTTGAAGAAATTATTTTCCCGCCATTTCCCTCTGGTGAGAGCATCCCTCCAGAGCAGGTAATAAGGGCGAAGTTTCTTGCGCCGCAATTACCCGCTTCAGCGGGTACCGAGTAGACCGACCGTCCACCCTTATGGCTTAATGTGGCTTCTCCCGGAATGAACCGCAGGCGATTCATGCTCTCCCAAATGGCAGTCAAAACAGTCTGGCTAAAGCTACGCACTCATCGCGTCGGCCTGCTGTCACCTGCCTGAATTTCACCAGTCACGAACGACAACAGCCGCGCCGCAAGGCCCAGGTTGTTCGTCAAACCCTCCGGCCTTAAGGCGCCAATCAAGTAGTAAGGCACAAGGCCATGGAAAATACCCAATCCTCCACGAACACTAACGGCTTCCTGCTCGCCCTCGGCGCAGCTGCCCTCTTCTCCATCAAAGCCATCTTTATCAAGCTGGCCTACCGCCACGGCGTGGACGTGGAGACATTCATCCTGCTGCGTATGGCACTGGCGCTGCCGTTTTACGTGGCAATCCTTATGTTGCTGAAGCGACAGCAGGCGTGGCGCCCGGTCAGCCGCCGCAATCTCCTGCTCACGGTGATCCTGGGGCTCTGTAGCTATTACCTGGCGAGCTATCTCGACCTGCAGGGATTGCGCTACATCAGCGCCAACTTTGAGCGCCTGATCATCTACCTCTACCCCACTCTGGTGCTGTTCCTGGGCTGGTGTTTTCTGGGTAAGCGGATATCCATCCCGCAGCTGCTGTGCATCCTGGGCGCCTACGCGGGCATTTTGCTGATCTACTGGCAGGACCAGAATTTCAGCACCGGCGCCCTGCCCCCGACCTGGGTCAACCTGGATGCAATCAGCTGGGGCGCGCTGCTGACCTTCGGCAGCGCACTGAGCTTTTCCATCTATGTGGCATTCAGTGAGGGTGTGATCCGCCAGCTCGGCAGCCGTCAATTTACCGCGCTGGCGATGATGGTAGCGAGTGCGGCAATCGCATTGCACTTTGCGGTACAGGCCGACTGGGGCCGGCTCCATCAGCCGTGGCCGGTCTATGGCTACGCGCTGACGGTCGCCTTCGTGTGCACGGTCGTGCCGTCACTGATGATGAGTGCAGCCATCCAACAGATCGGCTCGGCCAGCACCGGCGCAATCGGCACCTCCGGCCCGGTAATCACCCTGATTGCGGCGGCACTGGTATTGGGTGAACCCTTCTCCGTTTACCATTTTGCGGGCATGGCGATCATTCTCGGCAGCCTGCTGGCGATGAAAAAGGTCAATGGGATAAAGACCGTACCGGTGACGACGGCGGAAATACCGCAAAAACCGGAAGTCCAGTCCCGCTAGCCCAGTACCGCCTGCGCCTTATTCATCCCCTCTATGGGGCACCGCGACGCAACTCCGCGCGCGGTCGCCCCATTTCCGCCCGCTCTCCCGGCCAAATTCCGAATATTCCCCAGGCTCCTCATCGGCACACCCCAGTTTTGGGCAAAGCCGCGCCCCGCTCTGGCTCACAGGCACTGGCACGGTGCTTGCAAATTTATGGGAGCAAATTAACAAAAAAATAAAACGGGGACCCATGGATGACGGCAATTGAACAACCTGCACCCCACCTCTACGATGAGATGCTGTGTAGCGACGGCGTTCACGAGCACTACCGGGCCTACCTGCAGTGGCTTGAGAACACGCCGGACGCCACCCTGGAACAGAAACGCCGCGAGGCCGATACCCTGTTCCGACGATTCGGCATCACCTTCAATGTCTACGGGGAAGAAGAAGGTACGGAACGCCTGATCCCCTTCGACCTGATCCCCCGCATCATTCCCGCCTCCGAGTGGACCCACCTTGAGCTCGGGCTGCGCCAGCGGGTTACCGCCCTGAATCGCTTTCTGCACGATATTTACCACGATCAGGAAATTCTCCGCGCGGGCATCATTCCCGCCGACCAGGTTCTGACCAACCAGCAGTTCCAGGTGGCAATGCTCGGCGTCGACCTGCCCGGGCACAATTACATCCCCATCACCGGCGTCGACCTGATTCGCGACAACAATGGCGAGTACTTTGTACTGGAGGACAACCTGCGCACCCCGTCCGGCGTTTCCTACATGCTGGAGAACCGCAAGATGATGATGCGCCTGTTCCCGGAACTGTTTCTGGCACAAAGCGTGGCACCGGTAGAACACTACCCCAACCTGCTGCTGGAAACCCTGCAGGGTGCCAGCGATGCAGACAACCCTTGCGTGGTGGTACTCACCCCGGGGCGTTACAACAGCGCCTTTTTCGAGCACGCCTTTCTCGCGCAGCAGATGGGCGTCCCCCTGGTGGAGGGCGCCGACCTGTTCGTGCGCAACGGCTGTGTTTACATGCGCACCACTACCGGCCCGCGTCAGGTGCACGTGATTTACCGCCGCATCGACGATGCGTTTCTCGATCCACTGGCCTTCGACCCCAGCTCCATGCTCGGCGTACCGGGACTGCTCACCGCCTACCGCGACGGCAATGTCATTCTCGCCAATGCCCTGGGTACCGGCGTCGCCGATGACAAATCCATTTACCCCTACGTGCCGGACATGATCCGTTTTTACCTGGACGAGGAACCCATTCTCAACAATGTGCCGACCTGTGTATGCCGCAAGGAAGAGGATCTGGCCTATGTGCTGGAGCACTTGGAGGAACTGGTGGTGAAGGAAGTGCATGGCGCCGGCGGCTACGGCATGCTGATCGGCCCCAAGGCAGACCGAGAGGAACTGGACACCTTCCGCCAGCTGCTGCGCAACAACCCGGCCAATTACATCGCGCAACCGACCCTGTGCCTGTCCACCTGCCCGACCATGGTGAACGAGGGAATCGCACCGCGACATATCGACCTGAGGCCATTTGTGTTGAGCGGCAATGAAATAAAACTGGTGCCCGGCGGCCTCACCCGGGTGGCCCTGCGCGAGGGCTCCCTGGTGGTCAACTCTTCCCAGGGCGGCGGCACCAAAGACACCTGGGTACTGGAGGGCGCCCCATGCTGAGCCGCACCGCAAACAGTATTTACTGGATGGCCCGCAGCCTGGAACGGGCAGAAAACCTCACCCGCCTGCTGGATGTCAGCCACAACATGTCGCTGATGCCGAATTCCAAGGGCGGCCAACAGGAACTGCTGGCGCCGCTGACCATCACCGGCCGCCTGGATCAGTTCCGCGAAACCTATCCGCAGTTGAACGCCGAAGCACTGCTGGAATTCTTCCTGTACGACGAAAGCAATGACGGCTCCATATTCAGCAGCATTCGATCCGCCCGCGACAACGCCCACAGCGTGCGCGACAAACTTTCCTCAGAGGCCTGGGAAAGTATCAATGCAACCTGGCTGGAGCTGCGCCACCGCCGCCAGCGCGGCATCAACCACGAGGGGGTGAAAAGCCTGATCGACTGGATCAAGCAGCGCTCACATGAATTCCGCGGCGCCGCCTACGGCACCATGCTGCATAACAATGTCTTCCACTTCATGCGCCTGGGGACCTTTATCGAACGGGCGGACAATACCGCGCGTATCCTGCGGGTAAAACTCGAGGTGATGGAATCGCAGCACAACAGCAATCACGCTATCGACTTCTACCAGTGGAATGCCCTGCTACAGAGCCTCGGTGCCTACGAGGCCTACCACGATAAATACACCGGCGGACTCACCACCCGCAATGTTACCGAGCTGCTGATTCTCTCCGCGGAACTGCCGCGCTCCCTGCGCTACTGCATTGGTGCGCTGATGAGCCAGCTGATTGCCATCGAGGGGGACCAGGGCCAGGCAGCCAAACGCCTGTGCGCGGAACTGCATGCACGCCTGGAGTATGGCGAGGTGGACTTCATCATCCGCTTCGGGCTGAACGACTACCTGAACGACCTGCTGCGGCGTATTCACGCCATCGGCGACGAGATTCACCGCAGTTACTGGGAGGGCGCATGAAGCTCAGCATTGACCATGTCACCGACTTCACCTACGACACCGAAGTCACCCACAGTATCCAGTACCTGCGACTGACACCCCAGGCCTCTGCCGGACAGCAAATCCTGCAATGGCACCTGGACGCACCGGGCAGTGTGCACCGCACCCTGGACACTTACGGCAATATTCTGCACGTATGCACCGTGGAGCAGCCGCACCAGGGCATCACCATTCGCGCCCAGGGCACCGCGGAGATCGGTGAAGACGAGCAACCCGAACGTGAAAACCGGATACCCCCGGAGGTTTTTTTGCGCACCTCCCCGCTCACCGAACCCAGCGATGCGATGCGGGAATTCGCACGGGGCTTTCGCCCGGCAAGCGCGCAGGCGCAAGCGGGCCGGCACCAGCTGATTGAATTGATGTCTGCGCTGCTGGAGCGCATCCCCTACCGCAGCGGTATGACCCATGCCGAAAGCAGCGCGGCCGACGCCTTCGCCCAGGGGTTTGGGGTATGCCAGGATCACAGCCATATTTTTATCGCCTGCTGTCGCTGGCTGGGCATTCCCGCGCGCTATGTCAGTGGCTATGTGCACGCCGGAGACGACCAGCATATTGCCAGCCACGCCTGGGCCGAGGCGTGGGTGGAAGACGCCTGGTACAGCTTTGATGTGAGCAACGGGCTTTCGACCACCAACCACCACCTGAAACTGGCCCACGGCATCGATTACCTGGATGCGTCTCCGGTACGCGGGATTCGCTGGGGTGGCGGCGCGGAAAGCATGCGCGCCTATGCCCTGGTAGACCAGGTGGATCGCCGCACAATGGAAGAGCAGGCGCAGCAGTGAGCAGACTCATGACAAGTTCCCCGGCTGGTGCTACCTTTCCTGCGCACAACACGCGCACAGGATTGCCATGACGTACTGTATTGCCATGCGATTGAACGAGGGGCTGGTGTTTGCCTCAGACACCCGCACCAACGCCGGTGTCGACCAGGTTGCCAGCTTTCGCAAAATGCACCTTTTCCAGCAGTCGGGGGAACGCTGCTTTACCCTGCTCACCTCCGGCAACCTCGCTACGTCCCAGAACCTGATCAGCCGCCTGCAGATCCAGATTGAAGAGAATGAGGAGCACAACCTGTTTACCGTCGGCAGCCTGTTTCGCGCCGCGGAACTCATCGGCGAACAGGTGAAGTCGATCATTTCCCACAATGCCCAGGGACAGCAGAATGCCGGCGTGGACTTTGGCAGCCACATCCTGTTCGGCGGGCAGATTCGCGGCGAGGCGCCACGCCTGTTCCATATCTACCCCGAGGGCAACTTCATCGAGGCCACCGAAGATACCCCCTACCTGCAGATTGGCGAGAGCAAATACGGCAAACCCATCCTGGACCGGATCATCCACTACGATACCGGCCTGAACCAGGCGGTAAAATGCGCCCTGATTTCCTTCGACTCGACTATGCACTCGAATTTATCGGTGGGTATGCCGCTGGATATTGCCGTGTATCGCAATGACGCGCTGGAACTCAGCATGGAGCGGATCGAAGCGGACGATGATTACTTCAACCGCCTGCGACAGTCATGGAGTGCCGGCATCAAACTGCTGTTTGACGATATGCCGTGACTGCAGGCCGAACCAGAACGCGCAGGCGCTTGCGCCTGCCGTCCAGTCGGATTCTCAATCACTCTGCAGCGCATCGATAGGGTTGAGGCGCGAAGCCTTGATTGCCGGATACACCCCGAACAGCAGGCCGATGGCCGCACATACGCTGAATGACAGCAGTATCCCGCTCAGCGACCAGGACACGGCCCAGCCCGCATAGAGCGCAATCACTTCCGACAGCAACACGCCGAACAGAATACCCAGCAAGCCGCCGAGAATGGCAATGGTGAAGCTTTCAATCAGGTACTGACTGCGGATATCCCGCCGCGTTGCACCTACGGCGCGCAGCAGGCCAATTTCGCTGGTGCGCTCTAGTACCGTGGCGAGCATGATATTCATGATGCCGATGCCCCCGACCAACAAAGAAATGCCGGCAACACAGGACATCACGATATTGAAAATGGCCTGGGTTTCCATCTTCTGTGCCATCAGTGCCGCCGGTACCACCATGGTGAAATCCTTGACGCTGTTGTGACGACGATTGAGCAGGTGGGCAATGGCCCGCGCCGCCTCACCGGCATCGGTGCCGTCCACCAGCCTGAATTTCAATTCGGTCACTTCCGCGGCGAGCGGCTCACTGGGGAAGCGCTGCATCGCGGCGGACAGGGGGATAAATACCTGATCCTGCTCCGCGCCGAGACGCACCCCCTCAAACTCAGAACCTGCCACAAACGGCGAGTCGAGCACGCCGACGACGGTAAACCAGAGCTGATTGATCTTGATCCGCTCCCCCAGCGCAGAGCGCCCGGGGAACAGTTGCCGCGCTACCGACTCCCCCAGCACCGCCACCTGGGCGAAATACTGCTCATCTTCGGGCTCAATCAAGCGACCGGCAGCGAGTTCAAACGGAGACATACGGAAATACGCGGGACTGACACCGGTAGCTGCGGCCTCGCTTTTTCCAAAACGGCTATAAAGAGCGTAGGTTTCCAGGGATTTCTGGGCCGCGAAGGCCTCGACAAAATTCAGGGTAGCCAGCACCGCCTCGCCGTCGCGCAGGCTGAGACCCGCGGACTGCTTGCGCTGTTCGAACAGCTCCTCCTTCTCCAGCTCCGGCCCCTGCACAATCAGGTTGTTGAGGCCCATTGTCTCGATCATGCGCAGGGCTTCGCGCTCGGCGCCCTTGCCGATATTGAGCATGGCGATCACCGCACCGACGCCAAAGATCATGCCCAGCAGAGTCAACAGGGTACGCAGCTTGTGCTGGGAAAGTTCTGCCAACGCTTCACGAAAACTGGTCAGCAGCGCACCGCGGCCACGGGACAGTTTGAACAGTGCAACAAACTGCGCAAACCGGGAACTGCCAAACGCTCCTACCGCGTTGTCTTGCGCGCTCATGTATCTGCCTCCTGCGACATCCGGCCTGCCGGAGATACCTCGTAGAGGGAAATCCGCTCACCGGGCTCGAGGCCTTCGGTGATTTCAATGTGCGTGGGGGTCACCTGCCCTGTAGTGACATTGCGACGCTGGAAGCGCCCATCGCGGTAGAGATAGACAAAGGCACCCGCACCATCCCGGAACAGGCTCTGCGCCGGGATTTCCAGGCGCGGACTGGCATCCACCACCTGAATCTGCGCACGCACGTCGCGATCGAGTTTGAATTGCCGGGGAAACTGCTCATCAAACGCCGCCACTACCTGATAGTACTTTTGAGGATTGCCCCGCTCGATGGTCGAGGGCGCCGCGCTGACAGTTTTCACTTTGGCGGCGAAGCGCTTTGCGGGATCCGTCTCGAACCACACGCTCACCGCCTGCCCTTCCGCAAGACCAATCGCCTCGCGCTCTGCTACCTGCAGCTTTGCCTGCATCACGCTGGTATCCGGCAGGTCGGCAACCTTGTGCCCCGGCCAAACTTGACCGCCCACCTTGGGTTTGTCCCCGCGCCAGTTGGCGGCATAGGTCAAGATGCCATCGTGGGGCGCCACAATTTCCAGCTCTGACAGCCCCTCCTGCAAACGCCCTATCTGCGCGCTGTGCTTTTGTTGTGCCACTGCGAGCACGGCCAGCTCGCCCTCGGCACCGGTCGCGAAGCGCTCGCTTTTCCAGTCCAGGTAATCCAGTTTCGATTGCAGGTAGCGGGTATCCAGCTGCTCTTCCAGGATCTCCAAGCGCGACTTGAGTCGGTCATCGTCCACGGAAAAACGCTCGGCAAAGCCCTTCTCGACCGCCACCTGGTCAATATCCGCGAGAATCGCCACCTGCTCGGTATCCAGCAGGCCACGCTTTTCCCGCAGGTCTTCTTCTGCCTGGGTCAACTCACTTTTCGCGTAGCTCTGGCGTCGACGCATCGACTCGCCATCAAAACGGGCGATCACATCGCCCTTTTTCACCAGCGAATACTCCGGCGCAAGCCAGGCAATAAATTTCGGCGGCCCCGATGATGGTGCCTGAATGGCGGTGGCGGACTCCGCCTGCAGTTCACCCCGCGCCGGCACCAGCCCTACCCTTTCGACGTACTGAACTTCGAAAAGCAGCGGTTCCGACTGCTTTTCTGCGCAGGCGCCAAGCAGCGTGGACAGACACAAAAGCAGGATACTTAACGAGGATTTTGACTTCACAGCACCTCCTCCGCCGACGCCAGCTTTTTCCCCGCGGGATCGCCAAGGGACAGGGATGCCGTCATGCCGGGTTTCAACGACGAGCCTCCAGTTTCCTCAAGCCCCACCAGCAGATCGACTACCCGGCGCCGGTCACCTGTGGCGCGGTCGCGCACCACCCTTCCAAGCTCCAGAATCTCGCCGCGCAAGGTAACCGCTTCCGCACCATCGATGGCCACGGCTACGTCCGTACCGATACTCAGGTATGCCTTGTCTACCTCATCGGCCTGCGCGCGTACCCGCATCTGACTGAGATCAGAGATCTGCAGCACCGGCTGACCAAATCGCACCGATTCACCCGCGGAGGGCTTTTCCCCCTTCCAGTTGGCGACGTACTGCACCAGGCCCGAGATAGACGCTTTAACCTTGAGCTTTTCCACTTCAGACTCGAGCACCGCCACCTCCCCTTCGGAGCGCGCGACCTTATGCCTGGCCATGGAGATACGCAGCTCACCCGTGCGCTTGTGCATTTCCGCGAGCTTGCGCGCCAGGGTCAGGTCGTTGCGGGCAATTTCAAAATCAATTGCGGCTTTTTCCCGTTCGATTCTCGACATGGACTGATCGAGGATCTTGGCTCGGCGCTCCGCCTTTTCGAATTCCGCGCGCTTTTCCTCGATCGCCAGAATATCGTCTTTTGCGGTCTGCTTTTCCTTGAGTAGGGTATTGTTGAGCTCACTGCGCCACTGCTTGAGCTCGGACTTCTTTTCGATCAGCCGCTCGCGCACCGCCTTGTCATCGAACGCGACCACAACCTCACCCTCTGCTACTTGACTGTTTTCGGGCACCATGCGCTTGATGCTGTACTGCCACATGCGGTCGATCGCTGGTGGCGCCACCATGACCGAGCGCGCCGATTCCAGCTCTCCTGCAATCGGCAGTATCGACGTGCGCGCCGACCGATGCGCTGTTTCCGTGATTTCCTCGCCACAACAGGCGGTGAGCAGTAAGGTGAGTAACGCGGCCATCTTTCTCATTGGGCTGCCCCCGCAAATTCAATGCGCGCACCCATGCCCGGCAGTAGTTCAACCTCTGGCATTTCGATGAATTTGAATACCAGGCGATAATAAAGTCCCGGCCCCAACTGCTGTCGTTTTTGCGGCTGCGTAGAAACTTCGGCAAGCCGTGTGGGAATACGGCGTTCCAGATAAGCATCAAATACCAGCTCGGCTTCCTGCCCGCTTTGTACCCGGCCTGCGTCCACCTCATGCAGCCAGGCTTCAACGTACAGGTCGCTCAGGGAAGGGATTTCCGCAATCAACCAACCCGGTTGGGCCGTCATCCCCACAAATACCCGCTCACCGGTCCAGGGATGTTTGCCGTACAGAACCGGACCAGAGCGCTCGGCACGCAGGGACATGGACGCAAGCTGTGCGCGCTTGTGCTCGAGCCGGGTCTGCGAAGTGGCAATTTTGGCCCGCTGCTTTGTCGCCGCCACTTCGCGGGTCAGCTCAGCCTGCGCCAACTCCTTGCGCGCCTTGCGCACCGCGGACTCGGCTTCCTTCTTGGCCACCTGGTAGGACTCGAACTCGTAGGCACTCAGGTACTGCTCGGGTACCGCGGCATCGATAGCGGCCTTTTTCAGCAATAACTCCGCGCGCTTGAGAGCAAACTTTTTTTCCAGCACATCCTGCTCGAACTTACTGTCGTCTTTCTTCAGCTTTTCCTCTGCGGTTTCCAGGGCCACCATTTCCGAATCGATTTCCCCCTGAATGGTCGCGCCATCAAACACGGCGACAATCTCGCCGGGCTTTGCCACCTGCCCCTCTGGCATCAACCACTGCACCTCCACCCGCCAGTTATCGGTCATGGGCGACATAAACGACTGGCTTTCTTCCGCCCGCAACTCTCCGCTTAGCAGCAGCGGCGCTTGCAGGGCCACCACCGGGTTTGCCGCGAACAGCAGTACAAGCAGCGCTATACGGTACATTTTGAATCCTCCACCACTTCGCCGTCGCTCATCCGGATTATGCGCTGTGCGCGGCTGGCCACTTCCTGCTCGTGGGTCACCATCACAATGGTCTGGCCTTCGCTGTGCAGGGCGCAAAGCAGTTCGAGAATTTCTTCGGAGGTTTTGCTGTCGAGGTTGCCGGTGGGTTCGTCGGCAAAAATGACCTTGGGACGATTGATCAGCGCCCGTGCGATGGCCACACGCTGACGCTGGCCACCGGACATTTCAAAGGGACGATGGTCAATACGGTGGCCGAGCCCCACCCGGGTAAGCATTTCGGCGGCGCGTATACCGGCATCCTCAGAGCCACTGGCATCGGCAAATCGCAGCGGCAACATGACATTCTGCTGAGCGGTAAGACGCGGTAACAGGTGGAAAGTCTGGAAGATAAAGCCGATATGGCGATTGCGGATGGCGGAGAGGGATTCGTCGTCGAAACTGGAAACTTCGCGGCCGTCGAGCCAGTACTGGCCGGCTGTCTGCTGATCCAGACAGCCCAGGATATTCATCAGGGTCGACTTGCCGGACCCGGACGAACCCATCACTGCGACAAATTCATTCTTTTCAATATGCAGGGAAACATCGCGCAGCGCCGTCACTTTGGCATCGCCGTCGCCATACTCCCTGCGCAACCCTTTTATTCTTATCACGCGCCAATCCATTGTCAGCCAGCTAGCCGGCTTATGTAATACGATATCTACATATACCGTTGCAGGTTACCGAATACCCCCTGGCAGCGCAATCAGTCCCCGACTACTGCTGCTCCTTGAGCTGGGTGATCTCATCGCGCAGTTTCGCCGCAGCTTCAAACTCGAGATTCTTGGCGTGCTGGTACATCTGCTCTTCCAGCTCTTCGATCCTGGCCCAGCGCTGCTGATCAGTGAGCGGCTTCTGGTCGGCTTTATAGGCTCCGCCTTTCTCCGCCACTTTGCGACGGCCACGGCCCGGAACGCCCGGTGCGATGGCGCCCTCCATAATATCGGCAACGCTTTTAAAGATACCTTTCGGGGTAATGCCGTGCTCCTTGTTGTGCTCCAGCTGCTTTTCCCGACGACGCTGGGTTTCATCCAGCGCCCGCTGCATGGAATCCGTAATCTTGTCCGCGTAAAGGATTGCCCTGCCCTCGAGGTTACGGGCGGCGCGACCAATGGTCTGAATCAGGGAGCGGTCCGAGCGCAGGAAACCTTCCTTGTCGGCATCGAAAATGGCAACCAGGGAGACCTCGGGCATATCCAGGCCCTCCCGCAACAGGTTGATCCCCACCAGCACATCGAACTCACCAATACGCAGGTCGCGGATGATCTCCACCCGTTCCACAGTATCGATATCCGAGTGCAGGTAGCGCACGCGTACGCCGTTGTCGCTCAGGTACTCGGTCAGATCCTCTGCCATGCGCTTGGTCAACACGGTAATCAGCACGCGCTGCCCCGCATCCACACACCGATGGATCTCGGACAGCGTATCGTCCACCTGTGTGGCCGCCGGGCGCACTTCCACTATCGGATCTACCAGGCCGGTGGGGCGCACCACCTGCTCAACCACGGCACCGGCGTGCTCCGCCTCGTATTTGCCCGGCGTCGCGGATACAAAGATCGTCTGTGGCGACAGGTTCTCCCACTCCTCAAACTTCAGCGGGCGATTATCCAGTGCCGACGGCAGACGGAACCCGTACTCCACCAGGGTCTCTTTGCGCGAGCGGTCGCCGCGGTACATACCGCCGATCTGCGGCACGGTCACGTGACTCTCATCGATGATCAGCAAGGCATCGTGCGGCAGGTAATCGAACAGCGTGGGCGGTGGCTGCCCCACGTCGCGTCCGGAGAGATAGCGCGAATAGTTTTCCACCCCGTTGCAGTAGCCCAGCTCCTGCATCATCTCCAGGTCGTAACGGGTGCGCTGCTCCAGGCGCTGCGCTTCCAGCAGTTTGTTGTTGTCGCGCAGCTGTTCGAGGCGCTCCTTGAGCTCGTCCTTGATCTGGTCGATGGCCTTGACGATGGTTTCCCGTGGCGTCACATAGTGGGACTTGGGGAAAATCGTGATCCGCGGCACCTTGTGTAGCACCTCCCCGGTGAGCGGGTCGAACAGGGTGATCTCTTCTATTTCCTCATCGAACAGGGACAGGCGCACCGCCTCCATATCCGAATCGGCGGGGTAAATATCGATAATGTCCCCGCGTACCCGGTAGGTCGCACGGCGGAAATCGGCATCGTTGCGGGTGTACTGCAGCTCTGCCAGGCGGCGCAGGATCGTGCGCTGATCGACGATATCGCCGCGGTCCAGGTGCAGCACCATTTTCAGGTATTTGTCCGGATCGCCGAGACCATAGATGGCGGACACCGTCGCCACCACGATCACATCCTTGCGCTCGATCAGCGCCTTGGTGGCGGACAGACGCATCTGCTCGATGTGCTCGTTGACCGAGGCATCCTTCTCGATGAAGGTATCCGACGACGGCACATAGGCTTCCGGCTGGTAGTAGTCGTAGTAGGAAACAAAGTACTCCACGGCGTTACGCGGGAAGAACTCCTTGAGCTCGCCGTAGAGCTGCGCCGCGAGGGTCTTGTTGTGGGCCATGACAATGGCGGGCCGCTGCACCTGGGCAATGACATTGGCCATGGTGAAGGTCTTGCCCGACCCGGTCACACCCAGCAGGGTCTGGTGAGCGAGACCGTCGCCGATGCCTTCTACCAGCGCCTCGATTGCGGCTGGCTGGTCACCGGCCGGCTCGTACTTGCTCACCACTTCAAATGGTCGCGATTCCATATACCCTACTCACTCATAAGCTCTGCACGCGCGGCGCGCGCATCCAAGAAGGAAATTGTAGGCGGA
Organism: Microbulbifer sp. YPW1; assembly: GCF_013367775.1. Classification (NCBI taxonomy): domain Bacteria; kingdom Pseudomonadati; phylum Pseudomonadota; class Gammaproteobacteria; order Cellvibrionales; family Microbulbiferaceae; genus Microbulbifer; species Microbulbifer sp. YPW1. The sequence continues at coordinate 4,293,903 of NZ_CP055157.1, forward strand.
TGACCACCACGGCGACAAATCTCACCACCTCAGTCACACGCATCGGCGAGAAAATAAACACTGCAAAATCAAAGAGTTATTTTTAAATAAAGGGGTTGACCTACTCTGGGGTGCTCTATAAGATACGCGCCATCTGACCGGGACGACATTTTCCGGACCGATCAGACACAGTTCCGCCTTAGCTCAGTTGGTAGAGCAAATGACTGTTAATCATTGGGTCGCTGGTTCGAGCCCAGCAGGCGGAGCCAAATTCAAAAACCCCGCAGCCGGCAATGGCTACGGGGTTTTTATTTAGAGCTATGCTCTATCGGGAGCCCCAACCAACAGGCCCCACCCCAAAATTCCGCCTTAGCTCAGTTGGTAGAGCAAATGACTGTTAATCATTGGGTCGCTGGTTCGAGCCCAGCAGGCGGAGCCAAATAAAGAAACCCCGCACCTGAAAAGGTCGCGGGGTTTTTTATTGCCCGATTTTCTTGCACGGCGGGTTTGCCGCCAAAAAATAAAAAACCCCGCGCAAAACGCAGGGTTTCCATGAGCCTCCCAGGTCTATCACCCGGGCATCCAGGGCTTACACTTCAGGCATTTCCCCAGTCAAACGACGCACTCGGCTGCGGCCACCGGTGGGCAACTGCTTCACTTCCGCACCGCGCTCTGTTGCAACCGTTGGCAGACCCTGCGCTGCAGCCGTGGCAATGGACTGGTTCCAGACCACGTCGATCAGCTCCTGTTTCGGCGCATAGTCTTTCACCGCCTCAACCAGGATGCGATGGACACTTTCCGCGTCCTGACGGGCGCAGGCTTCACGCAACTCACCAATAAACAACTGCAACTGCTCACTGGACAAGCGCTCTTCTTCTGCTCGCATGATCATCGGATGATCGGTGCCCGCAACCTTGTCTCCCAGCAACAACTCTTCGTAGAGTTTTTCCCCGGGGCGCAATCCGGTGATCTGGATTTCGATGTCCCCATCCGGATTGGCCTCGTCGCGTACGGTGTGCCCCATAATCTGGATCAGGCGCCGGGCGATATCCAGGATGCGCACCGGCTCTCCCATATCGAGAACGAAAACCTCGCCCTTGCGCCCCATACTGCCCGCCTGCAGTACCAGCTGTGCGGCTTCCGGGATAGTCATAAAGAAACGGGTCACCTTGGGGTGGGTCACCGTTACCGGGCCACCGGCATTGATCTGGTCGGTAAACAGGGGAATAACCGAGCCCGAAGAGCCGAGCACATTACCAAAGCGCACCATGCACACCCGGGTGCGACCAAAGCGCCGCCCGAAATCCTGACAGATCAGTTCTGCCAGGCGCTTGGTTGCACCCATCACATTGGTGGGACGCACCGCCTTGTCGGTAGAAACCAGCACAAACTGCTCAACGCCTGAGGCCTCGGCAGCCTCCAGCACCGAAAGTGTGCCAAGGACATTGTTCTCGGCGCCCACTGCGACGTTCTGCTCTACCAGCGGCACATGCTTGTAGGCCGCTGCGTGATAAATCGTGTGAACTTTGAACGACTGGATAATCTCCGCCATCCGGATGCGATTGCGCACATCGCCCAACAGCGCTGTCACTTCTACCTGAAGATTTTCATCCAGCTGCTGCTGGCGCAGTTCCCGCTCGATCTGATAAAGGGAGAACTCCGAGGCCTCCAGCATGATGAGCTGCGCAGGGCCCCACTGGATGATCTGCCGACAGAGCTCAGAACCAATGGACCCCCCCGCCCCGGTCACCAGTACGATCTTGCCCGCAATGGAGGAGGACACCAGCTCTTTCTGGGGCTCCACTGGCGCACGGCCGAGGATGTTTTCGTAGATCTGGGAGACATCGGAGACGCGCCCAGCGCTGTCCACCAGCTCCTCCATCCCCGGAATCACTTTCACCACCACGCCCCGCTCTCGCAGACTGCGGGTGATTTCCCGGCGCCGGCGCTTGGGCACTCCGGGCATGGCGAGCAGTACCTCGGAAATATCCCGATCAGCAATGACTTCCAGAATATTGGCGGGACTGTATACGAGCACCCCGTCGATCAGGGTGTTTTGCTTGGAGGCATTGTCATCGAAGAAGGCGACGGTTTTGTACATCTCACCGTGGATCAGCCCCTTGTAGAGTTGAAGACCCGCGGTGCCGGCGCCGTAGATAGCCACCCGGTTTTTGTGGATTTCCAACGCCATCTGGTAATAGATACGCACCAGCCAGCGGGAGCCGCCTACGGTAATCAGCGCAAAACACCAGTAAATAACAGGAACTGAACGCGGCACACCCGCGTAGGTGAGGTAGGAAGCGACGGCGAGCACCACAGCAGAAGCGGTAACCCCCTGGAGCACAGCAACGATCGCCTGCTGCCCCATGTAGCGAATTACCGTGCGGTACAACCCCAGCCGCAGGAAGATGAAACTACTGGAGACGAGGGTCATCCCGAGGCACAGCGCCATTGCCGGCTCGGTAACCAGGCCGGCCCCATTGAACCGGATGGTCATCGCCAGCAGGAATGCCGCCGTCAACATCAGCAGATCGTATGACAGCATTAAAACTGGCTTGTAGTTTTTTTGCGCAGCCTTGTAAAAGCGCTTCACTATTCCCCCAATATGATCCGGTCCCGGATCAGAGCGATCCATTCCCTAAACAAGTACATCTCACCTTCCGATGGAATAATTCAAGCCACTCCAGATACTACCAGCAGCAACGCCACCATGGACGTGCAGAGCATCACGGACAACTCGATAAAAAGTGAAGTTTTTACCCCAAACCTCAAAGCCATTCGCTGGTACAGGTGTTGCCGGTGCGCTTCCCACCAGCGCTCCCTCTTCAACACCCGGACAATCAAGGTCACTGTCGCATCCAGCCAGAAGGGCAAAAATACCAACAGCGGCACCAGCCAGTGGAATACCCCCTGCTGCCAACCAGACACACCCACAGCGAATGCCGCCAGGCCAATTACCGTAGAGCCCGCATCCCCGAGGAAGATACGCGCCTTCGGCCAATTGTAGTACAGAAACGCGACACTACAGATGGCAATCAGAAGACAAATACCCGCCAGGGTCGTCGCACCCTGCAAAGCGCAGACGATGCCCAACGTGGCAAAGCCGATACCGGTCATGCTGCCCGCAAAACCGTCCATGCCGTCCATAAAGTTGTACAGGTTGATGCACCACACACCGGCAAAAATCAGAACAGGCCACAAAAGCCAGGGCTCGACTTGAGGCGCGAGTGAATACAATAGCAACGATACGGACAAAGTTTGCACAGCAAAGCGCAAACCGGCGCCTAACTGACGTAAATCGTCTACCAGTGACACTAAAAACAACAGGAGAAAAGCAAAAACGGTGCCAATAGAGAGCGTAATACCACTGACCACAATGCCGCAGGTGACACCGGCAATCAGTGCCCAGCCACCGGTACGCGGCACCGGCGTCTCATGCAGGGAGCGATGATTTGGCGTATCCAGCGCCAGGTTTCCCAGGCGGGCAAGCAGTACACGCAGAATACACGCGGTCACCACACAGGACACCAACAACGGGGCCAGCCAAACCTCCACTACCGCCCCCATTATTTACCCCTCAAGAATTGACTGTATCGCCCATCCGGCCGCCAGTTGAGCCGCGATTTTAGACGCTCAGCACTATAAAGCTCGCTCCTCGCCACTTCAAGGACGCCAACTTTAACTCCGAGAGTCGACAGAATCCGAAATGGCAGCAGCAGCAACCCGGCGAAAAGGCGATCACTTTTTACACTGCGCCCACTGGCTGCCGCACTGATGGCGGCGAGGTTGTAATACCGGGGCTCAGCGGCGATAAACACCTCACGATTACAACTGGAACCCGCCAGTATCACTATCGCGGACAGCAGATCTTCCAGCGCTACAAAGCTGCGGTATCCAGTCGCCGGCACCACGGGAACCAGCTTGCACCACCGCCTCAACCGGTTCCGCCACACGAACGCACGCTTGCGCGGGGTCGGCTGCCCTACCCCCGCATATCCGGAAAACTCGCCGTAAACAGCCGCCGGACGTAAAATATTCACTCGCATCTTGCAATGCCGGGCCAATAAGCCCTGCTCTGCGCGCCACTTACTCTGCCCATAGGGATCGGTGGCTGGCTGCCCGGCACTTTCTCCGGCAACCTCTCCTGCGGGCGCACACACCGCCTTGACACTGGAGAGGTATATAAACTGATCAGCCCCCGCCTTGTCAGCGAGGGACAGCAATGCGCATGGCAACTGACTGTTTAGCGTGTCCGCCAGTGCGGGGTTCTTACGGCAATCCCTTGCGGACGACATCCCGGCCGCATAGACCACGATATCCCCCGGCTGAAATACGCCGGCAAACGACTCCGCTGTAAACTCCCCGATCTGAAGGTGGCTACACCCCTGCGGACCGGCCGCACCACGAGATATGGAGAGCACCGCCTTGCCGTCCTCAACCAAGTAGCGGCACAAGGCCGAACCGATATATCCCGAACTGCCTATTACCACCCAGCGCATTATTACGTTTTCTACCTTTCTATATATTCCGGTTGAGCCCGGCTCGATCCAGTCCCACAAAAAAAGACAGCGCCTTATGGCGCTGTCTCGGCGAGATCATTACAGCTGGATCCGATCCTTGTTCTTCTCCAGCGTGGCAACCCCGATCCCCTTCACCTCCAGCAACTGCTCCATGCTGGCAAAGTTTCCGTTCGCCTCTCGGTACTCCACAATCAGCGCCGCTTTTGCCGGGCCGACGCCTTCAAGCACCTCGGACAGCTCCTCTGCGGAAGCCGTGTTCAGGTTGACCAGTGTCTGCACCTGCTCCTGTGATGCAACTTCTTCAGCGCTCACCATTGGCGCATTGGTGAGCAACAGGGCAACAGCAAAAATTGCAGCCAGCGGGATACGGAAAAATTTCATGGCAAAATCCTTTTTGGTTGTTTTGTGTTTACACTCCTTTTACTTCCGAGGGACGACAAACCTCCCCAAGGCACGCAAAACTCTACCATCTACAACCGGGATTTTTGAGCGAATCGCCATTACACGCTATTACAGCGCGGCACACCCGATCTCAAATTTGAACAGCCGTTCCAACCCGAGCCCCGGGCCTTACCGCTCCGATTTCTGAATTTCTTCCACGATCGCTGCCAGCGCTTCTGCCGGCTTGTCCGCCCCGGTAATCGGGCGGCCAATCACCAGATAATCAGAGCCATTTTTCAGCGCCTGTACCGGGGTCACGATACGCCGCTGATCACCTGCGTCAGAGCCCGCCGGACGAATACCGGGTGTCACCAGGGCAAAATCCGCTCCGCATTCAGATTTCAGCTTTTCGGCTTCCTGCGCGGAACACACCACGCCGTCCAGCCCACTTCCCTGCGCGAGCTTGGCCAGCGCAACCACCTGATCGGCGAGAGGACGGGTGACTCCAACCGGCGCCAGCTCATCTTCCGCGGTACTTGTCAGCACGGTGACCCCAATCAGCAGCGGGCGCTTGTCCCCCAGCGGTGCCAGAACTTCGGCAGCCGCGCGCATCATCCGTTCGCCGCCGCTGGCATGCACATTGACCATCCATACGCCCAGGTTCGCCGCCGCGCGTACCGCCGCGGCTACGGTATTGGGAATGTCGTGGAATTTCAGGTCCAGGAACACCTGAAACCCGGACTCCACCAGCTTGCGCACCAGGTCTGGCCCGGCAATAGTGAACAGCTCTTTGCCGACCTTTACCCGACACACCGAGGGATCAAGTTGCGCGGCCATCGCCAGTGCGGCTTCCGCATTGTCGTAATCCAGCGCCACGATCACCGGAGAGGAAACTGAGTCAGTCAATGAACACCTCAAAAGTCAAAAACAGGTTGAAGAGTGTGCGCTGCGGGCAGAAGGTCACTCGCCCTCAATACCCTTTACGGAGCGCACGCTATCCCAGCGTTTGCAGCTGGGGCAAAGCCAGTGCAGCTGGTTACCGGAAAAACCACAGTTATTACAGCGGTAATGAGGCCGGCTGGCGATAAGCTGGTCAATCAGGTTTTTCAGCAGGAACAGGTTTTCCCGGGCGCGGCCCTGGGTGCTATCCACGTGCAGGTTAAGAAAATGTCCCAGCCCGCGCAGAGATGGACGCAGCGCCAACTGTTTACCGATAAAAGCGGCCGCATCCGCCTCACTCCTTTGCTGATGTATGCGCTCGGTCAAAGCAATCAGCACACTGTTGGAGGGATGCTCTTTGAGTAATCTCTCCAGGTAATCCACGAGGCCAGACTCATCTCCCACCGCTTCATAGCTGGTAATCAGTAGCTCGAGGATTTCAGGAATATAGTCAGGATTCTGCTTCGGCACCCGCTCCAGCACCTTGATCGCGCTCTGTGGACGCCCCAGCAGGTATTCGAGACGCCCGAGCAACAGGTTCGCACGCACTGAATGGCGATCGTATCCCAGTGCCGCGTCGATATGCTTGCGCGCGCTCAGATAATCCTTTCCATTGATCGCTTCGTCCGCCAGCTCACAACAGAAATGTGCCTGTATCGGGGCCCACTCTTCAGGCAATTTTTTAAAACGGCGACTGTGCAACAGGTTGACCGCGTGGATGGCTTTGGCCCACTCCCGCTCATCGCGATATACCTCGACCAGATATTCCAAACTGGTGCTGCGCAACTCGGAAGATGTTTCCACCAGCTCCTGTAGCAGGCGCTCGGCACGATCCAACCATCCCGCGGCGATATAGTCCCGGGCCAACTCCAACTGGGCCTTTTGCTGACTGATACGATTCAGGCTCGGGCGGGCAAGAAGGTTCTGGTGTACGCGGATGGCCTGGTCGTGCTCGCCGCGCTTGCGCAGCAGATTGCCAAGGGCCAGATGGGTTTCGAAGGTAGCACTGCTGACTTCCAACGCATCGATAAACTTTTCGATGGCGTCGTTGTGGCGCTCACTGAGAAGGTAATTAAGGCCCTGCGCATAGGACTGCGCCAGCGCCTGGTGCTGATTGTTTTTAGCACCTTTCTTTTTGCCACTCTTGCGACCGAGATACCAGCCGATACCGATGGCGGCAAAAATGAAAATGAAAAACGTCAGGTCGCTCAACTCATTCTCCGGCAACCTGGCGTCGAACAGTATGCAGCTCGCGCTCAGTACGCAGTAACTGACGCTCCAGCGCCTTCACCCGGCGCCGCTCGGTCCAGTACGGCAACAGGCTGGCCAGGAAGCCCAGCAAGGCACCGATCAGCAAGAAGCCAATCAGCCAGAACCCCACGCTCCCCGGAAACAGGTCATATCCGGCGAATCTCGGGGTAATACTTTCCGGATTGTCCACGGCGAAATAAACGCCCAATGCTATACAGGCGAGAGCGAGTCCCCCAAACAGTAATCGAGATATCCAGCGCAGAAATGACAAATGAACCTCCGACTCCGGAAGGAGTGCAATATCTATAATCCGTTACAGTGTTAGCCCACTGCGATCAGCACGGCAATCAAGCGTTTTCATACTCGTCGCGCTGCATCTGCTGATTTACTCTGTCCCTGAGTTCTTTTCCCGGCTTGAAGTGAGGCACATACTTCCCGGCCAGTTCGACGGAATCCCCGGTTTTGGGGTTACGCCCGGTTCGCGGCGCGCGGTAATGCAGGGAAAAACTGCCAAATCCGCGTATTTCTATCCGCTCACCTTCCGCCAGCACACCCGACATGGTGTCCAGCATGACTTTGACCGCCAGCTCCACATCCTTTACCGGCAGCTGATCCAACCTCAGAGCTATCTTATCGATCAGTTCAGACTTGGTCATGCAGTCCGCAATCCTTTCTAAGTCATTGATTATTCTGGAATAGCGGCAATCATCTAATAGAAAGCCGGACTGGGCAACCCCAGTCCGGCTTTCGGATAGCTTCAACTCATTGAGCTGAGGCCATGAATAGCAAGGACCTATTAGTCTTTGTTATTCATCTGAGCCTTGATCAGGTCACCGATAGTCGCCGGCTGAACCTGCTCAGCCTGCTTCTTGCTGTGATCCTTGATCGCCTGCTTCTCGTCGTCCTGATCCTTGGCTTTGATGGAGAGGCTGATCACGCGGTTCTTACGATCCACGCTGGTGATCTTGGTCTCTACTTCTTCGCCTTCTTTCAGAGCGTTGCGGGCGTCTTCAACCTTGTCGCGGCTGATTTCGGAAGCGCGCAGAACGCCTTCAACTTCGTCCGCCAGGGTGATGATGGCTTGCTTGGCGTCCACTTCTTTGATGGTACCCATTACGATGCTGCCGCGATCGTTGTTGGTTACGTAATCAGAGAACGGATCGGATTCCAGCTGCTTGATACCCAGGGAGATACGCTCGCGGTCGGAGTCGATACCCAGGATAACGGTTTCCAGCTCGTCACCTTTCTTGAACTTGCGTACGGCTTCTTCGCCAGCTTCGTTCCAGGAGATGTCGGACAGGTGAACCAGACCGTCGATGCTGCCGTCCAGACCGATGAAGATACCGAAGTCGGTGATGGACTTGATCTTACCGGAGATCTTGTCGCCCTTAGCGAATTTACGCGCGAAGGCATCCCACGGGTTTTCTTGACACTGCTTGATACCCAGGGAAATACGACGACGCTCTTCGTCGATGTCCAGAATCATTACCTCGACCTCGTCGCCAACATTGACAACTTTGGACGGGTGAATGTTCTTGTTGGTCCAATCCATTTCGGAAACGTGTACCAGACCTTCCACACCTTCTTCCAGCTCTGCGAAGCAGCCGTAGTCGGTCAGGTTGGTTACAACAGCCTTCACGCGGCTGTTTTCCGGGTAACGCTGCTTGATGGAGACCCAAGGATCTTCGCCCAGCTGCTTCAGACCCAGGGATACGCGGCTGCGCTCGCGGTCGAACTTCAGGACTTTTACTTCGATCTCGTCGCCAACGTTCACGATCTCGCTCGGGTGCTTGATGCGCTTCCAAGCCATATCGGTGATGTGCAGCAGGCCGTCGATACCGCCCAGATCTACGAACGCGCCGTAGTCGGTCAGGTTCTTCACGATACCCTTGATCGCCATACCTTCTTGCAGGCTGGCCAGCAGTGCTTCGCGCTCTTCGCTGTTCGCTGCTTCCATTACCGCACGGCGGGAAACAACAACGTTGTTGCGCTTGGCATCCAGCTTGATCACTTTGAAGTCGAGCTCTTTGCCTTCCAGGTGCGCGGTGTCGCGAACCGGACGTACGTCTACCAGAGAGCCGGGCAGGAATGCGCGGATGTTGGCAACGTCAACAGTGAAGCCACCTTTAACCTTGCCGCTGATAACACCTTTAACCACTTCGTCTGCAGCGTGTGCAGCGTCGAGGATTTTCCAGGCTTCAGCGCGCTTGGCTTTTTCGCGGGACAGACGGGTTTCACCGAAGCCATCTTCAACGGCTTCCAGAGCTACCTGTACTTCGTCGCCGATCTGCAGATCGACTTCGCCTTTCTCGTTTTTGAACTGCTCTGCCGGAATAACACCTTCAGACTTCAGGCCCGCGTGTACGGTTACCCAGTCTTTATCGATGTCGATAACCATACCGGTCACGATAGCGCCAGGCGCCATCTCAACACTCTTCAAGCTCTCTTCAAATAACTCAGCAAAGTTCTCGGTCATTACTCATACCTATATGGGGCAGGCCCGGCCGGGGATGACTGTAAAAGGTAGTCAATCTTCAGCTCAGACCCCACCGCGCTGCCAGCACGCGGGTCGGATTACAACAGCGGCCGGGCGATTCTGGCTGATCCCGGCCGCTGTTGTTAAAAAACTGATTTTAGGAACTGTTTGCCAGTCCGGCTCAGGCGATACGTTTTTGTACCAACTCAAGCACCTTTTGCAGAACACCGTTTATATCGATGTCCGTGCTATCCAGCACTGTGGCGTCTTCCGCCGGTGCCAGTGGGGAGGCTGCGCGGTTCATATCCCGGTCGTCCCGGGCGCGGATGTCCTCCAGCAGGTCGCGGAGGCTAACAGAAACACCCCTGCCCTGCAACTGATCGAAGCGCCTGCGGGCGCGCTCTTCCGCGCTGGCGGTCAGGAATATCTTGACCGGCGCGTCAGGGAAGACTGTAGTGCCCATATCACGACCATCCGCCACCAGCCCCGGGGGGGCGCGGAAGTCCCGCTGGCGCTGCAACAATGCCGAGCGCACCGCCGGAATCGCCGCCACCTGAGACGCCGCCATGCTCACCCGCTCCATACGGATATCCCGACTGACATCCTTGCCCTCTAGCATCGCACTGACTTCCCCTCCGGCAATGGCAAAGCGAATATCCAGATTGGCCGCGATCTCGGCCACACGCGCCTCGTCTGCCAGATCTACATCTGCATTGAGGGCGGCCAGCGCGGTCACGCGGTACAGCGCGCCGGAGTCCAGCAGCGCATAGCCCAGCTTGTCCGCCAGTAACTTGGCGATAGTGCCCTTGCCGGAGCCGCTGGGGCCGTCGATGGTGACCACTGGGGCCTTGGTGGTTGCTTCTGTCATAACGATCGGTACTGCTCGCGTTAATCTTGCGGATCGGGTTCTAGGTTAGCGGTATAGGCTGGAGGCGCGCTCAGCGCACCTCCAGTTTCATACCCGCATTGGTGGCCAGCTCAGCGAAGTTCGGGAACGAGGTCGCGACATTGGCGCAGTGCTGGATACGAATATCCGCGCCGGCGCGCAGGGCGGCTACAGCGAACGACATGGCAATACGGTGATCGCCCAGACTGTCCACCTCACCACCGCCAAATACGGTGTCGCTACCACCCTTACCCTGAATCACAATGCCATCCGGGGTCGGCTCGGCGTCAATCCCAAGAATCTTGAGGCCGTCCGCCATCGCCTGGATACGGTCACTCTCCTTGACCCGCAGCTCTTCGGCGCCGGTCAGAACCGTCTCACCTTCGGCACAGGCAGCGGCGACAAAAATTGCCGGAAATTCGTCGATCGCCAGGGGAACCTGATCTTCCGGAATATTGATGCCTTTCAGGGGAGCGTAGCGCACGCGGATATCCGCAACCGGCTCGCCGCCCACTTCCCGGCGATTTTCAAGGGTAATGTCGGCACCCATCTCCCGCAGGATTGTGATGGCACCGTCGCGCGTCGGGTTGATCCCCACGTGCTGCAGCAACACATCCGAGCCCGGCGCGATGCTGGCCGCCACCATGAAGAAAGTCGCGGAAGAAATATCTGCAGGTACATCGATCTGGCATGCGGACAGCTTGCCGCCACCGGCGAGACTGGCGCGGGCGCCATCGCGCTGCACCTCGTAGCCAAAGCCCGCCAGCATCCGCTCGGTATGATCCCGCGTGGGAGCAGGCTCAGTGGTACTGGTTTCACCATCGGCGTACAGGCCGGCCAGCAACACACAGGATTTCACCTGCGCACTCGCCATGGGCAAAGTGTAATCGATCGCCTTCAGCGCCTTGCCACCCTTGATCTTTAGCGGAGGACGGCCACCCTCGCCGGTTTCCACCTCGGCACCCATTTCACGCAGCGGATTGGCCACGCGATTCATGGGGCGCTTGGAAAGGGACTCGTCACCGGTCAGGGTCACATCAAACTTCTGGCCAGCCAGCAGCCCTGCCAGCAGGCGCATGGAAGTACCGGAATTACCGACGTACAGTGGCCCGGGAGGTGCCTGCAAGCCGTGCATACCAACACCGTGGATGGTGACGCGACCATTGACCGGCCCTTCGATCACCACACCCATATCACGGAAAGATTGCAGGGTGGCCAGTGCGTCCTCGCCCTCAAGAAATCCTTCTACTTCGGTGACGCCTTCCGCCAGGGAACCCAGCATGATTGAGCGGTGCGACATAGACTTGTCGCCCGGCACTCGCAGATCACCATTCACAGCACCGCCCGGCTGGGCGATAAAAGTTACTTCCTTCGCTTCCATAGTTTCTGTATACGCTTTTTTGGCCAGCATTTTTGTAAAGTGATCCCGCGCCGCCTTGGCACGGGTAAAAACCCCCATCAGGTGTTCGCTGTCGCCGCTGGCAATGGCACTGCGCAGGGACGCCAGATTGGAGGTGTAGAGATCGATCGATTTTAAAATCGCGTCCCGGTTGGCGAGCATGATGTCCCGCCACATCACCGGATCGCTGGAGGCGATACGGGTAAAGTCGCGAAAGCCACCGGCGGCGTAACGGAAGATATTTTCATTCTCCGCGTCGTGCGCAAGGGTATCCACCAGGCCGAAGGCAATCACATGCGGCAGATGGCTGGTGGCGGCCAGCACTTCGTCGTGCTCCGACACCGGCATGTTCAGCACCTCGGCGCCCACGGCTTGCCACATAGCCTGGACACGTTGCACATGCACTGCCCCAGTACTCTCCCCCGGGGTGAGGATGATGCGGTGGGCAATATAGAGATCGTCACGTGCGGCGGTAACACCACTCTGCTCGGAACCAGCAATCGGATGCCCGGGCACCAGAAACTCCGGCACTACACCCCATACATTTTCCGCTGCAGCAATCACACTGCCCTTTACACTGGCACCATCGGTTACGGTAACGCCGTCAGGAAGGCGGCCTTTCAGCTGGGCGAATACCGCCTCTACCGTCAGGGTGGGCACGGACACAAAAATCACATCCCCAGCCTGTAGTTCCGGCAGCACCTCGGCAATATCGGTAACCGCACGGTCCACAACACCGAGCGCCACCGCCTGCTCACAGGTCTGTGCGCGACGCGCCACGCCAATGACCTCACGGCAACCGCTGGCAGCTTTCAGACCCAGCGCAAGACTACCGCCAATCAGGCCAATACCGACCACGACCAGGCGCCCCACTACAGGATCATTCGCACCAGTGTCGCTCAAGGCTTCCTGCCTGCCCCGATCCCCCGCCTGCGACATTTACAGCACTCCGCGCGGGTAGGAGCCCAGCACTTTCATATCCGATGCACAGGCACCGACATCCTTCAGCGCCGCCGCCACATTGTCGCCATCCTGGTGACCGACAAAATCGATAAAGAAGACGTAAGTCCAGTTGCCAGTCTGCGCCGGACGAGTTTCCACCCGGGTCAGATCAATACCGTGGGTCTGGAACGGCACCAGCAGATCGTGCAGTGCACCCGGCTCGTTGCGCATGGAAACCATCAGGGAGGTTTTGTCATCGCCACTGGCCGGCACGGCCTGGGAGCCGATAATCAGGAACCGGGTGGAGTTATCCGGGCGGTCCTCGATTTTTTCATTCAGGATTTTCAGGCCATACAGTTCCGCCGCCATATCGCCGGCAATGGCCGCTGCATTCCACTCACCCTTTACCCGCTTGGCCGCTTCCGCGTTACTCGCCACTGCGACCCGCTCCACATTGGGGTAGTAGGAATCCAGCCACTTGCGACACTGCGCCAGGCTCTGGGCGTGGGAATAAATACGAGTGATGGATTCCTTGCGGGTAATATCCGAAATCATCAGGTGCTGGTGAATCCGCAGCTCCACCTCACCACAGATCTTCAGGTTTGAGGTCATGAAGTTATCCAGGGTGTGGTTGACCACGCCCTCGGTGGAATTCTCAACCGGCACCACGCCGTAATTCACCGCGCCAGCTTCCACCTCGCGGAACACCTCATCGATTGCCGCCAGCGGTTTGGACACCGCAGAGTGGCCGAAATGCTTCAGTGCCGCCTGCTGGGTAAACGTGCCCTCGGGGCCGAGGTAGGCCACCTTAATGGGCTCTTCCAGGGCCAGGCACGCAGACATGATTTCGCGAAACAGGCGCGCCATTTCTTCACCGGTCAGCGGCCCGGGATTGCGTTCCATCGCGCGACGCAATACCTGCGCCTCGCGCTCGGGGCGGTAATACAACGCATCTTCGCCGTTACTCTTTTTCACTTCCGCGACTTCCAGCGCGCAATTGGCGCGCTCGGAAATCAGCCGTGCGATATCGCTGTCGATATTGTCGATGCGATTGCGCAGTTCGAGCAGACGCTCGTCCTGCGGCGGCTTTTGTTCAGACATATCTCTCGCCTAAATTCTGATTCAATACTCGAATTAACCGTTGCGCTGCTCGAAGTCCGCCATAAAGGCCACCAGTGCTTCCACCGCCTCCAGCGGAACCGCGTTGTACAGGGAGGCGCGCATACCGCCCACGGAACGGTGCCCCTTGAGTGCCAGCAGGCCGGCTTCCTCGGACTCTGCCAGGAATTTCTTGTCGAGGCTGTCGTCCGCAAGAACAAACGGCACATTCATCCGCGAGCGACTCTCCACCGAGACCGGACTGGAGAAGAAATCACTGCGATCGAGGAACCCGTAAAGCAATTGGGATTTTTTCAGGCTCAACTCCGCCATTGCCTCGACACCGCCCTGGGCCTTCAGCCACTTGAACACCAACCCGGAAAGGTACCAGGCAAAGGTGGGCGGGGTGTTGTCCATGGACTGACCATCTGCGGCAACTTTCCAGCTGAGACTGCGCGGAATATCCGGCAGCGCGCGGTCCAACAGGTCATCGCGCACAATACCCACGGCGATACCCGACGGACCGATATTTTTCTGCGCTCCGGCGTAAATAAAGCCGAACTTCTCTACCGCAAGCGGCTGCGACAGGATGGTGGAGGACATATCCGCAACCAGCGGACTTTTCACCTCTGGAATGTACGGAAACTCGACACCACCAATGGTCTCGTTGGGCGTGTAGTGGAAGTAAGCGGCGTCGCTGCTTTCCTGCCAGGTATCCGCCGCCGGCGCATAGGAAAAGTTGCGATCTTCTGCCGAGGCCACGATATTCACCTCGCCGTAGCGCCGCGCCTCCTTGATGGCCTTTTCCGCCCACTGCCCCGTGTGGATGTAGTCGGCAGTCTTGCTGCCGGCACCGAACAGGTTCCAGGGAATTGCACTGAACTGGCCGGTTGCGCCGCCCTGTAGGAACAGCACCTTGTAGTTGTCGGGAATGCCCAGCAGGTCCCGCAGATCCTGCTCAGCCTCTTCCGCCACTGCGGTAAACTCTGGCGAGCGGTGACTGATCTCCATTACCGAGCAGCCCACACCCTGCCAGTCCAACAACTCTTCCTGCGCCTGCCGCAATACTGGCTCCGGCAGCGCCGCAGGACCCGCACAGAAATTAAACTTCCTCATCGACGTACTTCCACAGAAGAAAACAAATGTATGTACACCCCGGAGCAAACCGGGGCGCCCTGAATTAAAAATTCACCAGATGGGCCAATGTCGAAACCCCCAAACCCAAAACACATCACCGGGAGTTACAGGCCTTTCGCCAGGCAACAATGCTGACCGCACAAAGCCAAAAAAGGCCGCGAGATTTCGCAGCCTTTTGGGGGTCAACCAGATTCAGTCATTACTCCTCGACGGCACCGTCAGCAGCCGCTTCACCCTCACCTTCGGGGTCATCTGCTTCCTGAATCCGCGCCAGACCCACAAGGTGCTCACCGCTCTTCAGGCGGATAACCCGGACACCCTGCGTGTTACGACCGAGGATCGACACCTCGTCGACACGGGTCCGCACCAGGGTACCCTGGTCGGAAATCAACATGATTTCCTCGCCCGGGTGAACCTGACAGGCGCCAACCAGGGCACCGTTACGCTCACTTTCAGCGATAGCAATAACACCCTGGTTACCGCGCCCCTTGGTGGGGAAGTCTGCTGTTGCAGTGCGCTTGCCGTAGCCATTCTCGGTAACCATCATCACCGAGCCGCCCTCTTCCGGGATCACCATGGCGATCACATAAACCTCGTCGGCCATGCGGATACCGCGCACACCGCGGGACACACGCCCCATGGAACGCACGTTCTGCTCGGAGAAGCGCGCGGCCTTGCCGGCACTGGTCAGCAGCAGCACGTCGCGGCTGCCATCGGTAATCGCGGTGGCTACCAGGCGATCCCCCTCTTCCAACTCGATCGCGCGCAAACCAACACTGCGCGGACGGGAGAAAGCGGTGAGCGGGGTCTTCTTCACCGTACCGTTGGCGGTGGCGAAGAAAATAAAGTGGTCTTCGTCATACTCGGATACCGGCATCATGCTGCTGATGCGCTCGCCCTCTTCCAACGGCAACATATTCACCATCGGACGACCGCGAGATGCGCGCCCTGCAGTGGGTACCTCGTAGACCTTCAGCCAGTACACCTTGCCGTGGTTGGAGAAGCAAAGAATAGTGTCGTGGGAATTGGCGATCAGCAGGTGTTCGACAAAGTCTTCGTCTTTCACCTGGGTGGCAGATTTACCCATGCCGCCACGACGCTGCGCCTGATAGTCGGCCAGCGGCTGGCTCTTGGCGTAACCGCCATGGGAGATGGTCACCACCTTGTCTTCCGGGGTGATCAGATCCTCTACAGAAAGGTCCTGGCGGGAAGCCACGATATCGGTGCGACGGGCATCGCCGTACTCTTGTTCCAGCGTTTCCAGCTCTTCGCGGATCACCTGCATCAGGCGTTCCGGGCTACCCAGAATTTCCAGGTACTCGGCAATCTGCTCGAGACGCTCGCTGTATTCCGCCAGCAGCTTGTCGTGCTCCATACCGGTCAGACGGTGCAGGCGCAACTCAAGGATGGCCTGGGCCTGAGCCGGAGACAGGTAGTAGCTGCCGTCGCGCAGGCCAAACTCCTGCGGCAGGTCGTCTGGGCGACATGCATCGGCACCGGCACGTTCCAGGAACTGCTGCACCTCACCTACCGGCCAACCCTTGGCCAGCAATGCCTCACGGGCGTCTGCCGGGGTGGCGGAGGCCTTGATCAGCTCAATCACCGGATCGATGTTGGAAATGGCAATCGCCAGACCTTCCAGGATATGCCCACGCTCGCGCGCCTTGCGCAACAGGTACACAGTGCGTCGGGTAACCACTTCCTGACGGTGGCGAATGAAGTATTCCAGCAGCTGCTTGAGGTTCAGCAGTTTTGGCTGGCCGTCTACCAGCGCCACCATGTTGATGCCGAAAACGCTCTCCAGCTGCGTCTGGGAATAGAGGTTGTTCAGGACAACATCACCCAATTCACCGCGCTTGAGTTCGATAACCACACGCAGGCCGTCTTTGTCAGACTCATCGCGCAGCTCGGAAATACCTTCGATTTTCTTGTCTTTTACCAGCTCGGCGATACGCTCGATCAGGCGCGCCTTGTTCAGCTGGTAGGGAATCTCGTGAATGATGATGGTTTCGCGGCCGGACTTTTCGTCCCGCAGTACTTCCGCCTTGGCACGGATATAGATTCGTCCGCGGCCAGTGCGGTAGGCCATCAGAATACCGGCGCGCCCATTGATGATCGCACCCGTGGGAAAATCCGGGCCGGGGATATATTCCATCAGCTCATCGATAGACAGCTCACTGTTATCGATCAGCGCCAGACAGCCGCGCACCACTTCACTCATATTGTGAGGCGGAATGTTCGTGGCCATACCAACCGCAATACCGGAGGAACCGTTAACCAGCAGGTTGGGCACCCGCGATGGCAGGACTTCCGGCATCTGCTCGGAGCCATCGTAGTTATCGACAAAGTTGACGGTTTCTTTATCCAGATCCGACAGCAGCTCGTGGGCGAGCTTGTCCATACGGATCTCGGTATAACGCATTGCAGCCGCGCTATCGCCGTCGATGGAACCGAAGTTGCCCTGGCCGTCGACCAGCATATAGCGAAGGGAGAACGGCTGGGCCATACGCACGATGGTATCGTAGACCGCACTATCGCCATGCGGATGGTACTTACCGATCACGTCGCCCACTACACGAGCAGACTTTTTGTAGGGCTTGTTCCAGTCGTTTTTGAGTTCGTTCATGGCGAAGAGCACGCGCCGGTGTACCGGCTTGAGTCCGTCGCGCACATCAGGCAACGCACGGCCCACAATCACGCTCATCGCGTAGTCGAGGTAGGATTGCTTAAGCTCTTCTTCGATATTGATCGGAGAAATTTCTTTGGCTATTTCGCCCATATTTTCAGGCATTCCTTATCGTTAACGCCGCCAGCAAGGGCTGGCCCCCTCAATGCCCAGACGGCGTACCCGACATCGGGTAGCACAGCCAAAGGCTGAGAAACAGGCGGGGCTCACTGGTCACAGCCCCGATCAAGCGGGCGATTCTACCACAACTGGCGCCGCGTAGGACGACTTGTGCAGACTTGTTCACGCCGAGTTACGCCGCTAAAGTCTGCGACTTTCCTCTGGGACAAAAAACAGACAATGGCTACCGCAAAAACCCCCGATCAACCTCGCAGCGCGAACAAAAAACAACCGATCGACACCCTGATACACGCTCGCTGGATTATTCCCGTGATCCCCCAACAGCGCGTGTATGAGAATTGCTCGCTAGCCATTGATGACGGCGTCATCGTCGCCATCCTGCCCAGGACGGAAGCGCAGCACCGGTTTGCCCCCTCGGAAGAGCACTTTCTGGACGAGCAGGTACTCATTCCGGGGCTGATCAACACCCATAACCACGCTGCCATGAGCCTGCTGCGCGGCTTTGCCGACGACCACCCGCTGATGACCTGGCTGGAGAAGCATATCTGGCCAGCGGAGCAACAATGGGTTGCCCCGGAGTTTGTCGGTGACGGCACCCGCCTCGCCATTGCCGAAATGCTGAAAAGCGGCACCACCACCTTCTCCGACCAGTACTTCTTCCCGGAAGCCACCGCTGCGGCCGCCCGCGACGCCGGCATGCGTGCTCAGATCGCCTTTCCGGTGATCGACTTCCCCAATGCCTGGTCCAGAAACGGCTTTGACGCCATCGAGAAAGGGCTCGCCCTGCGCGACGACTACCGTTCCCACCCGCGTATCGGCCTCGCCTTCGCCCCACATGCACCCTACACCGTAGGCGATGAAACCCTGGCGAAAATCGCCGTGTACGCCGGTGAGCTGGGCATGGCGGTACAGATGCACCTGCACGAAACCGCCGGCGAGGTGGAACGCGCCGTGAGCGATACCGGCGAGCGCCCCACCCAGCGCCTGCACCGCCTCGGCCTGCTGTCCCCGGAAATGCTGTGTGTGCACATGACCGCACTCAACGACGACGACATCACCCTGCTGCAGAAAACCGGCGCCCACATCGCCCACTGCCCGCGCTCCAACCTCAAACTCGCTTCCGGGTTCAGCCCGGTGGGCAAGCTGCTGGAGGCCGGCATCAACGTCTCCATCGGCACCGATGGCGCAGCCAGTAACAACGGACTCGACATGCTGCTGGAAACGAACACCGCCGCCCTGCTGGCCAAGGCCGTCGCTGGCGACGCCGCCACCCTGCCCGCCCATCAGGCCCTCGCCATGGCCACCATCAACGGCGCCCGCGCCCTGGGTATCGACGATGTGACCGGCAGCCTGGAAGCCGGCAAAGCCGCAGACCTGTGTGCGGTGGATTTGAGCGCGCTGGAGCAGCAACCGCTGCACGACCCGCTGTCCCAGCTGATCTACACCGCCAACGGGCACAATGTGCGCAACGTGTGGGTGGCAGGGAAGCAGCTCCTGAAAGAGCGCGAGCTGACCACCCTGAACGAGGAGGAACTCAGGCAACGAGCCGGGGTATGGCGTGATAGAATCGCGGGTCGCCTGAACTAGGCAGGTGCTGACGTAGTCAGACAATAAGAATCGAAGCTGGTGGTCCCGGGAACCGTTTCCGGGAACGGCAGCGCCAGCAAAGGTGGGAGAAATGGATCCCACACAGACATTAAGGCCCAAATGACCAACGTAGATCCGGCAGAAATCGCCAAATTCGAACAACTGGCCAGCCGCTGGTGGGACCAGCAGGGTGAATTCAAGCCCCTGCACGAGATCAACCCCCTGCGCGCCAACTATATAGACCAGCGCGCCCCCGTCGCCGGCAAGAAACTGCTCGACGTCGGCTGCGGCGGCGGCATCCTCACCGAGTCCATGGCCCAGCGCGGCGCAGAAGTTACCGGTATCGACATGGGTGAAGCCCCACTCAATGTGGCCAGGCTACATGCGCTGGAGAGCGGCGTCAGCATTGACTACCGGCGGATCCCGGTAGAAGAACTCGCCGAAAAAGAACCCGGCAGCTATGACATCGTTACCTGCCTGGAAATGCTCGAACACGTGCCCGACCCGGCCTCTGTCATTCGCGCCTGCGCCAAACTGGTCAAGCCCGGTGGCCACCTGTTCTTCTCTACCATCAATCGCACTCCCAAAGGCTGGTTATTTGCCGTGGTTGGCGCCGAGTATGTCCTGCGCCTGCTGCCCAAGGGCACCCACGAATACGGCAAGTTCATCCGCCCGTCAGAACTCGGCCGCTGGGTGCGCGAAGCCGGATTGCAAAGCCGCGACATCACCGGTATGACCTACAATCCCCTCACCAAGCAGTACAAACTCAACCCGAGGGACGTAGACGTCAATTACCTGATGCACACCACCCGACCCGCAGAATAAATCCAGAAGTACCTATTGATGAAAGCTGTACTGTTCGACCTCGACGGCACCCTGTTCGACACCGCCCCGGACTTCGTGGTGGTACTCAATGAGCTGCGCCAACAGGAGCAACTCCCGCCACTGGCGGACAACACCATTCGCGAGGTGGTTTCCAACGGTGCCCGCGCCATGGTGCGCCTGGGTTTCGGTGTCGACCAGGGCCAGACCGGGTTCGACCAGCTGCGCGAGCGGCTCCTCGACCTGTATCTCGCACACCTCGCCAAGCACACGGTACCCTTTCCGGGCATCGAAAAGTTGCTGAACCAACTGGCGGAATATGGAATTGCCTGGGGCGTGGTCACCAACAAGCCTTCCGCCTACACCATTCCGCTGCTGCAAGCATTTGCACACCTGCCCACGCCCGGCGCGATTATCTGCCCGGACGATGTCACCAACCGGAAACCGGACCCAGAGCCCATTTTGCTTGCCTGTAAACGGATCGGCTGCGAGCCGTCTGAAGCAATCTATGTGGGCGATCACGTGCGCGACATCCAGGCCGGACGCGCCGCGGGCATGCCTACCGTTGCCTGCAGCTACGGCTATGTCGACAGCGGTGACGACCCGGAAAACTGGAACGCCGACCACCTGATTCATAATGCCAGCGAAATCTGGCCGCTGATCCAACAGCATTATCTGAACAAGCCATGATCGATGCCGGCACATACGGCATACGAACATCGAAATCCGCAATAAAAGAAACGAGCTCGACCATTGATGTCTGAAACCATCACCGACTACACCGCACCCGCAGACCTGCTGAAAGACAAGGTCATCCTCGTTACCGGCGCCGGAGACGGCATTGGCCGTGTCGCCGCGAAAACCTATGCAGCCCACGGCGCAACCGTGATTCTGCTGGGGCGCACCGTGCCGAAACTGGAAGCGGTGTACGATGAAATTGAAGCCGCGGGCGGCGCCAAGCCCGCCATCCTGCCAGTGGACCTGGCCGGCGTGAAATGGGAAGAACTGGAGTACCTGGCACAGGGTGTGGATCAGGAATTCGGCCGCCTGGACGGCCTGCTGCACAATGCTGGTGTACTTGGCCAACGCACACCAATTGCCAACTACCACTACGCCACCTGGCAGCAGGTAATGCAGATCAATGTGAACGCCGCCTTCGGCCTCACCAAAGCCATGCTGCCGCTGCTGGAAGAGTCCAAGGCCGGATCGGTGATCTTTACCGGCTCCGGCGTCGGCCTGAAGGGCCGCGCCTACTGGGGCGCCTACTCCGTATCCAAGTTCGCCACTGAAGGCATGATGCAGGTGCTGGCAGATGAAGTGGAAGGCGTATCGAATATCCGCGTCAACAGCATCAACCCCGGCGCCACCCGCACCAATATGCGCGCCGCCGCCTACCCGGCCGAAGACCCGCAAAGTGTCACCACCCCGGAAGACATTATGCCCACCTATCTCTACCTGATGGGTGACGACAGCATCGGTGTCAACGGCAAGCAGTTCAACGCGCAGGGCTAACGGCTAAAACCGCGCATCAAACTGCGCCCTGGCAACACATCAACAAGCGACCCTGTTCGCACTTATCACAATCCCCCTGGGCCCCGGGTGGTGGCGCGGAAACCCCGTGATTACACTTTCCGAGGCCCGGCTGCATCCCTGCCTGACCGCAGCGCACCCATCTCATCATCGCGCCCAATCGGCGAGGGGGATATGAACACGTCACTTGCGAACGAACTCGGATCCCTGGCCAGCGAATCCCGCAATCCGGATACGCAGGATATCGACCTGCTGCCGACCATGGGCATCCTCGAAAAAATCAATGACGCTGACAGCGGCGTGCCCGCTGTCGTCCGCCAATGCCTCCCCGATATCGCCCGTGCCGTGGATGCCGTGGTCACCGCCTTCAAAAACGGCGGCCGCCTGATCTATATGGGCGCGGGCACCAGCGGTCGTATCGGGCTACTGGACGCCGTGGAGTGCCCGCCGACCTACGGCGTGCCGGAAGGAATGGTCATTCCGCTGATTGCCGGTGGTGAGGCCGCTGTGCACCGGGCCCAGGAAGGGGCAGAGGACAGTCAAGAGCTTGGCGAAGAAGACCTGAAAGCCATCGAGCTGCAAAGCAAAGATGTAGTGGTCGGCATCGCCGCAAGTGGGCGCACCCCATACGTTACCGGCGGTTTACGCTATGCCCGCAGTCTCGGCTGCACTGCCATCGCCCTCGCCTGCAATAAATCGGCGGTGATAGCCAAAGACGCGGATATCGCGATTTTGCCTGAGGTCGGGCCCGAGGTACTCACCGGCTCCACCCGCATGAAAGCAGGTACGGCACAGAAGCTGGTGCTGAATATGATCACCACCGCCAGCATGATCCGTATCGGCAAAAGTTTTTACAATCTGATGGTGGATGTGAAAGCGACCAACCAGAAGCTGGTGGATCGCACTCGCCGCATCGTCGCCGATGCCACCGGCGTATCCTATGAGGAAGCGGACCGGATACTGGAACAGTGCGATCACAACGCCAAAGTGGCGATCATGATGATCCTGAGCGGACTGGAACGCGCGCCGGCAGAGACCGCGCTGGAAAATGCAGATGGATTCCTTCGCCTGGCGCTACAGAACCTGGGAGCAAACGGGGGCCGCCCTAGCGGCACTCTCTAAAAGTTTGCTCAAGCAAAACCTTAAAAACGCTCGAAATAAAAATACCCGGGGAAACCCGGGTATTTTTATTGCCTGCAAAGCAGAAGTGAGCCTAATAAGAGCGACGCCGATTACTCCGCGGCGGATTCAATATCATCGGCGACTTCGGCAACTTTATCTGCAACATCATCCGCAGCCTCTTCAACAGCTTCAGATGTTTCGTCGAGCGCGTGCCCCATGGCTTCCGGCACATCGGCAAACACATCCCCCTCGACGGATGCCATCATCTCTTCGGAAGACTTAGCAGTCTCGGCAGCGGCGGTTTCCGCCTCTGCGACCGCTGCTTCCATTTCTTCGACAATGGTCTCTTCCGCTGTGACCGCTTCTGGCGCAGTGCTATCCAGATTCGCGTAATAAAAGTAACCACCGATGGCGGCAATGGCTATGGCGGGAACGACAAGTTTTTTCATTTCCAACCCCTGAAAGTGTTGATTTATGATTATTTTCAAACTGCAGCACAACCATTTTTCCATGCCACGCGAGGTGTGAATGTGACCAGCAGCTCAAATTGGATTGTGCGACGCCCGCCGCTGGGGCAGAATCATTAGAACTCAACGATCACAACTGACATTATGCGAAAGATTACACAGGCCCAGACTCTCTCCACTTCCCTGTTACTAAGCGCGGCAGCTATCGCCACGCTCGCGTGCGCCCCCCTGGCCAGCGCCGATTCCCTGCAGGCACAGCTTCAACAGTGCAGCCAGTTTAGCGACGACAACAAGCGTCTCGCCTGTTACGACAAGCTCACCGGCAGTCTGCAAAAACACGCGGAACAACAGTTTGGCCAGGAGCAGAAGCAGGCGGTTGAGGAAGCACCTGAATCCATCACCGCCACCATTACCAAAGCCGAAGAAGGTGCCTACGGCAAATTCATCTTCACCCTCGATAACGGCCAGGTGTGGCGCCAGACGGATACCAAACGTTCCATATTGAGGGATGGCGATCAGGTGACCGTCGAACGCGGTGCCTTAGGCTCTTTCCGGATGCGCAAGACTACCGGCGGCCGCACCATGAGGGTAAAGCGGGTCAACTGACGAGCCTTCGCAAAATGACCAAACTGACAGTTATGACCACGTCAGAGCGGCGTGGTTATAACTAAAACAACTGCCCTTCTCTTTTTTCACTTCCATTTTCTCTGTCAGCGCTGTCTTAGTCCGGTTATTTCACTCCGGAAACCTGCTGGTCGGTCTTTTTCCGGCGCAACATTCAACCGTCATCTATATTCAACTTGTCTACATGGCAATTTGAACGCCATGTCTCGATCCTGCGAAAGGACGACGCCGGTGGTTTACGGCAGGCAGGCGGTCACAAAGGCTACACCGCTCTGCCACAAGCATAAGGTTCAGACTTTGTCCCGAGTAAACATCGACTCAAGGGATGACCAATGGCTGAAGGAAAATAGCAACAATCTCGCCGGAGATGACTTCTCTCAAGAAGATCCGGTGCAACCCATACAGACTCGTGCGGAGCCTCGCGAAGAGGAGTCCACATCCAGCGAATCAACGGCGGAAAGCGTCAGCACGCCGATGCAGAATTACCTCAAACACCTGTATCGGCTTGATCTGCTGACTCCGGAAGAGGAAAACGCAACGACCTGTCTGCTCCGCGAACTGGAGGACAAAATTATCGCCCTGCTGCAAAAACGCGGGGTCACCCTGGTAGACCTGCGCAGCGAGGGCGTGGAACAGCGCGGCAGTACCGGTGCCTACGATCACGGCCTGATTATTGCCAAAACGGCGGAGCTGCTGGAAACCGGGAAAATTTCCCAGCGGGACCGCAGCTCATTGCAAAACCTGATGAAACGCTTCAAGGCCCAGCGCAAAAAGCTGATCCAGTGCAATCTGCGGCTGGTGATTGCTATCGCCAAGCGCTTCCGCAATCCGTCGGTTCCGTTTATCGATCTTATTCAGGAGGGTAATGTCGGACTGATGAAGGCCATTGAGCGCTTCAAACCTCAGATGGGGTATCGTTTTTCTACATACGCCTACTGGTGGATCCAGCAGGAAATTCAGCTCACCTTGCGGCGTAACGACGACCTGGTTCGCCAGCCCGCCAATGTGCAAGATGACCTGCGCAATATTTATCGGGCCATCAACCAAGTGCGCGCCGAGGGGTTACCGGCATCGGATGAGAACGTCGCTAAACAGACCGGGCTGGACCTGGAGCGGGTACAGAGCCTGCTAAAACTGCCGGGGCCGACTGGCTCGCTGGACGACCCGATCTCGGATGACCAGAGCAGCACCAGGCTGGACTACGCGCCGGCCAATGAACTGTTCAATACCGATGAACTGGTCTCCAACCAGGAACTGGCGCAGCGACTGCGCGAAGCCGTGGCTAAATTACCGCCCAGGCAACGCACGGTGCTGAGCCTGCGCTATGGCCTGATTTCCGACCGCGACTGCTCCTTCCGCGTGATCGGCGAGCAGCTCGGCCTGAGTCAGGAGCGTGCGCGGCAGCTGCATTCGGACGCACTCAGGCAGCTGAAACGACAGTGGCGCTGACCCGCGTAAAATCCAACACCGGTAAAAACCGGTAAAACTGAGAAAGCCCGGGACCTCCTCACACCGACGTCCCGGGCTTGCCAATGTTGGAATTCCGGCTAATCTTGCAATGACCAGCCTCTAACAGCGATAACTGGCGATTTGGATTATGCCCCTCTCTCGACCTGTGGCCATTCCGGCATCCCGTATTTTTCCTTGTATTTTTTTTGCCGGTATTGCCAGCGCAGTCACCTGCCCCCCTGCACATGCCGAGGGCTGGCTGAAGGAAGGGTCCCAGGAGCTGATCCTGAGCGGAGGTAAAGGCATCGGCAGTGCACTGATCCAGCAGGATTCTACCGCCGGCGCAGATCTGGTGGGCGCAAACTGGTCTTATCTGTTTTACGACTACCCCAGCCAGCACCACTTTCAGTGGTGGGCCCAGGTCAGCTACAGCTATATGTGGCGGGACTATCGCGGACGGGATCAAAAGCAGCATATCTGGGAACTGAAACCGGTACTCCGCTGGTATCCACGCAGAGAAGCGCGGGGACTTTTTGGTGAAGTCGGTGTGGGCGCGGCTTATCTGGACGAGCGCAGCTTTGGCGCTGTGGAGCTGTCTACCAACCTCAATTTCTCCCTGCATTTTGCCGCGGGCTACACCTTGCAGAGTGGTAACACGTTATCTCTCCGCTACAGCCATTTTTCCAACGGCTATACCAACACCCCCAACCCCGGATTCGACTTTGCATCACTGAACTGGCACACCAGGTTCTAAGACAACCGGCTACAGGCGACGCAATAAAACAGTCACATATCGATAAAATCCCTGTCATACCAGCGGTAGAGAATGGTGCCTTACTGAATGCCCGGTGCGGGCAATTCGCCAGGCGCCGTACCGATATCAGGACTTCGTAAATATCCTGCCTGAATGTTTTGAATTCCCGGACGGCGCACCAGAGACAGCGGACGTGTAGCCCCATGATTCAGACTATCTGCCACCTGATTGCCAGCCGGGAACACGGAGGCCTGGAAAAGCATGTTGCCGATTTATCACGCTGGCAGGCACACAATACGGATGCTCAGGTAGCGGTAATCGCTCACCCGAGGTACTTCACCACCCTCGATGACAGAATCCATTTTATTCCGCTGAATACGGATCGCAGTCGACATCATCCAAACCTGGTGTGGAGACTCGCCAACCTGATTCGCAAGGGCGAATACCAGATCGTACACGGCCACGGCTCCAAATCCGCGCAATTGCTGGCCGCAGTGCAACCCTACACAGAAACCCGACAGGTCATTACCCGACACAACGTGCGGCACCCTCGAGACAAGCTGGCCAGTGCATTTGATGCACGTATCGCTATTAGCCGCGCTACCGTTGCCAACTCCAAACTGGACTGGAACATCATCCCCAATGGTATCGAGCTGGCCACGCCGGCCGCGAACGCGCCGCTCCTGCAATCACTGCCGGATGACAAGCCCAGGCTGCTGGTGGCGAGCCGGCTGATCAAGGCACGCCAGGTGGATTTATTGATTGCCGCCATGCCCTTGCTGCCGGATTACCGCTTGATGGTTCTGGGTGACGGCCCAGAGAAAGACAACCTGCGCAAACAGGTTTCACAGCTTGGGATTGAAGAGCGCGTAACATTTTTTACTGGCGATAACCTGGTAGCCAATTTTATGCAGGCCGCAGATCTCGTCATCATTCCAGCTGCGGCAGAAGGAACACCTTACACACTGGTAGAAGCGCTGCTACACCGAAAGCCGGTGATCGCCAGTTACAGCGGCAGCGCAGAAGAATACCTGCCGGAGGCCTGCCTGCTTAAAAATCTGGAGCCGGAACATATTGCCGAGACAATTGACCGAGCCCTGTCACATCCAGGATTCGAGAATGCATTCTCCGGGCTGTTCGCTCAGGCTGCGGATGAATTCACCCTCGACGCCATGGCCAAAGCCACCTGGCAGGTTTACTCGCAGCTAACCGTCTGAAGGTCATTAAACCAATCCACGGCTTGCGAGGCAGTCTCGGTAAGACTGAAACCGGAAAAATCCAGCGGACCTGACTGCTGCAGAATATCCCCGGCAACCGATGCCAGCGCTTCGAGACGACTTACTGAGCTGCCGGTACCCGCATCCGTCACTACGCCTTGCGGGAAACACCGCTTCAGCAACTCGATACCAGTACCGCCAGTTGCCACCGCGGGGCAACCCATGGCCAGGGATTCCGCCACTACCCGCCCACTGGAGCGCTGTCCGGCACCAGGGTCGCCAGTGAGATCAAACGTGATACGCGCGCTGGCATAGAGCTCCCGCATATCCCGACGCGGTCCAAGAAACAGTACGTATTCCGACAGCCCCATGGTCTCCGCGCGCCGCTCCAGGGTGCGGGCAAACTTCTCGTGCCCCGGCATAATCTCGCCTACGATCAACCCGAAAATATCCTGTCGCTGTTGCTTGAGTACCGCGAGTAATTCCAGAAACTGCTCCTGCCCTCTTCCCGGACCTATGGGCCCCGGCAACAACAGCCAGTTACGCTCTTCCAGCTGGGGAAAATCATTCAGGAGCCGGTGGTGCCAGTGACCGGAAACCTTTGCATTCTTATCCAGCTCGCGGGTGTTCACGCCGCGATACAAAGTGCGCAGCTTGGCTGTATCCGAATGACGCTGTGAAAACTGCTGCGCCAGTTCATCGGAGGCCGAAAGGACCAGCTCCCCCTGCGCCAGTGCAGCGTTGGCACGGCGCTTGCGGAACAGTCCGGTGGTCGGCCACTGGTGCACACTGGTAACCAGTCGCGGACGGCTCCCTGCAGGGAGACGCTTCCATACCTGAGCGCCATGCCAGGCACACTGAGCACCGCGGCACAGCAGGATATCTGCATCCAGCGCCTGCACCTGCTGGCGCAACTTACGATGCAAGCGTCCGTTAAGCCACCGCCGCTGATTCAGGGGCAACTCGAAATGCTGGCAGTTATGCAGCGTGAGGCGGGAAACCAGCGCCCCACCAGCGGATATCACCGCAGAATCATGCCCCAGACGGGCGAGCTCAACAGCAAACTCCAGTGCTTCCTGTGCGAGCTCTCCTTCATCGAGAGATGGCACCAGTTGAACAATCCGCATAACTGCTAACGCCTCAAATCCCTGTAAACTATTCGAATTATTTCCTCACTGACTGGACTTTGTTCAGCCATTGAGGGAACCTCGATTGTACAGCTGATTTCTGCGCCACGGCGCTCAATTTCCACATTGGCGATGTAAATCACAAGTCGCGCGGAATCCTGTAGAATTTTGTGCCGCCTGACTCGTTTTCGACGTTTGCCATGAACAAGAAGCGAGCAGTTCATAACTACAATACGACGGAACTCATATGCACGCCCGGATCTCTATGGCAGCAAGCCACTCTCCACGTAATATCCAGACCTATTTGGGCAGGCTACTTGCCGTAATCACGGTAGCAATTGCCCTCTGTACCTCCCCTGCCTGGGCAGAGAGCGACCGCGGACTGTTACTGCAGGCAAAAAAAGGCGCCAACACCGTCTACCTTCTCGGCTCGATTCATCTCGCCGACGACAGCTTTTATCCGCTGCGCGAGACTATTGAACAGGCTTACCGGGATAGCGACGCACTGGTGGTAGAGGCAGATGTCATTGCGATGGAGTCAGACCCGGAACTCCAGAGCAAAGTCATGCTGGAATCCCTGTACCCACCAGGGCAACAGCTGAAAGACAACATTTCCCCGGAAGTGTATGCACAACTCCAGGCGTGGTTACGTAAACGCCAGATACCCGAGGCCAACTTCAATCGCATGCGCCCTGCCATAGCGATGATCACCCTCAGCCTGATTGAAATGCAGATGCGCGGCCTCGACCCCAAGGCCGGTATTGACCGGCACTTCCTGAATCAGGCACACAGGGAAGAAAAAGAGATCCTGGAACTGGAGAGCGTGCTGCAACAACTGCGCATGCTGAATAGCCTGAAAAAGCCAGAACTCTTCCTGCAACAGACCCTGGAGCAGGTATCGGAAATGGACACTTTTGTTCCGCGCATGACCAAGGCCTGGAAATCGGGTGACCAACAGGCCCTGTACCAGCTGGTAATCAAGGAAGGATTGGACGAACACCCGGAATTTGCACAGCTCTATGAGTTGCTGTTCTACCAGCGCAACCGGGAAATGGCCGAGAACATCGACAAGCTCAGCCAGCGCTACAAAACCCTGTTTGTTGTGGTGGGTGCCGGCCACCTTGTGGGAAGCAAGTCCGTTACGGAGCTGCTGGAAAAGTCCGGATTCAGCATCGAACAAATCTGAACAATCTCCCGGGGTTGCCTTCGCGAGCAATCTCGGACACCCTTTCACACCCCACCTCTCCCCGGCAGCTCACACTTGATGTGCGAACTGCCTATACTCCCTCGCGTAATGACTGCGAGCTGTCGTAGCTGTCTTCAGTGCCCAACTGCGCCCCGGGCTCACCTGTGTCGAACCGGCAACCCCATACCCTGCGTTTGTTACAACATTATTACAGTTGGACATAAATCATTTTATGGATTCGCGAGATGTCAGAAATGTTTCTAATTTCTGACAGTTTGATGATGCTGATACACTCCGCGGCCATAAATTCGCAGAAAAATAGGACTGTACATGCAACCCTTCCACAAGAGCCTGATGGCCTTGACCATGACCAGCCTGCTCTCTGGAGCTGCCGCGGCAGATGAAGCGGAATCCAAGGGCGGCCTGAAAATTACCTCCGACGACGGAAACTTTTCCGCCTCGTTGGGTGGGCGCATTCACTTTGACACCTACCTGTTCGATACCGATATCGAAGATCCCGTGAGCACCACGGATTTTCGCCGGGCGCGCATCACCCTCAAGGGCAGTATCTACGACTGGAAATACGTGCTGGAGCAGGACTTTACCGGCGGCAGTACCCCCGGCGGCTTCCGCGATGTGTTTATCGCCCATAAATTCCTGAACGGCGAGGTGCGCATCGGCCAGTTCAAGCCCTTCCGCTCCATGGCCGAGATGACCAGCTCCAACGAAATCACCATGTTGGAACGCCCCTTCTCCAGTGCCACAGGCCTGTATGAGGACTACCAGTTCCAGCAGGGCATCGGCTGGACCGGGGTAATGGACTGCTTCACCATGGGCTTGATGGCATTTAACCTGCGCGACGCCAGCACCCCGCGCAATGCCGGTATCGGCACTGCAGGCCGCCTCTCGTGGGCCCCGATCAATACCGATATGGCCACGTTCCACCTGGGCACGTCCATCAACTACGAGAACGCCAACCAGAACTCCAGCGACCTCACCGCCGAGGCTGACTACGCTGGCCGCCGCGGCCCCTCCCAGCTGATGGCGCTCACCCCCGGCGACCTTGGCGGAGATGTAACCACTGCTGCACTGGAGCTGGCAGGCAGCTACGGCCCCCTGTATGTACAGTCGGAATATGTCATCGGTGATTTTGAGGCCGACTACTTTCTGAGTGAGGCCGATTTCGAAGACGAGTTTGGCGCACCGGCACCCTTCTACTGCGATCCGCAATTCGGCTGCTATATCCAGGATCAGTCGGTACACACCTGGTATGTTCAGGGCAGCTGGATGCTGACCGGAGAGCACAAGACGTACAATCAAAAGCGCGGCGCCTTCAACTCCGCCAGACCCTCAGGTGATGGCCTCTGGGGCGGCGCCTGGGAGCTCACAGCCCGTTACGACACCATGGAAAACCGGGATATTCGCGACCTGAAAGCCAACAGTGCGCAGGTTGGTGTGAACTACTATGCCAATCGCAACGTGCGCGTGATGCTGAACCTGATCTTTGGCGACAACGAGTTTACCGGTGACAAAACCAACCAGCTGGGATTGCGAGTGCAAATGGGCTGGTAAAACGGTTGATAGGGGGCTGGCACTAGCCAACCCTGAAAACCGACAGGTTCACCAAGAAATGTGATCCACAAAAAAAAGCGAGCCAATTGGCTCGCTTTTTTTGTACCACTCAATTTCGCGACAATCGCCGCGAAACCGGGGCATCAACCCACTTGCTGGGCTTTGGCAGGGTCAAACACTTCCACTTGGGCGGGCGTGTCTTGCACGGTCTCCTTCGGGTTGTAGAACCGCTGCAGAGACAGATCGCGTGCTTCCCGCGCCAGCTCCACATTGCGATCCTTGACCAGGCCATAACCGCGTATTTGATCCGCATATCCCAGCAGCTCGATGGCTGCAGCGTGGTTCTCCGCATTCAAACGGCCAACGACTTCATCTACCAGCTTTTCGTATTCACGAATCAGTGAGCGCTCCATCTTGCGCTCGGCGGTATAACCGAAAACATCCAGAGCGGTTCCACGCAGGAATTTGAATTTGGCCAGTACACCGAACGCCTTGTGCATCCAGCCACCGAACTTGATTTTGCGCGGGCGCCCGAGATTTTTATCGAAGCGGCTGATCAGCGGCGGTGCCAAATTGAACTCCAGCTCAAAGTCACCGGCAAAGTTTTCCCGCAGGGATTCCACAAAGCGCCCATCGCTGTAGAGGCGCGCCACCTCGTATTCGTCCTTGTAGGCAAGCAATTTCGCATAGTTGCGTGCAACCACCTCGGCCAGTGCTTCACTACCCGGCACTTTGAGGATTTCCGCCCCCTTGACCTTGTCTACCAGCGCCCGATAGCGCTGCGCCAGCGCCGCATTCTGATAGCCCGTGAGATGGGCAGTGCGGTGGGCAACAATTTCTTCCAGCCCTTGAGGCAAGGTTTTTTCTTCGTCGCGGGAAAGCAGACGATCCAACGCCGCGCGGTCCTGTGCCGCCAATCGTCCAGCGGCAAGCCCCTGCAGATTACCCTCAACGGCGACACCATTCAGGCGAATAGCTTCGCGAATCGCATCCAGCCCCAGCGGAATCAGTCCTTTTTGCCAGGCGTAACCGAGCATGAAGATGTTCGCCGCCAAGGTGTCCCCCAGTGCCGCCTTGGTCAGTGCGTGCCCCTCCACCACATCCAACTCCGCAACCGCGTCCTTGATGGTATCGAGTACCGCCTGTGGAGAGTGAATGTCCTCACGCCCCAGCACGGATGCCGCGGTTGGGCTCAGATGGGTATTCACCACTGCGCGGCTGTGGGTTTCATCCAGCTTGGCGAGACTCGCAGACAGGTTACCGGCAGCGATCAGGTCACAGGCCATCAGGCCGTCGGCACGGCCGTCAGAGATACGCACGGCCTTGAGCGCTTCAGGACTATTGGCAAAACGCACATGGGAGTACACCGCCCCGCCCTTCTGCGCGAGACCGGTCTGATCCAGGGTGCTACAGGCCTTGTCTTCAATATGCGCCGCCATCGCCAGCAACGCGCCAATGGTCACCACACCGGTACCACCGACGCCGGTCACCAGCAGGTTGAATGGCTCACTCAGGTCCGGCAGTTCCGGTGCCGGCAGCTTGTCCGCTTCCTGACACAGGGTATCGCCGACACCGGCGCGCTTGTTCAACTTGCCGCCCTTCACCGTGACAAACGACGGACAGAAACCGTTTACGCAGGACATATCCTGGTTGCAGGTGGTCTGGTTAATACGGCGCTTGTCACCCAGGGCGGTATCAACTTTTTCCACGGCGATACAACTCGACTGGGTGACACAATCCCCACAGCCCTCACACACCAGCTCGTTGATAAACGGGCGCCCTTCCGCTTTCGGCAACAGACCGCGCTTGCGCTTGCGGCGCAGCTCCGTGGCACAGGTCTGGTCGTAAACAATAACGGTACAGCCGGGCGCCTCGCGCAATTCCTTCATCACGGCGGGCATGTGATCCCGGTGGCGGATTTCCACCTCACCGGGGAAGCTCAGTTTTCCTTTGTACTTGTCGGTGTTGTCCATCACCAACACCACCTTGTTTACGCCCTCGGCAAGAACCTGACGACAGATCATGTCCGGCAGCAGTTCGCCATCGTGGGGCTGGCCGCCGGTCATGGCGACGGCGTCGTTAAACAGGATTTTGTAGGTGATATTCACCTTTGCCGCCACTGCGGCGCGAATCGCGAGAATCCCGGAGTGGAAATAGGTCCCGTCACCGAGATTGACGAATACATGAGGCTCGCTGGTAAAGGCCGCCTGGCCAATCCAGTTGACCCCCTCTGCACCCATCT
Organism: Microbulbifer sp. YPW1; assembly: GCF_013367775.1. Classification (NCBI taxonomy): domain Bacteria; kingdom Pseudomonadati; phylum Pseudomonadota; class Gammaproteobacteria; order Cellvibrionales; family Microbulbiferaceae; genus Microbulbifer; species Microbulbifer sp. YPW1. The sequence goes on from NZ_CP055157.1 coordinate 4,327,416, forward strand.
GGGTAAAGGTGTAGGTTTCCCGGTCCAGCCACTGCGCCATGTAGTGACAGCCAATCCCCGCCAGCGCTCGGCTGCCCTCGGGCACGCGAGTGGAGCGGTTGTGGGGGCAACCGGCACAGAACATCGGCAGGCGCGCAACGCTGGAACCGGCCTGGGCCGAGATACGCTCGGCCAGCGCATCGAGCCGCATCAAGCGATGCTTGGCGCGCTCGTTCAGGTTGTCCTCACCCAGCAGGTAACCAAGTACCTGGGCCACCACCGCCGGGGAAAGCTCGCCATACATGGGAAGCAGCGGATTATCGTGCTCGTCGACCTTGCCGAGGATGCGCGGGAAATGCGGGTCACGCAGATGGACGTTGTACAGCTCTTCTTTCAGCTGCACTTCCATCAGGCTGCGTTTTTCTTCGAGCACCAGTAGTGAATCGAGGCCGCGGGCAAACTCCTGGATACCTGGTACGTCCAGCGGATAGGTCATGCCCACCTTGAGAATCCGGATTCCCAGCGCGCGGGCACCGTCCTCGTCGATCCCCATATCCTCAAAGGCCTGCATCAGGTCCAGATGGGCCTTACCCGCAGTGACGATACCCAGTGTTGCCTCCGGGTTATCCAGTACCAGCTTGTTCAGCTGGTTGGCACGGGCAAATGCCAGCGCAGCGGGACGCTTGTAGCGCCACAGGCGCTCTTCCTGCTCGAGGGGATTGTCCTGCTTGCGGATATTGAGGCCGCCCTCGGGGCGCTCGATTTCCGGGTACTGGAATGAGACCGCAGACGGATCCACTTCAACGGTGGAAGCGCTGTCCATATTTTCTGCGAGGGTAATCATCGCCACCCAGCAGCCGCTGAAACGAGATAGCTCCAGGCCATACAGGCCGTAATCCAGCACTTCCTGGACCGTGGCCGGGTTCAGCACCGGGATATGCATATCGACGAAAGCGAATTCGGATTGCCCGGGATAGGAGGAGGATTTACAGCCGTGGTCATCCCCGGAAATGATCAGTGCACCGCCCTTGGGGGAAGAACCCGCGGCGTTGGCGTGGCGAAATGCATCGCAGGAGCGGTCTACGCCGGGGGTTTTGCCGTACCAGATACCGCAGACCCCATCCACTTCGGCGCCCTCAAACAGGCCCACCTGCTGGGAACCCCATACGGAAGTCGCCGCCAGCTCTTCATTCACACCGGGCACAAAGCGGATGTTGTATTCGTCGAGTAGTCCGCTGGCACGGGACAACTGCTGGTCGTAGCCACCGAGGGGAGATCCGCGGTAACCGGAAATAAAAGTGGCGGTATTGAGGCCGCGCGCCTGGTCGATACGCATCTGATCAATTGGCAAGCGCACCAGCGCCTGGATGCCGGAAAGCAGTACCTTGCCCTTGAGAATGGTGTACCTGTCGTCCAGGGAGACTTTTTTGGTAGTGACTGCCTGAGAATCGGTGTTCACTTTCTGCTCACTCATACGCCTACTTCTACTCGCTGGTATGTGGTGGTCCACTACTGAAAGGGACGTCCGCTAATTATTGTGATTCGAGGCGCGCGTCGCAGTCTCAGGCGCTGATTTAAACGACTTATTCTGTGGCAACCCAAAATAGCGACGGCGTGGTCAAGTCATACTAGAGCCTAAAGCTCAATGAAACATTGCTTTATTTACAAGTTTGCACGTAAAATTATGACAGCCATCTCGGCCAAACAAGAATTTGTAGGACAGGAGTTTATATGAAGCGCTCAACCGACCTGGATGATTTCGACCGCAAGATTCTGCGGGCGCTGCAGGAGAACGCCGATTATTCCATGGCTGAGCTCGGAGACAAAGTGGGCCTGTCTCACACGCCGTGCTGGCGTCGCATCAAGCGCCTGGAGGCAGAAGGCATCATCCGTGGCCGCGTCACCCTCCTGGATCCGCGAAAACTTGACCTCGGAGTCACAGTATACTGCTATGTGACCATCCACAACCACGACGAAGAATCCCTGAACAGTTTTGAGTCCGCGGTACAGGATGTGCAGGAAGTGGTGGAATGCTACTCCACTAGCGGAGACAAAGATTACGTGCTGCGCGTGGTAGTAGACAGCGTAGAGCACTATGAGCAGCTGCTGAAGCGCTCGCTGGTGCACCTGCCCAATGTCGCGTCGGTGAATTCCACCTTCGCCCTGAAACAGGTCAAGTACACCACCCAGCTGCCACTTTAACTGGCGAACGACCTAAAGCTGTACCGGGTGCCTCGTTGCACCCGGTACAGTCGTCTTGTCTGAAGAGTCGATTAGCGAGACTGCAGCTTGCTGACCACCTGAGCCAGAACCTGCTCAAGGGATTGCTCGTCACAGTCGACCACGATATCCGCGTATCGCCGATACAGCGCCTGCCGCTCTTCGAACAACTCCTCAAAGCTTTGCCCCGGCGCCTTGGCGATACCGCGGCTTTCGTAATTGTGGATTCTGCGACGCAATTCATCTGCTGAGCAATTCAGGAAAACCGCGGGGCCGAACTTTAGCAGGTTGTGCATACCTTCTTCGCTATACACTGCGCTGCCGCCGGTGGCGATAACATGATTGGGCAGGTGTGCCTCGGCAATCACCTCTCCCTCGATACGGCGAAGATTCAGGTAATCGCTCTCATTCATGATTTCCTGCAGGGTTTTGTCTTCCCGCAGCTGGATCAACACATCCGTATCCACAAAATCTTTTGCCAGCTCCTTCGCCAACAAAACCCCCAGCGTACTTTTGCCGGCACCCGGCATTCCGATCAGTACAACACTGCCCTGCTTATGCATTGTTATTAGACTTCCTATTAGACGCTTTGTGAGACCCGATACGGGGCTTGCCCCTCAGTCTCCTCGCCGCGGCAGCACCAGCGACCGCAGCCAACCCAGCAGGCCATTGCCCGCGAGCAGCATTTTATCCAATTCATCCAGATTGTGCGCCTGCCGGAAACTGTCGGCAAACAGAGCCTCGCGCGTGATCATGCGTCGCCGAGGATTGATCTGCTTGATCTCGCGCGCCGGATTGCCCGCAACCACAGCATTGGCCGGTACATCCCGGGTCACCACACTGCCCGCCCCCACCACGGCGTTGTCGCCGATTGAAACGCCCTTGCAGATGATGGCGCTGTCGCCGATCCAGACATTGTTACCGAGTGAGACCGGCTCGGTGCAGCGAAATGGCCGGGTGCGGTTGTACAGGCCATGCCAGTCCGAGTCGGAAATGTACACGTTGGCGGCGAGCATACAGGCGTCGCCAAGGGTAATAGACTGGCCGGCAGAAATACGCACGCCGGGGGAAATGAGCACGTAATCACCAATCGTAATGTACGCTTCACCACCACGGTGCCCCATGGCGGTAAGCCGGATACAGTTATCCGGTGTCGAGATCAGATGCGGGAAGTCCCCCAGCCGAATATTGCTGCCAAACACCTTGACCGACGCCGGGTGCATGATTTCCGGTTCGCACCCAACCGCATCAAATTGCGGCAAAAGAAAGTGGCGGCTGCGCCAGTTGCGAAACCGGAGCAACAAGCGCTTCAGCCAATATGGTCTATGATCCTTGCGCATGGTCTTTCGAGGCCACTCATGTTGTTGGTTGAAATCTTGTTATTGAATTGGGGCCCAGCCACGCAATCATTTTGTCACGGGATCTGCGCTACCAGCACATTGCAAAGCGTTGTGCGCGCCGGTACTGTCAGGCGCACTTCAATCAGTTATCACAGAATAGAAAAATGGAAACCTCAATCCCGTTCGATTTACCCCTGGACATCGAAACCGTCAAAGGCTTTCTCGACCCACAAGAAGGCGAAGCTCTGTACCGGCTGGCCGCAGAAGCCAGCGATCGGGGGCCGGTCCTAGAAGTAGGCAGCTATTGCGGCAAATCCACCGTCTATCTTGGCAGTGCATGCAAACTGATGAACAACTCCCTGTTTGCAGTAGACCATCACCGCGGATCGGAAGAGCACCAGCCCGGTGAGGAATATCACGATAGCGAACTGTTCGACGATCGCAGCCAGTTGATGGACAGCTTCCACAACTTCCGCAGCAACATGCGCGCGGCGGCGCTCGAAGATCACGTCGTGCCGGTTGTGGCCCCGTCGGCAGTGGCTGCGCGACACTGGAACACCCCGCTCGGGCTGGTGTTTATCGATGGCGGCCACTCCCTGGAAGCCGCACTCACCGATTACCGCAGCTGGAGCCGGCATATCGTGCCCGGCGGATTCCTGGCGATCCACGACATTTTTCCCGACCCGAAGGATGGCGGTCAGGCGCCCTATGAAATCTATAAGTTAGCGCTGGCTTCCGGTCAATTCGAAGTGGTGGAGATGGTCAAGACCCTCGGTATCCTGCGCCGAATCCAGTAAGTTCACCTGCGTAAACAGACCGCTGGCGGGAGTAAGCCCCGCCAGCGCATCCGCCGCCAACAGCATGGCACCCACCGTCCAGGTCGTTTTTTCTTCCGGCCAGACGGCACTGTCCCGGTAAACGTATCCAGTCCAGTAACCACCGTCCGTGTCCTGCCAGCGATGCAGCCCGCGGTAGATAGTTTCCGCCCTGGCGGTATCACCCGCGGCCAATAAAGCCATGGTAAGCTCGCAGGATTCCGCCACGGTTACCCAGGGCTCATCGTTCACACAGCGGCAGCCGAGCCCGGCCACAACAAACTCATCCCACTTCTGCTGCAGGCGCAGGCGTGCGCCGGCTCCATCGAACACCCCGGTCAGCACCGGGTAAAACCAATCCATAGAGAAGCGCGCCTTGCTCTCCCAGGTACGGTCGAAACGATGGGGCTTTTCCCGCAGCGCCTTACCTAACATGGTGCGCGCTCGCCGCCAATCGGGCTGGGGAAATGCCAGCACCACAGCGATATTGATCGCACACTCGAGGCTTTTGTATATCGAGGAACAGCCGGTAATCAGAGCATCCTGCAAAGGCTCGCCCTGACTATTTACCGCCCACTGTATTTCACCGTGCTCAGATTGCAGCGTCAGGACAAAATCGATTGCTTTTTTAACCATCGGCCAGAAGCGCAACAGAAAATCCCGGTCGCCGGTAATCAGAAAGTGATGCCAGATACCCGTGGCGATATAGGCAACAAAATTGCTTTCACGCCGCTCGCGATTGTCCACCTGCCCATTCTTGTAGGCAGCCCACCAGCTGCCATCTTGCAGCTGGATACCGGCCAGCCAGGCATAGGCACTTTCCGCCGCCCGGTACTCGCCGGCAATACTGAGCCCCATGGCCGCTTCCACATGATCCCAGGGATCCGCGTAGTGGCCACTGAACCAGGGGATACAGCCGTCTTCCAGCTGCTGGGAGAGAATGTAGTCCGCACTACGCCGGATAAAGTCCAATGGAAATAGCGCAGGCGGCTCCTCTGTAATCTGTAGTTCCGGGGCGTTATTCATGCAGCAATCCCCTGCTCTGCAGATTCTTTGTTCGAGGTCTGCACCGGGGCCACCTGGGTCTCAGGCTGCCCAGGCTTCACAAAATACAGGGCAATACTTTTACCCAGAATCGGGTTACACAGTTTTTCCAGCCAGCGGGTCAAGCGCGGCTTCTGCATCAGATCCCAGACCAGGAACCTGTGATAGGCGGCAATCGCCGGATGCTCATCGCGCCCCCACAACAGGCACTTGAGCCACCAGAAAGGCGCGTGCAGTGCATGGGCCTTGTGACGGGCAAAAAACTGATGCCCCAATGCCTCGATATTTCTGCGCAGGTGCTTTTCGCGGAATATCCGGATATGTCCACCCTCCACCTGGTGGTAGGCGTCGGACAACTTCCAGCACACCCACTCTGGGAAAAATGCCGGAACCGTGGCCGCGAAAATCCCGGAGGGTTTCAGCACACGATTGATTTCAGCGAGCACACCCTGGTAATCCTCGATATGTTCCAGTACCTCGGAACAGATCACCACATCAAAAAAATCATCGACAAACGGTAGTTGCAGGGCATTTCCCACACCGAACTGCACCCGTCCAGTCTGTTGCCCGGCAGTGATAAAAGGTTGAGCGCGCTCACTTGCAGTCGTGATATCCCGCAAACTCAGGTCAATACCAAAAATATCCACCGCGTCGGTCAGCATCAGATGGATGGCATGACGACCTTCGCCACACCCCAGATCCAGTACCCGCTGTCCGGGCTTCAGATTCAATAACGCGGGATCTACGGTAATCATCAGGCAGCCTCCCCGCGGTTCTTCCCCTCGGCGCACGCGCTGTCGGCCACACTCCCCGCCTCGCCGGCGGCTGCGCTGTTGGCAGATTCTTGCGCTGCTAGATGGTGTTCGCCAGAGACAGGGGCTTGCGCCCTGCCCTCGTCGCCGATAATGGTCCGGTAGTAAGACACCAGATGAGAGGCAGCTACCTGCCAGGAGAAGTGCTCTTCTATACGTCGTCGTCCGGCAGCTGCCAGTGATTTGCGCAGCGCTTCGTCGCCTAGCAGCTGGTCAATAGCCCGGGCCAGCGCACCGCTGTCACCTGCTGGTACCACAATACCCGCATCGCCCACCACTTCTGGCAAAGCACCACCATCGCTGGAAACAACCGGCACGCCGCAGGCCATTGCCTCTCCGGCCGGAAGCCCAAAGCCTTCGTAGAGCGAAGGACAGACAACCATGCCGGAAGCGGCGTAATGCTCGACCATCTCGCGATTGGAGATACCGGATACAAATCGCACCGCCGATGCCAGACCCAGCTCCTCGAGCAACTTCTCGGTCGCCCCACCACTCTTCAGCCGACCAACCACCAACAACTTGAGCTGCGGGTAACGCACACGCAGCAACGCCAGAGCCTGCAAAAGAAAGCGCAGTCCTTTCAACGGCTGATCGGCCGAGGCGGTGGTCATAATCTGAAACGTGTCTGGAATGATTTGTGGCTGAGGAGCAAACACTTCCGTATCGATGCCGTTATAAATCAACTTCAGCTGGGACGGTGCCACGCCAAATTGCTCGACGATATCGCGCAATGATTGCGCCGATACCGTGACAATATTTTGAAGGCGGCGGGATACCTTGATCTGCATTCCAAGAAAGCTGTGCCAACGCCGCACCAGTAGTCGATAGAACCAGTCCGGTGCAGCATCGATCGCCAGTTGGCGGTCGCGGGTGATCGGGTGGTGAATCGTCGCCACCACCGGCAAGCCCTGTTTTTCAATGTCCAGCAGGCCATAGCAGAGTGACTGGTTGTCGTGCACTACGTCGTAGTCTTTGCCCTTCTTGCGCAGGTAGTGCGCAACCCTACGGCCAAAGGTATAGGGTTCGACAAAGCCACCGGTGAGCTTACCCCACCATTCGTAAAAGTCTGCCCAGCTCAGTAGATGCTTCGGTTTCAGAGCGCGTGTCGGGTGCGGATGTTCATAGAGGTTGAGCCCGGGCATCTTGATCAGGCGCACGCGCGGGTCCAGCTCTGGATAGGGTTGACCGGAAATCACGTCAACGCGATGTCCCGCCTCTACCAGCGCTTTGCTCAGATAATGAAGGTAAATCCCCTGCCCGCCGCAGTGGGGATGGCTGCGATAGCCCAGCAAGCAGATATTTAATGGCCGCGAACCGGCCGGTGGACCGTCTGTACGATTTCCCAAGGCGGTCATAGTTTCCCCGTAGTTATTGTTTTGGCGAACACAAAATCGGGCGCCGCAAAGGGCGAAGAATACACCGGCAAAGAAATGACTGCCAGACAGAATCCGTCCACCATCAAGGCTAGACCACTCAGTCCGTCTTACGGGGGTCAGGCTCTAGCTCAATTGAACCGCCAGGATGGGACCCGCAACACAAAACCCCGACCTCGCAACAGAAGCAAGCGCCGGGGCAATAGTGTCTGGAGCATTTGATCAGGTCAGAAGCTGAACTTGTAGCCCACGCCAAGATTGAAGATCCAGGAGTCGTACTCCAGCTTGTCTTTGTAGCGAATGGAGTCAACTACGATGCCGTTACTCAGCACCACATTATCGACGCCGACTTCAATTTCGGGGTCCGCATCGACATACATGGCGGATGCATTGAACAGCCAGTTGGCATCGCGGCCGAATTCAATATCAATCCCCACCTGCGCAGTCCAGCCCCAGGAACTACCAAAATTGATCAGACCGCGATCCACGCGGTCAACAACTGCGCCATTTGCATTGACCACGTCCTGAACAAATACCGGACGCAAAAAATCCTGCTTGATGTCGGTATAGTTCACACCGATCCCCACATAGGGCTGCACCCAGGATTCAACACAAACCGGGTACCAGTCGACAAAAAAGCTGGTTACGTTGGTTTCGAAATTACCCAGGCTATCGGAACTGAAGAAATCAAATTCATCGGAAACCGCGTAGGTGCTGTAGTCCGCATCCAGCTTGGCGCTGTTCATGTGATACAGCTCGACGGCCCAGTGGTCGGCCACAAAGTAAGTACCGTTAATAAACCAAGTGGTATCGTTATCCAGATTCAGGGAATCACCGATTCGCACCGGAATAAATACGTCGGGATCATCGGGATCCCGGACATCTACGACGGTAGACTCGGAAAAAACGGAGTCATCGGTTTCCATATAGGCGGCACCGACACGCAAGATAAGATCACCGCCATTAAAGTCGGCAAAGGCCGGCGAAGTTGCACCCGCGGCAACAATGGCCAACGGCAGAAGAAGGGACTTGGTTCGCATGGGTAACTCCTTGTAACTCTGAAATGCTCCATAGCCGCAGGAGGGTCGTCCATTAAAAAGTGACCCGTGCGTGCGGTTAGTTTCAGTATAGGCGGAGTTTTCTGGAAAACAGCAAGTACTGCCTATGCATTGACCTGCATATAGGAAGAAATTTCTGCAAAAATATTTTGCTCAAAAAAAATGCCCGCCATAAGGCGGGCCAGTTTTCTCGAACACACTTTCAGGAGGAGAGTTTGCGACGCACTGTGTACGCAAGTTCACAGCTGTCTGACTTAGGTATAGCAGACCTTTTCCATCCGCCACACACCCTGTCATCAAAGCCGTTGCTTACTGGTCGCAATCCACGCCGGAAAAAAACCGGCATCCATTTATACCCTTTGCAGGTAACTCTGGTATTCCACGTCGGTTACCCGGGCGGCAATTTCTGCCTGCTCCTGCCGTTTGAGCAACACGAACAAGTCGACGAACTCGGGATCAAAGTACTCCTGCCACAGGGCACTTTCCGCGAAGCGGTCAAGCGCACTATTCCAGGTGTTGATCAACTGCTCGCTTTCGACCTGATAGGCATCCCCTTCTACAGGTTTGGGCGGCTGTAATTTATTCTCCAGGCCATGGCAAACCCCGGCCAGAATTGCTGCCAGCACCAGATGGGCGTTGACGTCTGCACCGGCAATGCGATGCTCGATCCTCCGCGCCTTGGCCTCACTGGCCGGAATACGGAATGTCACCGTGCGATTGTCATATCCCCAACACAGGTTCAGTGGCGCGTGGCTGCTTTCCTGAAAACGGCGATAGGAGTTTGAGTGAGGTGCAAAGATTGCCATGGCATCGTTGGCCGTGGCCATCATGCCCGCTACCGCGTGGCGCAATAACTCCGAGCCCACGTCAGTGCCGTCGTCAAAGACATTGTTGCCATCTTTGTCCACCAGACTCATATGCACGTGCATGCCGTTGCCCGCGAGCTCGCCAAACGGCTTGGCCATAGCGCTCACGCGCAGGCCGTGGCTGCGGGCCACCCCTTTCAGCAAGCGTTTGAACAACAGGGTCTGGTCGGCGACCTTTACCGGATCATCACAGTGCAGCAGATTGATCTCGAACTGTCCCGGCGCGCACTCGGACAAAATGGAGTCGGCGGGAATGCCCTGCGCTTCACAAGCCGCACGTACGTCGGCAAAAAAGTGCCGCTGGGCATCAAGTTCCGATAGATCGTAAACATCGGTGGAAGGCACCAGATCGGAGTCATTGTCACTGACCGGGCGCGGGCGCCCCAGTTCATCGGCATCTTCCCGCAGCAGGTAGAACTCCAGCTCAGTGGCACATACCGCCTTGTAACCGAGACCAGCCAGGCGCTCGACCACCTTCTGCAGCTGTGCGCGGGGGTCCGCGTAGAGCGTTGTTCCATCGGCTTCGAACAGCTGCATATGCAGCTGCGCGGTCGGTTCGCGGTGCCAGGGCGCGAGCGAGATGGCAGAAACCGGCTGACAGACACCGTCACTATCACCACTGGCAAACACCAGCGGGCTGTTCTCAATATCGCGCCCCCAGATATCCAGGCTCACCGCACTGCGCGGCATCTGCAGGCCACCAGCCAGCAGTTTTTTTGCTGAATCAGCCGGCAACCATTTGCCGCGGGGGATGCCGTTGATATCAAACACGAAGCCCTCGATCCATTTGAGATCGGGGTGCCCGGCGAGAAATGCATCCGAATCCGCGAGCAACTCAGAAGACGGCTGATATTGTTTTTGTGCTGCCATAAAAAGATTCACATTGGTGGGAGGTTCGGCCCCGAGAGTTGGATACGCTCGGGGCCTATGCGACGAGTTTACGCCATGGCGCGAGCAGTATCATCCAGCGCACGGTGCGCCTTTTCTACCAGCTCGTCAATCTGCTCGATCGTGAGAATCAGCGGCGGAGCAATAATCATGGTGTCGCCAGTGGCACGCATCACCAGGCCGTTCTTGATGCTCATGTCCCGGCAGACGCCACCCGCGGTGCAATCGTCGTCGAAACGTGCGCGGCTGTTTTTGTCTTTCACCAGCTCCAGCGCACCAACCAGGCCAAGCGTGCGGGCCTCGCCAACAATCGGGTGATCCGCCAGTTCCGCCCAGCGCTTGGCCAGGTACGGGCCAGTGGTGTCGCGGACAGTCTCGATGATTTTTTCTTCGCGCAGGATATTCAGGGTGGCTATACCTGCCATACAGGCCGCCGGGTGCGCGGAGTATGTGTAACCGTGGGTGAACTCGCCACCCTTGGACTTGATCACTTCCGCCACACGGTCACTGACCATGGTGCCGCCCAGCGGGAAGTAACCATTGGTCACAGCCTTGGCAAAGGTCATCAGGTCCGGCTTCATACCGTAGTAATCGGCACCGAACCACTCACCGGTCCGACCGAAGCCGAAAATCACTTCGTCCATCACCAGCAGAATGTCGTACTGATCCAGTATTTTCTTGATTTCCGGCCAGTAGGTTTCCGGCGGGATGATTACGCCACCGGCACCCTGGATCGGCTCGGCAATAAACGCCGCTACCTTTTCCGGCCCCAGCTCCTGGATCTTTTCATCCAGACAGCGCGCTGCATGTACACCGAACTCTTCCGGGGACATGTCACCGCCTTCGCCAAACCAGTAGGGCTGCTGGATATGCTCGATATAGTCCAGGCTCTGGAACTGCTTGTGCATGCCACTCATGCCGCCGAGGCTGGCACCGCCAATGGTGGAACCGTGGTAGGCATTCTTGCGGGAGATAACGATACGCTTCTCGGGCTGCTCTTTGAGGTCCCAGTAGCGGCGGATAATACGCAGGTTGGTATCGTTGGCCTCACTGCCGGAACCGGTGAAGAACACATTGTTCATGCCAGCCGGGGTCACTTCCGCCAGCATGTCAGCCAGCTCGATGGACGGCACAGTAGTGCACTGGAAGAAGCTGTTGTAGAACGGCAGCTTGTTCAGCTGCTCGTAAATGGCTTCGCTGATTTCACGACGGCTGTAGCCGAGGTTGCAGCACCACAGGCCCGACATGCCGTCGAGCATTTTGTGGCCATCAATGTCGGTGATATAGGCGCCCTCGGCGCTGGTGATCACTCGTGTGCCCTGGTTACCCAGATCGTGGAAATCGGTAAACGGGTGCAGCAGGTGCTCGCGGTCATGCTGTTGTAGCTGGCTTTTGTTCATGAACTCACTCCTGAATCGAATTGCGTCAGAGACGCCCCTGCGCAGCGGGGCCAAAAATGTGATCACATTTTAGGGGTAAGAACGGAGATGGTGCAACTGGTATTCGCAGCAGGTGCATCGACACATGGATAGATCAAGCGTAGTGCCGATTGAGAGCCAGTGGTCGCGCGGGTTTAGCTGAAGGGGCCAGCGGAGATAAAGGAAAGGAGAAGGGCCGGAAACCGGCCCGAAATGGTGAAAAGCATGGTGGAAAGGCGCCATGGACAGTGAGAACCAGCGGGTCACCATGGTGTGGGCCCCGCCCCGATTGAACCTGCCCGCGAGGAACTGCGTTACGAGGGCTTCAGTAGCCGCTCTATTCCGCCGCTTGGATCGATACCGACACCGGCTCAATATCGAGCAGCACCCCAACCACGGAATACTGGTCCTTGGTGCCGGAGCCGTAGTGCCAGTACCCCCTGGAATCATCGGTCTGGCGAAAGCGAAACAGGACACCACGGCCGGTCTGGTCGTCAAATGTATAACGTCTCAACAACTGCATTTCACTATTGTCCAGTAGTGAAAAACCGAGCAGCTGATCCAGGCGCTGGTTACCCAGGGCCATACCAGCACCCTGGGTGGCACGGTATCCAAATGCCTCTTTGCCCGCCGTTTCGCTGCCTTTCGCTGACACTTCCAGGCTCTCCCAGTCAAGGCTGTCGCCATCACTCAGCACGCTAAGCTGCACCCCGTTCACGGAAAATGCGTTTTCCCCGGACGCAAACTGCGCACCGCGGCCGTCGGTAATCACCAGGTTGCCGGCGCCCACAACGGTCAGGGTTTTCGCGTCCAGGTTCACCAACACACCGGTGTCCTCATCCACACCAAACCCCAGTCGCTCAGCCGCTGCCGCGCTGTGCCCCAGGGCCCGCACGAGCCGTCCCAGGCGTGCCTTGCGATCAAAGTGCTGGTCGACGATCCCTACCGGCATGAATCCCAGTCCGCGGGCGAGCAGCAACTGGCCGGCCTCCTGGCTTTCCATCCCCGCATACTCACTCACGCTGGGCAGGGTCAGTGCGCTGAGTGAATCTCCGGCGGCAATCATGGTATGACTCATGATGGCCGCACCGGCACTGGTACCTCCGACCACTGCGCCCTGCGACAACTGGGTACGAATCGCCTTCAATACGGGGGTATCCTCGCCTTCCGCATCCAGCAACGTACCGGTAATACGCATCTGGTCACCGCCCACAAACCAGATGCCACCAACATCTTCCAGGCTTTCAGCCAATGCCCGGTCATTGCCACCCTGCAGCCACTGACTTTCATCCACGGACTCCGTGGCAGGGTCGTCTTTCACCGCGATGGGCAGCACACGGATATCACCGGCAAAACCATAGCGGCGCAGATCCTCGGAAAACTGCTGCGCATAATGAGCCGGCCGACCGGATGCCGCCGGCACGATTGCCACGTTCGGAAACCCGGCGGGAATAGCATCAATAAATGCCCGGTAAACCCGGCTGTTATCACTGCGCAAGGCACCACCGACAATCAGCAGGCTACCTGACTGTCGCGACGCATCACGCTCTTCGAGCCCCGCTTCCTGTGCACGGACAGCGATCCCCTCGACTAAAGCCCCGTCATCTTCGCCCGCACACCCCAGTGTGGCGAGCAGCAAGATACCCAGGAATGACGCTGTCATCGTTGAAAATTTCATAAACTGCTTTCCACTCGAAAAAATTCTGACGCAGATGCCTTCAGGCGAAACCGGTCTGCTGTGACCGTTTCTCTTTCGCCCAGCGTCCGCTCCTCGCGCGGGCTTCTTCCGCAATACTCTTTGAAACAGCGACTGAAATGGGAAGCGGAGCGAAACCCGCATTGCTGTCCAATAGCATCAATACTCAAACTGCTCTCAAACAACAGCTTGCGCGCCTGTTGCAAACGCAGCTCACGATAAAAACGTGCTGGCAATACACCTCTCCGTCGACAGAATATCCGCTCGAGTTTTTTGACGGAGATATCGAGATAAGCCGCCAGCTCGCCGGTTTGCAAGGGCTCGGAAAGGTTACTGCGCATCAGCGCCAGGGCCTCGTCGAACAGGTGTCGGTCTTGCATTGCTGCCACAGGATTTCCCCAGACGTTAGTCGGAACGCTCCGCTGTCTGCGGTTGGCGATCAAACAACTGCCAGCGCCCCTTCGCCATCACGTGCGTAATCTGAAAGCGCTGTGGATCCACCAGGATCAGGTCGGCATCGCGTCCCGCAGCTACCTGCCCTTTGCGCTTGAGACCCAGCGCACGCGCCGGGTTACTGGTCACCACCTGCAGTGCCCGGGAGATCTCTACCTTTTCGCGCTGTACCGCACTGCGAAACTCGTCAAACAGGCTGGCGATCGCACCCACTTCCATATCGCGCAGCTCGCCGAGATCACAAAAGTTTGTGAGGGACCCCTGGGCATCAGAGGAAAACGTCAACTGATCCACTGGAGCGCCCTGCTCCAGCGCCATTGCCAGCGCCTGGCTCGCGCGCATTTCGCCACTGGCCAGAATCTCCTCGGTCGTAGACGTTGTGAAGTCGATGAAACCACCGGCGCGGGCAAACTCCACACCATGCTCCAGTAGCGAAGTATTGCGATTCATGTGTGTGGGATAAAACTGGGAAATGGGAATCTCAGAATGTTCCACCACATCGAACAGCGGTTGCAGACGCCCCGAACCATCGCCCACATGCACGCTGATCACACCGCCCTTCCCACTCAGCAGGCCGGCAACCCGAGCGTCTGCCGCAATGCGGATCAGCTCATCCCGCGAGGGGTGCGAAGATCGATGATCGGATATGGCGAGCTCGCCGACGCCGATTATGTTGTCCACCAGCATGATGTCGCTGCGTACGCTGCCGGTCAGCGTATTCACCGGCACCTGGTAGGAACCGGTTTGCATAAAGCAGGTAATACCCTGCGCCTCAAGGGCCTTGGCCTTGCCGAACAGTTCATTCAGGGTACGGGTAGTCGCATCGGTACCCAGAGCGCCCACAACGGTGGTTACCCCCGCGGCAATCGCATCCCGCACATCCAGTTCCGGTGTACGTGAGCCGAATCCGCCCTCGCCACCACCGCCGCTGATATGTACCAGAGTGTCAACAAGGCCCGGCATCAACCAGGCGCCGTCAGCATCCACTACCTGACCGACAGATTCCGGCAGGGTCAAATGCTGGTCGATCTTTGCCACGCGATCTCCGGCCACCAAGACATCACATCGGCCGAGGCTGCGCGGGGCGAAAACTTCCGCATTTTTAATCAGAGTGATTTGAGACATAAAAACTGCTTAAAATTTAAAAACCGGATACCGCGGCGATCAGCACCGCGAGCGACGCAAACAGGAACAGCATTCCCTGCAAGGGCAGCACAAAGCGCACCCATATGCCCCAGTCCAAACGCGCCGCACCCAGGCAACCCATCAGCGCCGCAGAGGTGGGCACCACAATATTGGTAAGTCCATCGCCGAGCTGAAATGCGAGCACCGCCGTCTGTCGCGTGACTCCCACCACATCGGCGAGCGGCGCCATGATCGGCATGGTCAACGCCGCCTGGCCGGATCCGGAAGTAATAAAGAAATTGAACACCGTCTGAAAAGCCAACATAAACCAGGCTGAGACAGCACCAGACACGTCCGCAAGGCTGCTGCCCGCAGTGTGTAGAATCGTATTCAGGATACTTGCCCCCTGGGGATCATCGCCCCCCAGCAACAGCACAATACCCTTGGCAAATGCCACAACCATGGCGGCGGGCAGCAATTGCTGAGCCCCCTCTTTGAACGCTGCGGCCGCTTTGTTCGCGGTCAGGCCATTAAGCCCAAACCCGATGGCCACCACAGCAATAACAATACCCAGGGTAAAAAACTGGCTGGCAATTTCAGGCAGGAAATAACTGCGCTCCACCACGCCCCAGATCATCCAGGCAATACCGGCACAGAACAGCAACAACACCCAGCCATCACCACGCACCATGGTCTGCAGGGCGTTTGCGGAAACCGCTTTATCCCGAAATACACGGTCAGACTCATAGGCCAGAGACCGCGAGGGCTGCCGCTGCACCCGGCGCGCGTAAAAGATCGTGTACCCCGCGAGCCCGCAGGTCGCCAGTAGCCACAGGGCCATACGCAAGCCGCTACCGGACATCAGGGGCACACCGGCAATTCCCTGGGCAATACTCACACCAAACGGGTTCATCCACGAGGTGGCAAAACCCACCTGTGTGGCAACATAGGTCACCAGCAGCGCGGTGATACTGTCATACCCCATGGAGACCAAAAGTGGCACCACTATCAGGGTAAAAGGAATCACCTCTTCCCCCATTCCGAAGACAGCGCCACCCAGGGAAAACAGAAAGCACAGAATCGCGAGATACCAGTGCCCGGCATCACGATTACGCGCAATTACCTGGAACAGGCCGCGCTCTACAGAGCCACTGGCAAATATCAGACCGAATGCGCCACCGGTAAGGAGAATAAACGCAAATACGCCGATAGATGCCCCCCACTTGCTACCAGACACCATGCCCTCGAAGGCAAAGTTGAGGAACCCGATACCACCGCCCTCGGCAAACAGCGACATACCCGCCGGTTCATCCGATGCTCTCTGATAGCTTTGTGGATCAATTACACTGCGCTCGACACCGTTGACCACCTGCGTGACGGTTTCGAAGGTACCTGCGGGAATCAGGAAGTTCAGAGCGAAAGCCAACAGTGCTACCGCCAGCAAAATCAGATAAGTATCTGGCATTGCCCAGGCTTTGTTCACCGTTTGTCCCTCTGCATCCGCAACATCGGCGCAGGAGGAATGGGTATCGCTTGTCTGCATAGGAGTACACCGCAGTAAAAGAAAAAGGGGTGGCGGGCGCAAACTGCGCGCCCGCCGGGATCAGGTCCTGTGAGACGCCGATCAGAACGCGTGGCCGTAGCTCAGGGTATAGAACCGTCCCATCGCGTTATGGTTAAAGTTATCCACGTTAGCACTGGTACCCAGCACCAGAGGCGGCTCTTCGTCCAGCAGGTTTTTGACCTGCAGGCTCAGCCAGCTACCGGTGTCGAAGTCTCGGCTAACGCTGAGATCGAAGGTCAGCCAGCTGTCGACTTCCACTCCGCCGTTTTCATCCATGTTTACTTTTGACAGGAAGTACTCAGCACCCGGCTCCATCAACGCATCCAGGGTGCGTTGAGACGGATCATCGGCATAGCTGTGGGTGTATCTGGCACTGAGGGTGGAAGACCAGTTCTCGTAGCGCCAGCGCAGGGAGCTGTTTGCCAGCCAGCGGGGGTAGGTGTACTCACCAGCCTCGCTGATCACGCCGGAGACTTCTGATGGCAACTTGTCAAATTGCGCCATATAGGTTCCATCCAGCGTAAAACGGAAGCTGCCCCAGTTTTCGGTATCCAAGTGTTGCGTAAAAGCAAGGTCAACACCACTGGTCTTCTGCCAGCCAAGATTGGTCAACTGGAAGTGGGCATCCACAACAATATTTCCAACCACTTCCAGGCCTGGCTGACCGGGCAACAGCTCACCGGCCTCCACTATCGGATACTCTCCCGCCAGTGCGCGTAAAATAAAGTCGTCTTGCTCAATGCCGATCAGGTTTTCGTGCTCGATATTCCAGTAGTCAATACTGATCTCGGTATCTTCCGTCGGCTTCAGCAGGAAGCCAGCGCCCCAGGTAGTGGCGGTTTCGGGCTTCAGATCGTCATTGCTCACATCTTCAGACAGCAAAGACTGACCATCGGCAGTGGGGTCACCATCACAGGCACCCGGTGTCGCCTCACAATCCACGGTATAGCTGGAAAGCAAGGTGCCAGCACCCACCTGCGCCAGCGAAGGCGCTCGGTAGGAGGTAGACCAGTTACTGCGGAAAATAACTGCATCATTAAATGCGTGGCGCAGCGCAACCTTCGGGTTGGCGTCTCCACCGAAACTGTCGTAATAGTCATATCGCAGTGCTAACTGGAGCTCGGTAGTTGCCGCCAGCGGAATCATCTGCTCGGTATACACTGCCCACTGGTTCCGCGAGGCATTGGCGGAAGTGGAGCTGAATCCGAGAATTGGCTCAGGATTATAGGTCGTTGATACTGCATCGGCAGCCGGCATATCGTTAACGGTCTCGCGGCGGAATTCACCCCCAATTGCCACCTGAATCGCGCCGGCAGGAAGCTCTATCCAACTTCCGGAAATATTTCCGTCAATCGCGTAAAGACTGGATTTACCACTGCGCTTGGCATCGGTGCGGACAAACTCGTCAATCGCATCCACCTGATCAGATTGACCATTGAACGGGTTGTACCATGCGGTGGTTTTACCAACATCTTCACAGGTTTCGCCAGCCCCATAGCTCGCGCTCGGACGCACCAGATCCAGGTCCCAACGATTCACGACCGTACCGTCAGTACACAAGTTGCCCAAGCTGGCGTTGTAAAAAGCTTCGGAGTTGTAAAGACCAGAAATGCCACGCTGTTCTGATTCACTGCGTCCCAGGTTGGCCGCCACTTCCCAGTTCCAATTGGATACTTCGCCACGCAAGCCAGTTACCAGACGAGTCGACTGCGACTCGACTTCAACTGCCCTTGCGTCCGGGAACTTCCCGTAAGCAAAAATCGGATAGCCATAGAAATCTGAAAAATCACTGGTAGGCGCGTCAGGACTGAAAGAACCCTCTTCCACGATATCCGCTTTCAATTGCTCTGGCCAAAGTGGGCTCTCCGGATCAAAGGGCGCTCGTGAAAAGTTGGCAGGAGAAGACGTACCGCGAGATGCCGTTGTCTGCAGCATCAAGGTGTTGAACCACTCGAGGTTGTCAGAAATATCGTAATTGAAGGTACCAACTACGCTCGCACTTTCGTACTCATCCTGAGTCGCAGCAATCGCGTTGGTATTGAACGCACAGTATTCACCGAAATCCCCAAAACCAAACTGATCCGCAGGACAGCCGTCCTCGTCGGGAGACTGGGTTTGATCGTAGTACATCGAATAGAAATCATTGAAGCTGGGGTAAATACCCTGCTGGCTCGGGCGCACGGAGTTCGCCGTCAATTTACGGTCGCGATCGTACATCGCATTGCGTGAAAACAGGTCCACTACCACCATGGTATGGCTGCGTTCGCCCTCGCGGCCCCATACCCAGTTCAGGTTGTACTTGCCTTCATCACTGCCAGCAGTGGAGTTACCGTGGGTCAGCGTGACTTCATTACCGGTAAAATCTTCACGCAGTACAAAGTTCACCACGCCCGCTACTGCGTCGGCGCCGTAGGTGGCAGCGGCGCCACTGGGCAACACTTCCACACGCTCGATAGCAGACAGGGGAATGGAGTTCACATCGACGAAGGACTCCTGCCCTTTGGCAAATGAACTGACGGATACACGGCGGCCGTTGACCAGTACCAGAGTGGAACTGGCACCCAGGCCACGCAGGGAAACACCGGCAGCGCCGACCGGAGTATTGCTGGATAGCGGCCCACCGGTTGCTGTAGAAAAGGTGCCGCTGCCGCCACCAGTCTGGCTCAGCTGCTGCAAAATTTCGATCGGTGACGTAGCGCCGGAGGCTTCGATATCGTCACGGTTGATCTGCACTACCTGTACCGCGCCCTCGGTATCCAGGCCCTTGATGTGAGTACCGGTAACCACCACCTCTTCTACGGTGGACTCCGCCGGTTGCGTCACTCCCTGCGCCATAACAAGCGCGCTGCCGCCCATCAGGGAGCAACCGACAGCCAATTTTACGGCCTTGCTTAAGGGAGATTTTTTCAACTGGGTTCTGTTATCCATTTTATGCCCTCCAGGAACCTGGTTCCTGTCTCTATTGGTTCTCTGTGATCTTCGTTTTGACCAGCGCCGTCCATCGACATCTGGCGATTTCGTTGAGGAAGAAAACCGGCGGCATTGCAGTGCAACCCAGTCACCGTACAGCGCGAACGACGCACGCAAATACGCCACGGACTGACACAGTAATTTGGGTAGGAGATTTAAGAACGGATAAATCCGACTTATAGCTTCCTTGCGCCCGCATACATTTTTTAATGGCTATGGCTATCTTGGATTTGCTGTTGAATACGAAAACATTCGCAACGAACATTCGCAACAATAGGCAGGAGAAACCAGACAGGAAAGCTCAAAAAATGCGGAGCCCCCGGTTAAACCGAGGCGGGGAAGCTACTCGTCAAACCACTCGCTGAGGTAGTAGTTGGAGGAGCAGCGCTCAATGGCAGCAATATTATTCATTTTGCTCTATATGCCTTGCACTTTGCGCTTGATGGTTGAAGCCCGATCAGCCGCTGTTACACCTACCAGCCAATCTTGATCTAATTTTTATCACGCTGAAAAAATACTGTAAAGCATTTCCGTTGAGTAATTTTATCTGCACATAGATCCCGGAGACAGCCGAATTAACTGCAACACGCCCGCGCCAAAGGAGCACTTTCTTTCGCGGAGACAAAAGGAATTTCAGGCCACAAAAGAAGACCGGGAAGGAATTGCCTTCCCGGTCTTCAGGTTTACCCACACTTTAATGCTCGAGAAAGTCGCGGCTTACTGGTAGGGCTGATTCAGATAAAAATTGGACGAACGACCGTCTATCCCGACCCGCTTCGGCGTAACATTGCTCGCTCCAGTGGATATATTGAATTGGTCGAACTCACTGAGCTTATAGCGCAACACATCCTC
This sequence comes from Microbulbifer sp. YPW1, assembly GCF_013367775.1. Classification (NCBI taxonomy): domain Bacteria; kingdom Pseudomonadati; phylum Pseudomonadota; class Gammaproteobacteria; order Cellvibrionales; family Microbulbiferaceae; genus Microbulbifer; species Microbulbifer sp. YPW1. Next base: position 4,347,889 of record NZ_CP055157.1, read on the forward strand.
ATAAACGACTGGCAATCCACATTGCGCCTGGGTCCGGGAAGTCTGCGCATCCTCCTGCAAAACGTAGACGTTACCAGCCCCGTCCACTACCCCGCTGCCATCCGGGGTGAAGAAAATAGAGGTCGCCTCATCTACACCGACCCCCTGGATACCTGCGGGAAGGCCCGCCATAAATGCCATCAGCCGGCCCATGCGATCGCGCTCGGCAAAATGGGTATCGACAATCACGCCCTGCATGATGGCAGTACTCAGAAAGCCTGAAGAAATATTGATGTATTCGTGGCACAAGTCGGTGACAGCCTCCGACGAATAAGCGCCGAGCACGCCATCGGGATCGTAGATGGATTCCGACTGCACCGCGGCACCGGCCGATGTGCCCCCAAGAACGCCGCCACGGGCCATTACCTGATCCAACGCCTGCTGCAACGCAGTGCCCTGCCACTGATTGAGATAGTCTGACTGGTCTCCACCGGCGATCCAGACAAATTCTGCAGAATTCACCGCCCAGGTAACATAGTCATCATTGGCGTGCTGAGGGCGATCGACAATGAGGGTTTCCACGGAATCCGCATTCAGCAAACCCATGAGGTAATCGTTGTAGCCATCGCTGCCACTGGTGCGCAGCACCACAACGTCGCCACCGCCAATCAACGGCTCAACCCTGCGCGTAAAGGCCGCATCCACATCGCTGCCACCGCCCATTACCAGAAGCCCGCCAGCGCCCTGCTCCACACAGACATCCGCTTCGCTGCCAGTCATATAACGGGTAAGGCCGCCGGGTTTATCGGGGCGCGCACCCAGCTCGCAGGTACCACCACCGCTACTGCCGCCACTACTGCCACCGCTGCTACTTCCTCCCCCACTACTTCCACCGGTATCGGGGATACCGTCGACGGTGAGGGTGTAATCACCGCGGCCGCTGTATCGGGTTACCTTGAGCGTATACAGCCCGCTGCCATCGACATAGACGCTGGCAGCTTCCGGTCGATCACCGGTTTCCGCGCTGTAGAGTCGCTGGGAGGCATCGTACAGGTGCCAATCGAAGTCATCGCCACTGGAATGATCCAGGGAAATGTCCAGATTCGCCGGGGAATCGACATTGAAGTAGTACCAGTCCTGATCACGTCGATTGGCAATATTCCCCGCAACCGCCTGGGCGGAACACAGCGGGCCATCGGCATCGGACTCGGCGTCATTTGATTCACTTTCCGCAGACACACAGGCAAATGCGCCGTTACTTAACACGGAAAACAACAATACAGGTATCAGTTTACTTCCCATGGTTGGCTCCTTGAGGCTTGTTTATTTTTATTGCCGAACAAGGGTACCCAAGGGATCGACCCCGAACATCGAATTCGGGGCCGATGGGAAAAAACAGTCAAGTTTGGGAAAAAACAGAACAGTTTGCCGCGCGGAATCAAATACCGCAGTCGAGCGCATCCAGCAGCATATGCGTGACCAGACCGATACCCAGCCAGCGTATAGGCTTCCAGGGCAAAAACATCATGGCCCCGTAGAAAGAGATGGGAAACATTTTATGCAGGGGGTGGAAATTGATGCTGCAGCGGCCTGGATCGTAAATCGGGGAAGCCAGTAAATGGTCGAGATCCACCAGGTTGGCAGCCAGCATCACCAGTGCCGCCTTTTTCCAGTCGTCGCGAAAGAAAAACCACGCGATTGCCAGTGGAATCAGGACATGTAAAACAATATGGATATAGCTGAACATCAAGACGGCATCAATTCTTCGGCGGAAATAGAACCCAGGCCCTCTTCGATGTCCTGGCGTATGGCGGTGCGGACCTTCTGCTCATCGCCACTGGCGATGGCGGCAATCAGGTCCTGATGTCGGTCCGGCAGCTCCTGAACACCAAAACGCTGAAATACCAGATGCTGTAGCGGCGCGGTCTGCAGCCACAGGCTTTCGATCAGCGACAGAATGATGTGCGGGCGGCCGAGGCGATAGAGAGTAAAGTGAAACTCCAGGTTGGCGGTGACATATTCCTGGATATCTTTTTTATCGAGAGAGGCTGTCACCCGGTCATCCAGGGCCTTCAACACTGCCAGTTCTTCTTCACCGACGAACGGCAACGCCTGGGCCGCAGCCTGACACTCCAGTGCCACCCGCGCCGCACAGATTTCATCCAGCTTTTCGCGGGTCATGGTCGGCACAGTGACACGTCGGGTATCCGACAGCTCCAGCGCGCGCTCAGAGGTCAGCCGGCGCAGCGCCTCTCGCACCGGCATCGGGCTGCAATCCAGATCTGCAGCGAGACCGCGAATGGTAATCGCCCTGCCTGGCAGGAACTGGCCGCGCAGTATGGCGTCGCGCACCTGATAGTAGACTCGCTCCTGGGTGGTGCGGAACTCTTCCTGTGGCTCGGTAAACTCGGCGTTTCTCAATGGCGGCCCCGTAGTACTGGTGTCGAAAAGTGCCCGGAAGTGCTCGCCGCACCCCTCAGGCAGACATCGCCAGGGCCAATTTGTGTGGCGCCTGATCGCTGCCGACCGCAATCAGTGCATCGGCAATGGCACCAGTTTGCCACATTTCAAAGAAATCCTCCGCTACCTGCTTGCCGGCCTCGGTCACCGCATTCCAGTATTTGAGGCGCTCCTCGGTCGAAAGCTTCACAAAATCGTCCCGATCGGGGATCTTGCCGAAGGGCAATTTGGCCACCCACGCGGGAGAGGGTGCCACCAGGATCACATTGTCCATGGCCCCACCGCGCACCCAGCGCCAGCGGAAACTCTTGTCGAACCAGCCCGGCACCATATACGGGAAGAAGTGCGGATACAGCACCAGCCCCTGCGGATGCTGGAAGCCGAGGTCGAAATGGTAGTCGGTGATGCCGCCGTCCCGATAATTGCCCGCCGGTGCCCCCGTCGGGGTGGGCACGCCGGCCATCACCAGCGGGATGGAGCCTGATGCCAGCACGGCAGGGCACACATTTTCCGCAACGAGTGGCGTGTTGACCGTAGAGAGATTGCGGAAGGCGACAGATGGCGCCTCGCCGGAGTGGAACACAACCCGGTCCCAGAAGGCTCGCAGGGTGCGGCGGCTCACGGCATTGGCCAGCGCCGATGCCAGCAGCGCGGGTGCCAGCACAGCCTTGTTATCGCTGCCAAGGGGGCCGCGTCCCCGCACGGTAACAAAATGGCTGCGCCATACGGGATTGGCCGCCACCTGGGCTGCGCCCTCCTCCCCCAGCACATCGAGCAGGATCTTCTCGCCGGCAGCGGTAATCTCACCCGGCGTGGGTCGCTCACTGGCATAGGTCTGGTTTACGTAGCCGTATTCCAGCTTTTCCAGGGACGCCATGGGGTCAGAGGTGGCGTAACACATATTGCGGAAACTGCCGATGGAAGACCCCAGTGTCGCGATGGGATCCTTGCGGCCGCGAAAAAATTCGCCGATCAACACGCGATCGAGCTGGCTAATGGACAGCCACTTGGGGCCGCCGGAGGCGCCCACCAGGGTGGACACCATCTGCTGCTGCAGACCTTCCTCGCGCACCCTGCGCGCGGCACTGGCCCCGGCCAGCACAACACAATTCTCGAATTTTTTCGCTTTCGCCATCTTTGCGCCCACAAACTACTGTCTTTCGTGATTACCGCTCGCCAGTGATTACCACTCGCCGGTGTTTTCCATTGAAGCCCACGGCTCCTGGGGCTCGAGCGCATCGCCCTTCTGCAGCAGCTCAATGGAGATATTGTCCGGCGAGCGCACGAAAGCCATATGACCGTCGCGGGGTGGTCGATTAATGGTCACCCCCATATCCATCAGGCGCTGGCAGGTTTCGTAGATATTGTCCACGCGGTACGCCAGATGACCGAAGTTGCGGCCGCCGGTATAGGTTTCCGGGTCCCAGTTGTAGGTGAGCTCGAGACACGGGCGCTTGTCGCCATTGGCAGTATCTGCATCGCCCGGGGCGGCAAGAAATACCAGGGTAAAGCGTCCCTTTTCGTAATCATTGCGGGTTACCTCGTAAAGGCCCAGCTTGTCGCAATAAAATTCCAGAGATTTCTCAAGGTCGGTGACTCGCACCATAGTGTGCAAATATTCCACTGCATCGCCTCCTTTGGGGGATTACAATCCCAGTACATCAATCAGGATGACTACTTTAGCCACCCGCCACAAAGTTACCAGAGCGAAATGTACCAAAAATACTATCGACAGTTTTTACAGGCTGCCCAAAAGGCGGTCTCTCCGGATTGCGACTTACCGGTTTTGCACATGGCGTGCCACTCCCACCACTACTGGCCCGATGTGACCCTCGACGCCGTCAATGCCTACTGGCAGGACGCCGCCGAGATGGCGGACAGCAAATGGGACAAGATATTCGGCGAGAAGATACCGGCCTTCCAGCGCGGTATAGCAAGTACCCTGAACCTCCCGGATCCGGCACAGATTGCCCTGGCGCCCAACACCCACGAGCTGATCTACCGGCTACTCAGCGCTTTCGACCTGAGCAAGCCACTGCGCATCCTGACCACGGATGGCGAATTCTACAGCTTTGCCCGTCAGTTGATGCGCCTGGAGGAACTGTCCAATGTGGAGGTGGAACGCATTCCCACGGAGCCCTTCGACACCCTGCCCCAGCGCTTTGAGCAGGCACTGCACAGCGGAGACTACCAGCTGGCCTACGCCAGCCAGGTCTTTTTCGATTCCGGCGTGGCCTTCCCCGGCCTGCTGGAGCTGGCCGCGCGCAAGCCGGAAGGTACCGAGATGGTAATTGATGGCTACCACGCTTTCTTCGCCCGCCCTACCGACCTCAGCGCCATCGCCGACAAGGTGTTCTATACCGCGGGATCTTATAAATATCTGGGCGCGGGCGAGGGTATGTGCTTTATGAGTATTCCGCGCAACTGCCAACTGCGCCCCCTCAACACCGGCTGGTTCGCGGAAATGGCAGAGCTGGAAAACCGCACCGGGGGGGTGGGCTTTGGCAACGACTGGCTGCGTTTTGCCGGCGCGACCATGGATTACTCCCCGCTGTACAAGGCGCTTGCGGTACTGGATCTGTATCAGCAGGAAGGTATTACGGTGGATTCCATCCACGCTTATGTGCTGCAAAACCAGCGCCGTTTCCTCGCCGCCATGGATGCAGCAGAGCACCCGTTACTGAACCGCGACAACCTGATTGCTTACGATCTGGACAACGGGCACGGGCATTTCTTCACCTTCCGCTGTGGCAGTGCGGAAAACGCTGAATTACTGCAATCGCAACTGCGCGGTAAAAATGTACTGTGCGACCGTCGACAGCAGCTGTTGCGACTCGGATTCGCCCTCTATCATCCGGAAGAGGAAACTTTTGCGCGATTATTCTGTGAATGAGTTGTCACCGTTCACCTGATATTCATCTTCGTAACGTAACAATGGATTCCATAGCTAAGAAGCAGCTATGAAGTATCTCTGGCAATATTAAGGATTCGCCATGCAAAGAACCCTGAAACTATTTACCGCTGGCCTGCTGGCCGGGCTTGTCGCCTTCACCACTGGCTGTGGCAGCGACGATAAAAACCGCACTTCCGGCACCCTGATTTCCATTTCCGCGCAGGGAGAAGCGAGCCAGGCTCCGGATATCGCCAACCTGTCCGCAGGCGTCGTGACCGAGGCCGATGACAGCAATGCCGCAATGCAAGCCAACGCGAAACAGATGGAAGCATTGATGCAGGCGATCAAAAAGGCCGGCATCGAGGACAAAGATGTACAGACCAGCGGCATCAGCCTGAACCCGCGCTACGATTACCAACCCAACAGTGAGCGCAAGATCATCGCGTATCAGGCGCGCAACACCGTCAGTATTACCGTGCACAAGCTGGATGAGCTGAGCGCGGTGATCGATGCAATGGCAGCCGCCGGCGCCAACCAGATACACGGCCCCAGCTTTTCCATTGGCGAACCAGAACCCCTGCTGGCAAAGGCGCGCGACAAAGCGCTGAAGCAGGCGCAGGCCCGAGCGGAGTCCTATGCTGAGTCCCTGGGCACCAAGGTGCGCAGAATCGTCAGTATTTCCGAAGGCAGCCACGGCGGCATGCCGCGACCGATGGCCCGCATGGAAATGGCCGCAGCCAAGGATAGTGCCAGCACCCCCATCGCACCGGGTGAGAGCAGTGTTTCGGTGAATTTGGAACTGGTGTTTGAGCTGGAAAAATAAATCCCGCGATGACAGTTTCACACACAAAAATCCCGGCAGTTGCCGGGATTTTTGTGTGTGAGCTATGGGTACTACCTGGAAAACCGTAACACTCCCGCCTATTCCGGCTGCTTGTAAACCACCCCGCCTTTCATCACAAACCGCACCTTCTCCAGGGTAGAGATATCTTCCAGCGGGTTGCCCACGACCGCCACCATATCGGCCCACTTCCCCGCTGACACGCTGCCCAGCTCATCCTGGGCGTTGAGCAGCTGCGCCGCATTCCAGGTGGCCGCACGGATGGCATCGGCCGGGCTCATCCCGCCCTGCACCATCAGCGAAAACTCCTTGGCATTGTCTCCGTGACGGCTGACACCGGTATCCGTGCCAAAGGCGATTTTCACTCCCTTGCGATGCGCACGATAAAATGTGCCCTGAATCAGCGGGCCGATCTTCGCCGCCTTGCTGCGCACCATATCCGGGAAGAATCCATCAATAGCCGCTTTCTGGGTCACCCAATCCCCCGCCATCAGGGTCGGCACATACCAGGTGCCGTGTTCGACCATCAGCGCCATGGTTTTGTTGTCCATGTAGGTGCCGTGCTCAATGGAATCAACACCCGCGCGAATCGCCCGCTCCATTCCTTCTTTGCCATGGGCGTGTACCGCTACCGTAAATCCGTAGTCTTTTGCTGTGGCGACAATCGCTTCAACCTCATCCTCCATGAACTGCGGATTCTGGCCACTTTTTGCCACACTCAGTACGCCGCCGGTTGCGGTAATCTTGATCAGGTCCGCGCCGTCCTTGTAGCGCTGTCGCACCGCCTGCCGGGCACTGGCCACACCGTTGACGACGCCCTCCGCCGGCCCAGGGCTACCCATCAACGAGTGGCGATAGCCGTTAGTAGGGTCTGCGTGACCACCGGTAGTCGCAATAGACTTGCCCGCAGTAAATACCCTCGGCCCCGCTATCTCACCCCGATTGATGGCGTTGCGCAGACTTACCGTGACATTGCTGTTGTCCCCCAGATCCCGCACCGTGGTAAAACCGGCCATCAGCGTGCGCTCAGCGGTATTGACCGCGCGCAGGGTGTAATCCGCCGGGTTCCAGGTAAAGGTCTCGGTATAGGTACGCGGGCCGTATTCGTAGGCCAGGTGGGTATGCATATCCATCAACCCCGGCAAAACAGAAAACCCACTGAGATCGATCACGCGCTCACCATCACGCTGGGTAAACCCCCGCTCCACCGATTCCACCTTGCCGTCCACGACATGTACCGTGCGCTTTTCGAGCAGGCGACCGCCCTCACTGTCGAACAGCCAACCGGCGTGGACGGCGATATTCTCTGCCTGGACCAGGGACGCAAATGCCACCAGGCACATTCCCAGCAGGCCGTGAAATACACCTTTCGCACGCGTTGAAATTATTTTGGGTGTGATCATGAAGTATCCAGTTTTTCGGGCGGAATGGGACAGGCCCTGTTTATTGTATTGCTCGCGGGCTTTGGCAGATATGAGGTCACAGCACCGCGGCAACACAATTTACCGTATCCAGCCGCCATAAAAAAAGCCCGGCACAAAGGGCCGGGCTTTTACAACTCCACGAAGAAGCGCTATTCCGCTGCTGGGAGCACCTCTACCTCACCGATTCCCAGCTCCTCGATGGGCTTCTGAATCTTGCTCAGGTCACCCACCACCATCCAGGTGAATTGGCCCGGTGCAAGGTACTCTTTGGCCGCTGCCGCCACCTGCTCCTGGGTCAATGCGCTAACCCGCTGCGGGTAGTTGGCGATATATTCCGCGGGCAATCCTTTCTCTATCTGCCAGGCGATACTGGATAGTAACTGCCCCTTGGTCTGGAAGCGCGCACTCTGCTTCAGAACTTCATCGTCCTGATAGTCTTTCAACTCGCCCTCTTTTATCGGGCGCTTGCCCAGATACGCCTTGTATTCCTTGAGCAACTCTTGCATCGCGGGTGCCGTCTTGTCGGTCTGCACCGGCGCGAACACGATATACGGCCGCTGCGCCTCGGTGTCCAGGGATACCGCGCGCGCGCCATAGGACCAGTGCTTGTCTTCGCGCAGGTTCATGTTGATCCGCGAGGTAAATTTGCCGGCTATGGCTGAGGCCATCGCATCAAACGCCTCGGCCCCCTCCGCTTGCCACGGCGGCATGACCAGTCCGGCCATAATATAGCTCTGCTGCGCACCCGGCCGGTCGAGCAGGAAAATGCGCGCCTTTTCCGGGCGCTGCACCACAGGAATATCCAGTGCCGGCAGCGGGTCGCTCGGGGCATCCCAGCCACCGAGGGTATCGTTCAGCAGTTTCTGGATCTCGTCCCTGGTGACATCCCCCACCACCGTCAGCTGCGCGTTATCTGGTCTCAGCCAGGTTTTGTGGAAATTCACCAGGTCTTCGCGGGTAATCGACTGGATTGCCTCCGGCGTGCCGGAACCGGTAAGGGGCGCGCCGTAAGGATGATTCTCCCCAAACAGCAACGGCGGCAGCTTGCGCATGGCCAGCCCCTGGGGCTGAGCCTCTTCCTGACGAATGGAGTCGAGCCAGTTGGATTTCACCCGGGCCAGATCCGCCTCCGGGAACAGGGGATTGGAAATCACATCCCGAAACAGCTCCAGCGAAGGCTCCAGCTGGGTTTTCAGGGCGCTGAAACTGAGCGAGTTGTAATCCAGACCGCTGCTCGCACCAATAGCCGCGCCCAGCTCTTCCTGACGCGCGCTGAACGCGAGGCTATCGAAATCCCCTGCCCCTTCACTCAACATTCGCGCCACCACCGATGCCAGTCCCGGCTGCTCGCCATCGGCAGAGGCACCGCTGCGGTATTGCAGGCGCATGAACACCACCGGGGTATCGTGCCGCTCCGCCAGCACCACCTTGAGGCCGTTATCGAGGGTGAAGGACTGCTGCTCCGGGAGATCCAGCTCGACTGTCTTGTCTACCGCCGGCAACTTACTGCGATCCACATCCTCACCGGTGACTTCGAACTTTTCTTTCGGCGTAATGATCATGGTGAAATGGTTGGGCTTCAGCCACCTCTGCGCCACATCCTGTACATCATCCACAGACACCTTGGCGTAATCCTCGATCCCATTGAGCAGGGCTCCCGGGTCGTCGTAATAAAACTCCGAGCGCGCAAGCAGATCGGTCTTGCCGCCAAAGCCACCGATCTTCTCCAGCCCTTTCACCAGACTGGCAAACTCACTTTGCTTGATACGGCGCAACTCCTCCTCGCTCACACCCGTCCTGGCAAACTCGCGCAGCTCGTCATTGAGGAGTTTCTCGACCTCTTCCACGGACTGCCCCGGTTTCACATCCACCATCACGATGATCTGGCCGGCGAGCTGACGCGCGTAGTAAAACGCACTGACACTGGTGGCTACTTGCTCGTCACGCACCAGCCGGCGGTAAAGCAGGGAATTTTTGCGATTGGCCATCAGGGAGGTGAGCAGGTCCAGTGCGTCTTCTTCGTCACTACCAATCGCCGGTACATTCCACACTTTGTAAATACGGGTTTGCGGTACCTGATCCGTAGTTACCAGGCGCTTGTTGACCTGGATCGGCAGCTCCCAATTCTTCAACTCGTCCGGGACCGAGGTGCTGGGGATATCGCCGAAATACTCGCGCGCTTTCTTCATTGCCTCCTCGATCGTAATGTCGCCGGCGATAACGAGGATGGCATTAGCGGGCTGGTAATAATCGGAAAACCACTGTTTGACGTCCTCCAGGCTGGCCTGATCAAGGTCTTCCATGGATCCGATGGTGGTCCAGGAGTATGGATGGTCAGATGGGAAGGTATTCTCGGCAATCAGGTCGAATGCCTGGCCGTAGGGACGGTTCTCTCCCTGGCGTTTTTCGTTCTTCACTACCCCACGCTGTTCGTCGAGTTTCTCCTGGCTGATGGCACCCTTGAAGTGCCCCATTCGATCGGACTCCATCCAAAGCGTCATATCCAGTGCGCCCACCGGTACGGTTTCGAAATAATTGGTGCGATCATTGCTGGTAGTGCCATTCATATCGGTGGCACCGGAGCGTTGGAAGGGTTCGAAGTACTCGCCGGGAAAATTCTCCGAGCCGTTGAACATCAGGTGTTCAAATAAATGGGCGAAACCGGTTTTGCCGCGGACCTCATCTTTCGAGCCGACCTTGTACCAGATATTCACTGCCACCACCGGCGCCTTATCATCCTCATGCACGATTACGGTAAGGCCGTTTTTTAACTTTTCCTTGTGATACGGCAGCTCGATTTTTGGGGGCTGTACAAAAGCACCATTACGACTGGCTGCGGCTTTGCTGCTGGCAGCAGCTTCCTTATCCATGCGCAGGGCTTTGTGCACATTTTCGGAACGCTCACCGCCCTCCCCATCGCGGTCGCAACCGGCCATCCCAGCCGACATCAATAAGACGAACAAGCCGACTGGTACCAGACCACTTCGCAATTTCATTGTCACTTATCCTGATTTTGCATCCGTTCAATGCAGGCAAGTGTAGGCAAAAAAAACGGGCGCCGTGGCGCCCGAAATATACTTCACAGAGAGACGATGTCATCGCCAGGGAGATTCGATCGGCCGCCAGGCGGCCTTACCGGTCACACGTATTGGACCTTTAACAGTTGGCTTTGCAGAGCACAGAGTTCAGCGTCCCTTTCAGGCCGCTGCGGAGTCTGCCTTGTTCAGCGCATCCTTGTGGCCGAAACGCTCTTCAGCGATACGATCCGCAACATGGGCAGTGGTCTCACCAGATTCATCGGCACGCTGGAAAACTTCTTCCATGGTGGTGCCAATGGTCTCGATATGCGCCTTCACCTGCGCCGCGTTGTATTCGCCAAGCTCCTGGCCCATCTGCTGGTAGTACACATCAATGATGCCACCGGCATTGATCACGTAATCCGGCGCGTACAGGATGCCTTTATCCTTCAGCACCTGTGCGTGGCGCTCTTCGGCCAGCTGGTTGTTGGCTGCGCCGGCGATGGCGCCGACCTTCAGGCGGTCGATGGTGTTGTCATTGAGGATTGCACCGAGGGCACAGGGGGCGAACAGGTCCACGTCCAGGTCGAAAATTTCATCGGCGCCAACGGCGGTGGCACCCAGCTCGTTTACCGCACGGTCAATGTTGTCCTGGAAAATATCGGTAACGAACAGTTCCGCACCCGCATCTTTCAGCAATTTACCCAGACGGAAACCCACATTGCCCACACCCTGGATGGAAACTTTCAGGCCGTTCAGGTCGGTACGGTTCCAGCGGTGTGCAACAGCCGCTTTCAGGCCCACGAACACGCCATAAGCGGTGGACGGGGACGGGTCGCCACCGTGTTCCTGGCCCGCGATAACGCCGGAAACAAATTTACTGCGCTCGGCAATAACTTTCATATCCTCAACACTGGTGCCGGAGTCTTCCGCGGTGATGTAGCGGCCACCCAGGGTATTGAGGAAGTCGCCCATGGCGCGCAGCAGTTCGGGGGTTTTCTCTTTGCGGGGGTCACCGATGATGACGGACTTGCCACCACCCAGCTTCAGGCCGGCCATGGCAGATTTGTAGGTCATGCCACGTGACAAACGCAGAACATCATTCAGCGCTTCGGAGTCGTCCGCATAGGGCCACATGCGACATCCACCCAGTGCCGGCCCCAGATTGGTGTTGTGCACCGCGATAATCGCTTTCAGACCACTTTTTGCGTCGTGATAAAAGGCGACTTCTTCGTGATTATCGTAGGCGGGGTGGGAAAAAATACTCATAACAATCCTCTCCGGAGGCCGGTTTTACGTCGGCGCCAGACGCGGCCAATTGTGTCAGCTCTGTCCGCAACCGTGTTTTATTGTAGGCTCTTAGAATATAGCCACTGGGCACTTATGGGCATTGCATTCTTTGCAGTCACAGACCAATAAGTATCGAACTCATCCTAAAATTTCATTATTTTTGGGATGAGAACACCCGCGAAAACCAAATCGGCGCACTGGTCACTTCTTGCACAACATTGATGCCCCACCCCGTGAACGGCCCCTTCCTCACTGCAAGCACCCGCCTGCGGCGACTGCGCTGGCCTGTCACCGTCCGTCTGGTAGAATCCGCGCCCTAACAGACCTACCCCGAGTAACAGAGATACTTCCATGCTCAACGCCGACGCCCTGAAACAGCTGTCCCAGCTGAAGACCGACATCCGTTCCACCAAGGAATTTGCCGAGGGGCGCGTACGCGGCAGCAGTGGCAAGTTCGGGTTTGTGGTGCTGGACGACGGGCGCGAGGCATTCCTGCCGCCGGCGGAGATGGACCGGGTATTTCCCGGGGATCGGGTAAGGGTCAGCCTGACCGAAGAGGACAATGGCAAGCTTTCCGCTGAACTTGATCAGCTGGTCGAGTCCAGCCTCAAATATCTGGTGGGCCAGTACGTCCAGCGCGGCCAGGGCCACTTCATCCAGCCCAGCGAACACGGCCTGTCGCGCTGGATTTTCCTGCCCCCAAAGGCCCGCGGCAAAGCACAGCCGGGTGAATTCATCGCCTGCTCACTCACCCGTCACCCGTTCAAGGACGGAAAGTCCCAGGCGAAAGTGGAAACCGTAATCGGCAAGCCGGATAACGCCGGTATCGAGCACGCCTTTGTGGTCGCCCAGTATCGACTGCCCAACCAGTTTGGAAAGGAAGCACTGCAACAGGCGGAATCCATCCCGGCACGGCTGGAAGCACTCTGCGCCGAGCGCAACGACCTGTCAGCACTGGGTTTTGTCACCATCGATGCGGAAACCACCAAAGATATGGATGACGCCCTTGCCGTCACCGAATCCGACGACGGCTGGACCCTGCACATCGCGGTGGCCGACCCCTCCAGCCTGATCGAGGCAGGCTCTGCGCTGGATAAAGAAGCCCGCAAGCGCGCCAACAGCGTCTATCTGGCAGGCGAAACCCTGCCCATGCTGCCCGCAAACCTGTGTGAAAACAGTTTCTCCCTGATTGCCGGTGAACTGCGCCCGGTATTGGTGATGCGTATTGAAGTGGGTAAAGATGGCGCCCTGAAAGGCTTCGATTACGAGTTTGCCGCCATACGCTCGCAGCACAAACTGAGCTATGCCCAGGTAGCGCAATTTATCGAGGGCGATGCGTCTGCAGTACCCGCTGAGCAACACGACAGCCTCCGTCGTCTGGACGTCCTGAGCAAAGCCCGCGCAGCGTATCGCGCCGGCCACTCGCTGGTAATGGAAGACCGCCCGGATTACGACCTCATCCTCAACGATCAGCGCAAGATCGAGCGCATTGAAAAGCAGCAGCGCACTGCAGCCCAGCGCATGGTGGAAGAAGCCATGCTGGCTGCAAATATCTCTGCCGGTGAAAAGCTCGCCGAGCTGGGGGCTGGCTGCTTCTCTATCCACCTGGGTTTCCGCGACGAACGCATGGCAGAAATCCGCGCACTGCTGAAAGAAACACTGCCGGAGTATGCCGAGCAGGACCTGCATCAGCTGGACGTCTATCTGAAGCTGGTGAAAGAGCTGGAATCCCACAGCGATACCGAAATGCACAACGTTCTCGCCGTACTGAAGCGCATGCTGCGCCCGGGTGAACTGAGCAATAGTGCCGCCGCTCATTTGGGGCTGGGTCTGGCACACTATGCGACCGTCACCTCACCGATCCGCAAATTCAACGACCTGCACAACCACCGGGTGTTGCGCGCCGCCCAGCAGGGAGAAACCCAGCCGGCCCTGGACGATGAGCAAAGCGAAGCCTTACAGCAAAGCGTCGGCACAGGCCGCCAGGCAGATCGCGCCCTGCAACAATGGCTGTTCTGCCAGTTCCTGGAAGGCAAAACCGGCGAAGAGTTCACCGGCACCATCACCCTGGTCAACGGTGCGGGTATCGGTGTGCGCCTCGATGAATTCGGCATCAACGGGTTTGTCCGCTTCAACAGCAAAAAGAATCCGTTCGAATTCGACGGCAAGCGCCTGCGTATCACCCGCGGCGAAGAAACCTTCCAACTGGATCAACAGGTTCAGGTGAAAGTGGCCGCGGTCGACACAGAAAAACGCCGCATTGCTTTTGAACTGGCCAGTGAAAGCACCAGTGCAGAGTAAAGTCGCCAACCCGTGACACCGGGTGACCGGTCTCGCGCATGCCCAGACTAGACTTCCAGCTGCGGAGCCAAAAGCTCCGCGGCCGTCTCCGGCCCATCCGGATTTACCTATCCACGGTCAAGATCAAGGAACCACCATGTCCACCATTGCCGAACTCAACCCGCAACCCCTGTGGAAACACTTTGCCAAGCTGTGTGAAATCCCCCGCCCGTCCAAGCACGAGGACAAGGTGGTGGCGTATATCCTGGACTTTGCCAATGCCCGTGGCCTCGATGTAAAGCTGGACCAGATCGGCAATATCATCATCAAGAAACCCGCCACACCGGGCATGGAAGATCGCAAAATACTGGCGATGCAAAGCCACGTGGATATGGTGCCGCAGAAAAATGCGGACACGGATCACGATTTCCTGACAGATTCCATCAAGCCCTACATCGACGGCGAGTGGGTGACAGCCGAGGGCACCACCCTGGGCGCGGACAACGGCATCGGTGTCGCGGCCATTCTGGCACTACTGGAATCCACTGATATTCCCCACCCGCCGCTCGAGGCCCTGCTGACCATCGACGAAGAAGCGGGCATGACCGGCGCCAAGAACCTGCAGCCGGGCCATTTCGAAGCGGAACTGCTACTGAACCTGGACACCGAAGACGAAGGCGAGCTTTACGTGGGCTGCGCCGGCGGCGTGGACGTCAACGTCGCCCTGCCCTACACCGCAGAACCGGTGCCTGCAGACCACAAAGCCTTCAAGTTGAGCGTGCGCGGCCTGCGCGGCGGCCACTCCGGGCTGGATATCGACAAGGGCCGCGGCAACGCCAACAAAATTGCCAACCGTATTATCGACGCCGCACAAACCGAACTGGCGGCCCTGCGCATTGCGAGCCTTGACGGCGGCAGCCTGCGCAATGCGATTCCGCGCGAATCCTTTACCGTCATCACCGTACCTGTGGACAATGCCGCCCGCCTGATGGAGATTGCCCTGCAGCAGATCGCGATCATCAAGGCAGAACTCGACAACGAAGCCAAACTGGATATCACCCTGGAGGAGTGCGAAGCACCCGATAGCGTTATGGACAGTGCCAGCCAGCGCAAGCTGATCCTCGCACTGCGCGCCTGCCCCAACGGAGTCGAACGGATGAGCACCGCACTGGAGGGCATTGCGGACACCTCCAACAACCTGGCACGCGTGGTGACCGAGACCGAAGACGGCGCCAGCCGCGTGCGTATCCAGTGCCTGGTGCGCAGCCTCTCCGACAGCGCCCGCGACCAGCACGGCCTCAACGTTGCGGCGGCATTTGAACTCGCCGGCGCCGCAGCGTCTCTGGACAACGCCTACCCGGGCTGGACGCCGAATATGCAGTCCCCGCTGCTGGCGTTGATGAAAGACGTGTACAAAGAGATGGAAGGCGCAGATCCGAAAGTAAAAGTGATTCATGCTGGCCTGGAATGCGGCCTGCTGGCCAAACCCTACCCTCACTGGGATATGGTTTCCTTCGGCCCCACCATCCGCCGCGCCCATTCTCCGGAAGAGCGGGTACATATCGAAAGCGTGGGCAACTTCTGGAATTACTTCCTGAAGGTAGTTGAGGCCATTCCTCAGCGCTGATAGCGCGTCCAAGTCCGGCCTCAATGCCGGGCTTTTTTGTATCTGCCGCATGCAGATCAAAGCCTGAGAACAGGACCTTCGCACCACCCCGAAAAAAATTTAATTCCCCGAAAACGACCATAAAGGGAACTTAAATCCAAAACACCAGTCCTACCCCGTCGATAACAACGTGAAGAACGCCCCCTACTATGAAAGCACTCTACCTGTTTTTCGCTCTCTTTCCCTGTATCGCAATGGCCAATAGTGAATCCAAGATCGCAATTGGCATGGGCACACCATACGGCGGATTCGCCGGCTTGAAATACTCGGTAAAAGCAAATGATGACATCTTCTATGCCGGAGCCGGTCTCGCCCACATCGAGGATTCAGACATCGGCCTGACACTGGGCTGGGAACGCGCCCTGAATGAAAAGCATGGACTCGGGATTGCTTTGAGAACCCGGACCGTAGACGGCGGTAATGCTTACTATCCAGCGGGCTATTTCGGGCTAGATGAACCCACTATCCGAAAGGACGGATATGAGGTAGCGCTGTACGGCAATTACACGTATTACTTCAGTGGCGCCAGTCAGTCCGGTTTTCTCGCGGGTGCCAATATCGGAAAGCAGTACCGTAAAGACAATGTAAGAAGCTATTTCAGGAACGGGACGTTTATCGGGATACATCTCGGGTATCAGTTTTAGCGTCTGCATCCAGCCTCGCCAGTGAATGAGCCTGAAGGACCGGAGCTAATAATGCTCCGGATCAGGAAAGCCACCATCAGGCACTTTCTTTACGACAAAATTTGCGCATTTTGTATTCCCGGGCTATTAAAGACAAAATGGGGAAAAATCTGATACCCACACAGTATGACACCCGCTATCAACAGGGCTAAAAAGGCCAGGATTCGCCACAGTATTCACGAATATGCCCACGATCCCGGCGCGGATTCCTATGGACTCGAAGCTGCGACAAAGTTACAAGTAGACCCTGCACAAGTCTTCAAGACTCTGGTGGTGAGCCTTGACGGGAAGCAGCTCGCTGTGGGGATTATCCCTGTGGAATCCCAGCTCAGTATGAAATTGATCGCCAGGGCTGCCGGTGCCAAAAAAGCGGAAATGGCGGACAAGCAGCTTGTGCAGCGATCCACCGGTTATGTACTTGGTGGTGTCAGTCCCCTTGGGCAGAAAAAGCCCCTGCCTACATTCCTGCACGATTCTGCAAAAGCCCATGAGTCCCTGTTCGTTAGCGCTGGCCGCCGGGGGCTCGAGATAGAACTCGCACCGCAAGACCTGCTCGCACTGACGCGCGGCACCTTTGCCAACCTCTGCCAGTAGCGTCGCACACGAAACCTATGAAGGAGACTTATGCCTGCTTATCAATGGCTGCTTTTTGACCTGGATGGAACCCTGAGCGACCCGGCGGAAGGCTTTGTGAATTCCATGAATCATGCGCTGCTCGCTCACGATTACGCGCCGCGTACTGCCAGCGAGTTGACGCCATATATTGGCCCGCCGCTGGAAGTTACCCTGGCCAAGCTCACCGGCTCGGAAGACAGCACGCATATCCGGGCCCTGGTAGACAAATACCGGGAACGTTATTCGGATACCGGTTACGCGGAAAATTCCCTGTATCCCGGTATTAGCGAGATGCTGGAACGCCTCAGCCAAGCTGATGGTATTCGACTCGGGGTATGCACTTCCAAACGCGCTGACTTTGCAGAACGTATCCTCAAGCAATTCGACCTGTATCACTATTTCGAGTTTGTGAGCGGCGGTGATGTGGGAATCGCCAAGTGGCAGCAACTGCAGGGATTGCTCGCAGAGAACAGGATCACTACCCGATCCCTGATGATTGGCGATCGCCATTTCGACCTGTCCGCCGCTGCAAAAAATCAGCTCCCCTGTGCCGGGGTTCTGTGGGGCTACGGCTCCCGCGCGGAGCTCGACGAGCACGATCCGGCCCACCTGTTCGCCCACCCCGCGGAAATCCTGAACATTGTTTGACGGCTGATGTCCGAACCCCCACACCAACAAAAAAGGAAACCCTGTGAAATATTTTCTTGTTGCTCTGTCCCTTATCGCGCTGTCTGGCTGCGGCACCGTTACCACCCTGAGCAGCTCCGACGCCGAGATTGCCAGCAACCTTAAAAAGCAAAACTCTGGCTGCGTCAGTGTGCCCCGTGTCTATAGCGGTGTTGCCTACAATATGTGCAAGTTGAACTCCAATGGCAGCTCCATTTATTTCCTTCCAATGGTCGGGGTTTATCTGGTCGACAGCGTATTCTCGGCCGCCACAGACACCGTCGCGCTTCCCTATACCGTCTACGCACAAAGCCAGAAAGGCAGCTTGGACCTGTAAACATAACGCTCAAATTTTATACGGCTGCGTGAGACTTACCGGGAACCACCGGTCCCGACTTTGACTGGTTCCCGCGTTGTATACATCGCATAATGCGCGGCCAAATTTTCAACCCGACAATTGGCCTGCTGTATGTGGTTTAAAAACCTGCGCGTCTACCGACTTACCCGCGAATTCACACTTTCTGCTGAAAAATTGAACGAACTTCTGGAGCCAGACGCCTTTGTGCCCTGCGGCAGCCAGGATATGGCCCGCTACGGCTGGGTTCCGCCATTGGGGCGTCACGGTAGCGAACTGGTACACGCCGCCAACGGCTACCTGATGGTATGTGCCAAGAAGCAGGAAAAAGTGATCCCCGCTGCGGTGATCAATGAGAAGGTAGAGGAGATGGCCCTGGCTATCTCGGAGAAAGAAGCCCGCAGTGTCGGTCGCAAGGAACGCCAGAACCTCAAAGACGAGGTTTTGCTGGAGATGCGCCCCAAGGCCTTCGCCCGTTCCCGCCTGCAATTTGCCTATATCGATCCCAAGGATGGCTGGATCGTGGTCAACGCCTCCTCCGCCAAGGCCGCAGAAGAGCTGCTGGAGAACCTGCGGGAAGCCATCAGTAGCCTCTCCGTGGTACCGCTGGCGGCGAAGAATATTCCCCAGCAGTCCATGACCCACTGGCTCACTGCGCCGGAAGCGCCGCCCAATTTCGAGTTCGGCCACGAGTGTGAACTGCGCGATCCACAGGAATCCGGCAGCGTGATCCGTTGTAAAAACCAGGATCTGTGCGCTGAGGAGATCCACAACCACCTGGTGGCGGGCATGCAGGTGCACAAGCTCGGGCTGGTATGGCGAGAAGGTGTCGAGCTGATGGTGGATGACCAACTTTCCATCAAGCGCCTGAAGTTCAGCGACGCGGTTACCGAAAAGGCCGACAACGCGGACGCAGACAACGCAGCCCAACGCTTTGACATCGAATTCTCGGTGATGACCCTGGAGATCTCCGCACTGCTCAAGGATCTGCTAACCGCATTTGGCGGCCTCAATACGGACACTGCTAGCGTCGACGAGATCGTCGCCCGCGCCTCCCGTGCAGACAGCGAACAACAGCTGGCGGCGGAAGTGGAAGAAGTGGTCTAAGTAGGCTCATTCCCACCTGGTTACATAGCAACTGCGGCAACGCAACACGGCCATGGATGGCCGCTAGTTTAGTCTCGGCTGCTATGCCTTTACCCCTCCAATCGCAAAAAAGATCGAGGTTTGAGATACTCGGGGACAATCAAGAATAACAATCAGGGAAGGAAGACTATTCATGTCCACCAATGCCTCGGCTTCCACTCCAGAAGTCCCCCCCGGATCCGGCTGGGACGCTTCCAAGCCGGTTGCTGACCGCAGCGGCCTGTCGCAAACCGAGCTCGACAAGATCGACCCCCTAAGTGTCGCCAGACCGAGAGCAGTGGGATGGGAGCTTGTGCTGTTTATAGCCACCTTCGGCCTTTACTTCTCCTACTATCTGTACCGCTTGACGAAAGACTGCCGAACGATCAATCGAGAACCGGTTTCTCCCGGCTGGTGGATTCTCACTCCCTACTTCCTTCTGGCCCAATTCTTCGCCTACCCCCGACTACTACGACTACTCGAGAATGCAGAAACCCGCTGCCAACTGCCGCCCGCCTGGGGCGGATGGAAAAGAGCCTGGCTGATCGGTATGTGGCTAGTAACCCTGCTGATCAATATCGCCGACAAAGTACCCAATTCCGATCAATGGTTTGTTGCTGTTTTCTTCGTCGGTACTGTCCTCTTTTCGGTCTTGCACACGCGGGTAAACCGTATCCGCAGCGCATACTGGGAACAGCTGTCAGAAAACTCCATCCCTGCACGACGCTTCCATGCGATTGAGTGGGTCATCTCGGTAGTCTGCCTGCCGGTTGCCACCATACTGCTGTGCGTTCTGCTGTTCTACACACAGCTCTTTGGCGGGAACCAATTACAGCAGTTAAACAACGGGGACATTGCTTCACAAGAGGGACACCCGTTTTCCATTGAAGTTAAGGGTGACCACTGGGCGCGCGTAGAAATCGGTTCCCACTCAGACGGGACGGCACTTATGGAATTGGAAGGTGCCAATACCGACGCCTACTTCGTGGTTTTCCCGCATGGAAAAGAATCTTCTCTGGATCAGATCTCGGCATTTCGCACCGAAGAGGCCTCTGCCGAGTTTATGCAAACAAGCTGTAAGGAAAATCGTGAGTTCCTCGATGGTGGCGATCATACCGGCAGCCAAATTATGGCTTCCCTCACCTGTGAAGGATCACTACTGGGTAACAAGGTGCTTGTAACCAGCAGATCCATCGAAACGGATCAGGGAATTTACGAACTCTACGGACAACTTATTGCCACGAAAGCCGATTTCGCGCACTCGCTTGCCGACTATCAAAGTACGGAGAAAGGATTTCGCCCACTATGAAATCTATCGTAACCACCTTCTTACTGCCGCTGGCATTCGTATTGCCGGTGAGCTCCGATGTATCTGCTGCGGAATCCTCCAAAGACAACATCAGCTGGACCGGGGAGACTAATCAGGCGCTGATGGATTTCTCGAAGGAGTATCTGCTTGGCGATGTCCCATCCAGATACACATTGGCGGGATTCCGAGCGGATATCCACGTTGGCGAGTCGGAAGTACGATCCAGAATCCAGACCGTCACCTACTACGCTACTTCCAGTGAAATTGAAGAACAGGGAAACGAGCTCATCTACTTCAACCGGGGTAATGAGCGGCTCACCATCCACTCCGCGGGGTCCATTTCCCCGGATGGGAACATTCAGGTGTTCGACCCGGCCAACATCCAGGTGGTGGAATCGAATCAATACAATACCTTCACCGACACCAAAATAGCGGTGATTCCAA
Organism: Microbulbifer sp. YPW1; assembly: GCF_013367775.1. Classification (NCBI taxonomy): domain Bacteria; kingdom Pseudomonadati; phylum Pseudomonadota; class Gammaproteobacteria; order Cellvibrionales; family Microbulbiferaceae; genus Microbulbifer; species Microbulbifer sp. YPW1. Next base: position 4,368,936 of record NZ_CP055157.1, read on the forward strand.
TACCGGGACTTTCCAGTGGCGGTCTCAGCTTTGTCGATTACGAAGTCATCACGGACAAGTCGCAACTGGAAGCGCCATGGTCGAGAATTTTTTATCCCCGGGGCACCTACGAGTACCAGAACTACCACGTCCAGGTCAGCAGCGCCCCCGGTGTCGACCTGCAGTACCAGAATGCCAGTGATGCACTTCACTGCAGTGCCGAATCCGGCACCATTACATGCGCAGCCAAACAGATAGCGGCACTCAAGCGAGATAACACCGTCTATTGGCGGGACGTGATCAATCAGCTGGTGGTTACCGAAGGGGATTTACCCTGGACAGATATCGCCACATTGATGCAAAACAAATTCGATGATGCCCGGGTGTCTTCGGCGGAGGTCGACAAGCTCTTTACGACGCTCACAGAAGACCAGCCCTCGCTGGAAGCAAAGATTTCTGCAATCCACCAGTTTGTCTCCCGAGAAATCCGCTACAACTCCATGTCCGGGCTCGGCAATGCGATCACCCCGCACAATATTCACGAGACCCTGCACAATCGCTATGGAGACTGTAAGGACAAATCGGCGCTATTGCTGGAATTGTTGCAGAGACTTGGACTGAACCCCATTCCGGTTCTGGTAGCGACCGAGCGCAAAAGCCTGGCCAACCTGACGCTTCCCGCAACGAATTACTTCGACCACGTGATCGTATGTAATGACCAGCCGGAAATGAACTTTTGCATCGACGCCACCGATACTGACACCGACTGGAGTGCGCTTCCCGCTTGGATTCAGGGCAGCGCTGCGCTACCGATTAAACCAGTCACGGAGCCAGTGACACTGCCGCTGAACAAGTATCGCTGGAAGATGGACGCCAATACGGAAATTGCATTCGACGAGAAAGGTGGGCAAATAGAAAAGACGACGCGAAAGTACTCCGGGGAGTATGCGGGCTCAATGCGTTCGATACTCTCTGCCCGGGCACCGGAGGAACGAATTGAATGGGCGCAGAAGCAGTATCAGGAAGTCTACGGCTCCGATAAGGAACCGCAGTTTTCATTTACCCATTCCGACCAAATCGCGCCCGAGCTTCTGATTCAGTCCGAAGTCCAATACGAACCCCTGTCGGATCCGGAAGCGAATCTGGCCTATACCGAATATGACAGCTGGATGCGGGACGAGCTGCAGAGCCTGGTCATCGACAACGAGCACTATGGCTACCAGTTTCCCGGACTCAGCGTGGAATCCCGCTATGCGTTTGACCTTGGAAAACTCTGGGCGTTGAGCTTCCCCGGGCAGACACTGGACCTGAAACACAAGTACGGTTCACTTTCACGGTCCGTCCACGAAATATCCCCCAAGGAACTCGAAGTCATTTCCAGACTGGAAATACCCGCTCGCTATGTTCCAGTAGAGGAAATTAAACCGTTCAACCAATTCCTGGCCACCCTGAAACGGGAGGCCAAGCTGCGCTTTGAAGCCGAAAAACTAGATTGATATTGAAGGCCGGGACTCAGAGTTTTTTGACCGGTCTTCCCGTTTCACTCCACAGCACGTGGTACTTCTCCTGCTCCGGGCGATCCACACGTGAGAAAGTGTGCGCGCCAAAGAAGTCGCGCTGCGCCTGCAACAGATTCGCCGGCAGCGATTCACGACGGAATGCATCGTAATAACTGAGCGCGGAAGACAGTGCCGGCACAGGAATACCGCCGATGGTGGCATCGGCCACGGCCCGGCGCCAGTTGCCCTGATGGCTTGCGATCTGATCGATAAAGAAGTCGTCCAGAAGCAGGTTCGAGAGCTTGGTATCCCGCTCGTAGGCATCGCTGATGGACTGCAGGAATACCGCGCGAATAATACAGCCTGCCCGCCAGATTCTGGCGATCTCGGCAAAATTCAGCTCCCAGCCCTGTTCCCGAGCCGCGAGCTTCATCAGGTCGAATCCCTGTGCGTACACGCAGATTTTCGCGCAATACAGCGCGTCGTGCAGTTGCTCGATGACCTCCTCGCGTTTCTCCTGGGGCAACGGTGCTACGTCCGGTCCCACCAGCTTCTTGGCCGCACGGGTGCGCAACACCTTGCGCGTAGAGAGGGAGCGGGCGAATACCGCTTCCGCAATACTTGGCGCCGGGCAGCCCACCTGCAGTGCGCCAACCGCGGTCCACAGGCCGGTTCCCTTCTGCCCCGCGCGATCGAGAATCACATCCACCAGCGGTTTACCGGTTTCAGAGTCGAGGGTGTCCAGCACTTCGGCACTGATGTCGATCAGGTAACTGTTCAGCACCCCTTTATTCCACTCGCGGAAGACTCCGGCAATTTCCTGCGGGGTCATCTCCAGGGCACTGCGCATCACATCGTAGACTTCGCAGATCATCTGCATATCGGCATATTCGATACCGTTATGCACCATTTTCACAAAGTGCCCGGAACCGATGGGGCCGATATAGGCAGCGCAGGGTTCGCCCTCTACCACCGGGTTGCCCGGCTCGAAACGCTCGATGGGCTGTCCGGTTGCAGGATCCACCTTGGCGGCAATGGCATGCCAGACCGGCTCAATACGCGCCCAGGCATAGCGGTCGCCACTCGGCATCAACGACGGTCCGAAACGAGCACCCACTTCACCGCCGGATACGGCGGTGGTAAAGAAGATCAGCTTGCCTTCGTAGCGCTTGCAGCGTTCTACAGAGTCGGTCCACAAGCTGTTGCCGGTATCGATCACGATGTCGTCCGCCTGCAGCCCGGCATCGAGCAGCTTGTTGCACACGTCATCTACCGGCGCACCGGCGGGAACGGAGAGAATCACCAGGTGTGGCGCTTTCACCCGCGACAGGAGCTCAGTGTAGGAATTGCAGACTTCAACCCGGGCCGGCTGGTCGCCGCGCTCTTTGGCATCCTGTTCCAGCAGCGCCTCGAGCCGCCCGTGGTCCAGGTCAAACGCGCATACGCGGTATCCGTTGTCGACGAGGTTGAGTATCAGGTTTTTCCCCATGACCCCCGCGCCAATAAAACCGATATCGCAAAGTGCATCTGACATGAATCTCTCCAGAAAAATGGTGCCAATTTGAAGCGGGCGGAGTATAGCAACCCGAAGCCCGCGCCGGGAGGCGGATTTTGCCGCTGGGGTGACCGGGTGTTTCTCCGCTCCCGGTCAGGGATTACAATCTGGGGCAACCCCTTTCCATCCCGCCGGATACAAGCCTATGACCACTCAGCCAACCGCCCCGCACGTATTCTCTGCTCCCTGGGGGCGCCAGCTGGTGCTGATCACGTCCCTGTGCGGTGTCATTCTGTTTGGCATCAGCGCGGTATTGCTGGCGAGAGCGCCAGAAAATCCCCCCTGGATGTATCAGGTGGGTACTTGGATGCCGCTGGCGATATTCGCCCTCTGCGCACTTTTTTCCGTGCGCGGTTACAGCCTGCAGGATCACTATCTTATTGTGCACAGGCCGGGCTGGCGCACGCGGGTCAATCTGGAGGATTTGCAGTCGGTCTCCCATCAGCCGGATGCAACCCGGGGGTCCATCCGGATCTTTGGCAACGGTGGCCTGTTTGGCTTTACCGGCCTGTTTCGCAACCAGAAACTGGGCCGCTACCGCGCCTTTGCTACCGACATTTCCCACACGGTGGTTATCCGACTTCCCATCCGCACCATAGTGGTCACACCGGACAATCCGCAAAAGTTTGTGGATCTACTGCACCCGCTCGCTCGCGACGCGGACACGAATTAATACCTCAGATAACAGTCCGGCTTTCAGCGCACTGCCAATAATCAGCGTTTCGCTGGCGCTGATCTACACTGAAACCCAGTGACGTAATTTCGACTGACCGCGCCACTGGCGGGAGGAACTATGCAGTTTATGACCCCATCAAAGCTCGTGAGCGCGCTAATTTTTGCCCTGCTCTGCAACTTCACCTGGGCCGACGAAGCCCGCACCGAAGTCCTGCGCTTTACCAAAGGTGCCACCGGAACATCAGTTTCAAGCAATATCACCGGCTATAACACGGTAAATTACAAGGTCACCGCCAAGGCGGGCCAGCAAATGGTGGTCAAGCTATCTACCAACCATACGGCAACCTATTTCAATGTTTATGCGCCGGGCAGCGGCCCCGGTGATGCCGCCATATTTATCGGCTCCACCAATGGTGATCGCTACGCTGCCACACTCCCCAAAAACGGGACCTATACCATTCAGGTTTACATGATGCGCAGCGCCGCCCGACGCGATGAATCGGCGGACTTCAAGCTGCGTGTGGATATCGACAGCGCCAACAGCAGCGACTCCAGCTCCGAACGCGGCCGGAGTCGCATCGCCTGGGATTACGATGCCAGCGGATATCTGCCCTGCTCTGCCGGAGAACCCAACTTCCGCCGCCAGTGCCCCATGCAGGTCAAGCGCGCGCCCGGTTCGGCGGAAATCAGAACCCGCAAACCAATAGAAGAGCATGGCCAGCGGGTGCTCTACTTTGCCAACGACCGCTTCAGCACCGACGACGGCAGCCCATTGAACTGGCAGCGCCAGGGAGACAACTGGTGGCTGGCGGCGGGGAAGCAGGAGTACTACCTGATTCCAGACGCCGTGATTTTTGGTGGTTGAAGCGGGTAGAATCGGTGTTGATCCATTCAGACACCGGTTTCCTTTTATGGCTACTCGCTTAAATACGCAGTATTTCCCCATTGGTAAAATCTCCGCGGTGTTTTTATGCGGCCTGCTATCGACGCTTGCCAGGCCCACGCTGGGCGCGCCCTCCCAAACCAATGACTGCGTGATCCTGCTGCACGGACTGGCCAAATCCGAAAGTTCGATGGAAAAGCTGGAACGGGCCATCGACAAGGCAGGGTATATCGCGGTCAATGTGAATTACCCTTCGACCGATTTCCCCATCGAAAAGCTCGCCGGCCCGGCAATCGCCCCCGCCCTGGACGAATGCGCCCGGGCAACAGGCGATGACAATGCGCCAGCATCGCAGGTGCATTTTGTCACCCACTCGATGGGTGGCATTCTGGTGCGTCAGTACCTGAGCCGGGTGAATATTGAAAACCTGGGACGGGTGGTCATGCTGGGCCCACCCAATCAGGGCAGTGAAGTGGTGGACAAGCTGGGCAGTTTCCCCGGTTTCCACTTTATCTTCGGCGATGCGGGGCTGCAGCTCGGCAGCGGTAAAATGAGTGTTCCGAACACACTGGGAGGCGCGAATTTTGATGTCGGTATCATCGCCGGAACCAAAAGCATCAATCCGATCCTTTCCGGCATGCTTCCGGGCAAGGATGACGGAAAGGTCACCGTATCGCGCACACGCCTGCAAGGGATGCAAGATCACCTGGAAATGCCGGTCACCCACGTTTTCATGATGAAAAACCCAAAGGTCATCCGGCAGGTAATCCACTATCTCCAGCATGGCCGTTTCCAACGAGAGACGGAACAGCATAGCGGCGTATAGGCCAGGAAAGTCTACTGAACGCCTAAATCTGCCGGCAAAATGGCTGGCAGAACGACTAAACGACTATTAGCCCCTCCGCGAATCTACACTGGATGCCTTGATTGATCCTTTATCAGGGCTACCAGTGCGAATAAACCTGCTGCTCCGACATTCACTCTGCGCACCGCTGCTGGTGCAGCTACTATTGTGCGCCCTGCCCGCGGCTGCCGATACCAGCGTTAGCCACGCCCTGCGTGAAAGAGTGGAGCTTCATAGCGACAGCCCCGCATCCGCCCCCCAAACCCAGACTGCGCGGGTTACCGCGACCATCAATGGCCACCAGGCCATCGAATACCTGATCGATGCCAAAACCGGCCAATCGTTAGAGCTTGACGTGCACAGCAGTAATACCCGGGCGGGCTACCGTATTACCGCACCTGCGGCTCCGCGCGCACTGCACCGGGGCCACGGCCAGCACTCGCGCTTTTCCGTGACCCTGCCGAGAGACGGCACCTACAAGGTTCTGATCTACCTGATGCGCAGCGCAGCACAGAACGGAGAGAGTGCCGAGTTTGCCCTGGATATACGCCTGAGCAATCCTGGCTGATTTACCACTTGCCGCAGATTTTTCACGATGCAGAACACAGGCGCTCAAACTAGCGAAGCCGGACAGCAGAATAGTGTTTCTGCGGACTACAGTGCCGCCATAGACCAGGTCGACAGCTGGGTGGATGGTGCGATCAAACTGATACCCAACTTCACCGTCGCGCTATTGGTATTACTGATTGCCTTTATTCTTGGCAGTATTTTCCGGTTTGTTGTGCGGCGGCATCTCACCCGCAGAGACCGGAGTAATCTGGGAGAGGTACTGGGTAGCCTGGTCAAGTGGAGCGTGATACTGGTGGGCTTTCTCCTTGCCGCCACCATTGTCATGCCCAGCCTCAAGCCCGGTGACCTGATCGCCGGATTGGGCGTGGGCTCCGTGGCCATCGGCTTTGCGTTCAAAGATATTCTGCAAAACTGGCTCGCTGGTCTGCTCATTCTCGTGCGCCAGCCTTTTGAAATCGGCGATCAGATCAAAGTCGCAGACTTCGAGGGCACCGTACACCGCATAGAAACCCGCGCTACCCTCATCGACACCTACGACGGCCAGCGGGTGGTCATGCCCAACAGTGACATCTACACCAACGCCGTGCTGGTAAAAACCGCCCACACTAAACGACGCAGCGATTTTGAAATCGGAATTGGCTACAGCGACAGTATCGGCGAGGCGTGTGACGTTATCCGCAGTGCGGTGACACAGGTTGAAGGCGTTCAGCAGTCACCGGCGCCGGAAGCCCTGCCGTGGGAGCTCGCCGCCAGCTGGGTAACCATTCGCGCCCGCTGGTGGACGAATAGTGCCCAGACCGATGTCACCCATATACGGGCTCGGGTCATTCAATCGGTAAAAGAAGCGCTGGATGAAGCGGGTATCGATATGCCGTTTGAAACCCAGGTACATCTATTTCACGACCAGACCGACGAATCCGATGGAAAACCGGGTCAACAGAGGGAGGGCTGGCCCGCGCCCCCGGCAAACCGCGGAGAAAAACAGGCCGGCAACGCTGAGAGGGAGCGCGGAACCGGAAATACCGGCCCGCAAAATAAATGAGCCCACTGGATAGTGGGCTCAGGAGTAAAGCGCTAGGTCAGCGTATCAGCCAATCTTGCGGATACCCACCGCTTCGCGCAGTTTAGCGAGGAAAGGACGGGAATAGGCACGCGCCTTTTCTGCGCCTTTTTCCAGCTCCTCTTCAATCTGCGCCGGATTGGCCAGCAGGGTTTCATAGCGCTCGCGCGCTTCACCAATCTGCCCGTTGATCAGTTCAAACAGCTGTTTCTTGGCCTCGCCCCAGGCGATTCCCTCTTCAAATGCCTTGCGCATTTCCGCGGTCTGCTCGGGTGTGGCAAACGCCTGCCAGATCTGGAATACGGTAGAAGTATCCGGATCTTTCGGCTCACCCGGCTCCAACAGGTTGGTCTTGATCTTGTTGATGTGCTTTTTCAGTTTCTTTTCCGGCAGGAACAACGGAATGGTATTGCCGTAGCTCTTGCTCATCTTGCGGCCGTCGAGGCCCTGCAATACGGAAACATGCTCATCGACCACCGCTTCGGGCAGCGCAAAGTGCTCGCCGTAGTGGTGGTTGAAACGCGCAGCGATATCCCGCGCCATTTCGATATGCTGAATCTGGTCCTTGCCTACGGGCACCTTGTTGGCATTGAACATCAGGATGTCCGCGGCCATCAGGATCGGGTAGCTGTACAGTCCCATATTGATTCCGAAGTCTGAATCCTGACCGTCATCGCGGTTGGCATCCACCGCAGCCTTGTAGGCGTGTGCGCGGTTCATCAGGCCCTTGGCGGTCTGGCAGGTAAGCAGCCAGGTCAGCTCAGGGATTTCAACGATATCGGACTGGCGGTAGAAAATCACATTGTCGGTATTCAGCCCCAGGGCCAGCCAGGTTGCGGCGATTTCCAGGGTGGACTGGTGAACCTGTTCCGGATCCTGACACTTGATCAGCGCGTGGTAGTCCGCCAGAAAATAGAAGGACTGGTTATTTTCTTCCTGGCTGGCGGCAATGGCCGGGCGAATCGCGCCCACATAGTTACCCAGGTGGGGAGTGCCAGTAGTGGTAATGCCGGTAAGTACACGCTGCTTGCTCATAAATCCTAGAGGTTCCGTTCTTGCTAATCGTCAATCGGCGAATCAGGGCCGAATGATACCCGTTTCCCGCGGGGGGTTGTATGTTCAGGTCGATTTGACCTGCCCGCTGGCACACTCGCTCAGCAGCGTGTGGTACTGCACCCTCATCTGGTCCCAACTGAAATCCGAGATATCCGGTACCGGCGCCACCTCACCGGCTTCGATCCCCTTCGCGCAGCGCAGCATGGCGCTGCTGAGGTTGGCTGCACAGGACTCCACATCGTCGGAGAAGCGCCAGCCCCGCCGCCCGAACCACTCGGGGTAGGCGAGATTATCCGGCACCAGCGGCTGGCAGCCCGCCGCTACCGCCTCCAGTACCGCCAGCCCCTGAAAATCGTGCCGTGCGGTGGAAATCACGGCGTGGCTCTGTCCCAGCAGCTGGCGATATTCCCCAAGGCTCTGTCGATACCCCCAGGCACCCAGCGCGCCCAGCTTGTCGAGCAACTTCCGGATATGGGCGAACTCCGACGGTTGCCGCCGGAATTGCTGCCCCACCACATGCAGGGTAAATGGAATCTGCTGACGCCCGAAACGCCGCACTGCGGCCAGCAGGATATCCGGGCCCTTATCGTACTCCCAGCGGTGATTCCAGATGAAGGTTGGACGCGCCGGCTTGTCCGGCGGGACCATGAAGGCGTCACGCTCCAGCGGTACCGGAAGCACCCTGGATTTGTCCGCAATCTCCCGGCAGATACCTGCGGGCACATGGTCGGGCAATTTTTGCAGCAGTGCTTCCGCCCCCTGCAGCAGGGTATTGCGGTTGTATTCAGAATTGAACAACAGCAGGTCCCCGCTCAGCGCGGTATAAATGTTAAGCAGCTGGGGCTCTACCGAGGGCACCGCATCTTCACTGCGCGGGTAATCAAACTGGTTCTCATGGAAATACACCGCCGTGGGGACTCTGGCCAATTCTGGCACCAGCCCGCGCAGCGAAGAGAGGTCCGTCATCGACGTGGCTACAATCAAATCCCAGGGCTGGCGCAGGATCGACAGGGCATCTCCCCTGCCCCAGCTGAGGCTGTTGCCGCGCACCCGCCAGCTGAAATAACGTGGCGGTAGACTGAGCACCGTCCACTGCCAGTCGGGAATGGCGGCCACCAGGCCGCGCCGCCAGCGCTTGTGACTGTCGGCATCGTAAGCGGAAAGCAGAAGCACTTTCACGGAATTACCTGAAGGTTCAAGGATGGAATGGGGAAATGGCGCCGGCCGAACGACCGGCGGAAACGCAAATCAAGACCCGCTGTTTTCAAAGTCCCGCAGGTTGGTCAAACGTGCAAACAGACTGGAGGTGTCCCAACGACCACCGCCCAGTGCCTGCACTTCACTGTAAAACTGGTCCACCAGCGCGGTAACCGGGAGTAATGCGCCGTTGCGCTGGGCCTCATCGAGTACGATTCCCAGATCTTTGCGCATCCAATCCACCGCAAACCCGTGTTCATAGTCACCGGCCAGCATGGTTTTATAGCGGTTTTCCATCTGCCAGCTCTGGGCGGCGCCCTTGGAAATGACCTCCACCACCTGCTCGGGATCCAACCCGGCAGCGCGGGCAAAATGCAGCCCTTCGGAAAGCCCCTGCACCAGCCCCGCAATACACACCTGATTGACCATCTTGCACAGCTGTCCACTGCCTACCGGGCCCATCAGATTGAGTGCCCGCGCATAGCTATTCAACAACGGCGTCACACGCTGATAATTGGCTTCATCGCCGCCCACCATAATGGTCAGGGCGCCGTTCTCCGCCCCCGCCTGGCCGCCGGATACCGGCGCATCGAGAAACCCGATGCCCCGCTCGGCGGCCGCCGCTGCCAGTTCACGGGCAACGTTGGCTGATGCGGTAGTGTGGTCGACAAAAACACTGCCGGATGCCATCCCGTGAAAAGCACCGTCACTGCCAGTGGTCACCTGTCGCAAGTCATCGTCGTTTCCGACGCAGGCAAAAACAAATTCCGCCCCGCTGGCGGCTTTAGCGGGTGTCGTAAATGCTTCACCAGCGTAGGTTTCCAGCCATTCACTGGCCCGGCTACCGGTGCGGTTGTAGATCTGTACCCGGTAGCCGGCGCGCGACAGGTAGCCCGCCATGGGGAAACCCATTACACCGAGCCCGATAAACGCCACTGTAGTTGTCATAGAAATACCCGATCAGAAAAAACATTCAGCGGTATATATGTTACTGCTGCATTCACATTAGAGTCTGCGGCGTCAGCTGGAGAGGATCAACCAGATCAGCGCGCCACCAAGCAGGAAGCGGTAAATGGCGAAGGGGCCCATGCCAATACGACTGATAAACTGCAGGAAAAAGTGGATACACAGGTAGGCACTGATTCCGGAAAGCACCACCCCGAGAATAATATTTCCCCACGGCACGACTTCTGTATCGAGCAGATCGAGGGTCAGCAGCAACGCGCTCAGGGTGATCACCGGGATCGACATCAGGAAAGAGAAGCGCGCCGCAGCTTCACGCTTCATCCCCAGCATCAAGCCGGCGGTCATGGTAATACCGGAGCGTGAGGTCCCCGGAATCAGTGCCAGCACCTGTGCCGCACCGATCATCAACGCCTTTTTCCAATCCAGTTTGCCCAGTTCGTCCCGGCGGGCACCGTGTACATCCGACCACCACAGCAGCGCACCGAAGACGATGGTGGTGGCAGCAATCACGGCCGAGGAACGCAGGTGGGTTTCGATAAAGTCCTTGAATATCAGCCCAGCGAGCCCGGCGGGGATGGTTGCCAGCACAATCAGCCAGGCGAGGCGCCCTTCGTCGCTGAATTGGCCGGTCTTGAAGCCGCCTAACCCGTCGACAATCAGTTGCCAGACGTCCTTGCGGAAATACACCAGCACGGCAATCAGGGAGCCGAAATGCACCGCTACGTCAAACGCCAGCCCCTGATCCGGCCATCCCAGAACCTGGTTGGGTAGAATCAGATGCGCAGAGCTGGAAATGGGAAGGAATTCGGTCATGCCCTGAATCAGGGCCAGAATAATGGTCTGAAAGGTTTCCATACTGTTTACTACATTCGCCAGCGGCAAGTGCCCTGCGCTGGCATTTGTTAATTGTTATACGGCGCTCTGTCAGCGCGCGCGAATACGCTCGCGCTTTTTCCAGGTCACCTCGTTGCGCAGGTATGCCGGCTCCAGAGCATCGGCGGTGACATATTCACCCTTTTGCCACAGATCTGCCGCTAACGTGACAATATCCTGTGCATGGATGGCCGCATCTTGCCAGATTCCCAGTGGGCTCAGCGCCGAAAGTTGCGGATACTGCCAGCCGGGTCCAGCTGCATACAGCGGACATGCGTCCCCAGCAGCCCCCAGAAACCCGCCCTGCTCCAGGGCCGCTACCACTTGCTCCGGGCTGGATACCGCATCCGCCAGAATTGCCTCCCCCGGGCGATCTGACGAATAGAGTCCCCAGTATACCTCCTGCATACGCGCATCCAGCGCCGCCAGTACCGGAGCGCCGCTCCAGTCCGACTGTGTACGCACTGCCCCCGCAGCCATCGCCGCAAGACTGGAAACCGGAACCACGGGCTTGTCCGATGCAAAAGCCAGGCCCTGTACGCAGCTGATGGCGATGCGCAGGCCGGTAAAGGATCCAGGGCCCTGACTGACCGCGAGAGCGTCAACCTCGGCCAGGGAGCTCTGGGCTTGCGCCAGTACAGACTCCACCATGGGCAGCAGGCGACGGGTATGGTCACGCTCGGCGCGGACAAACTGCTCGCAGACGCGGCCATCCTGGTACAGCGCCACAGAGCAGGCACCGGACGTGGTATCAACAGCCAAAAGTTTCAAAGCTTGGAATCCGTGATGAATAGCGGAGAGACGGCCCCACCTCCACTCTCCAATACCCGCAGGATGCAGGACAGGGAGGGAACAGGACCTAAATCAGGGGCGAATTGTGGCATGCCCAGCGACAAACGCAACTGGCGCCTCTGCCGCGTTCCATATACCCCTTTTTGATAACCGGCGCCCCGATGGGTGTTCCAGCTTTGCCGAACATCCAAAAACAAAAGCCCCGGCCATAATGGCCGGGGCTGAGTGGACTGCACTGGGCATACGCTTGTATCGCCCGGGATCAGGACTTCTTCGGTGGACGACCTCGGCGAACACCGGCCTTCTTGGCCGCAGCTTTGGGCGGACGCCCGCGGCGGGCAGATTTTTTGGGGGCCGACTTGACCTCCTTGGTGGCAGCCTTTTTGGCCGCGGCCTTCTTGGGACGGCCTGGCGATTTCTTGGCGGCTGACTTTTTGGCCGCAGGCTTCTTGGCTGCAGACTTCTTCGCCGGGGTCTTCTTGGCCGCCGACTTTTTAACAGCTTTCTTCTTTTTCGCCGCTTTGGACGCTTTCTTGGCCTCGGCCTTGGCTTTGGCTGCGGCCTTTTTCTCCAGCGCTTTGGCTTTGGCTGCGGCCTTCTTCGCCGCGGCCTTCACTTTTGCGGTCGCTTTTTTCTCTGCGGCTTTTACCTTCTTGGCATCGGCCTTGGCGCGGGCTTTTTTCCAGCGACTTTCGAAAGCTTTCACCGCTTTCTCAAGCTCTTTATCCGCCTTGGCAGAAAGCTTCTCAGCCATCTCCGCCACTTTCTGCTTGGCGGACTCCTCGGCCTGACGCACCGCGTCCATCGCACTGGCCTTGGCCAACCCGACCTTCGCCTCAGCAAGCTTGGCGCGCTGTTCACGCAATTTGCTATTTGCAGAGCTCAGTGATTGCTTGGCAGCAGCAGAACCGGTTTTCTGGACCCTCGCGCGGGCTTTCCCCACACGATCCAGTTGTGCATCCATTGCTTTCGCAGCGGAATCCACGGCTTTCTGCGCCTTGGCTACCACCGGTGAAGTGTTCGCGGCGGCCTTGGCTGCCGGCTTGGCTTTGGCTACACGTTTTGCCTTGGCCTTTTTCTTTGCGACTCGTGCCATCCCTTGTCTCCTCTTTCTCTGTAAAAGAAGTCACCCTGAACACAGAACTACGTGCTGACCGACATTTCAGATCAATCCGACTGGATTGCTGCCGGGAGCGCTACCGCTCCCGACAACCATGTGGACTCCGGAAATGTCCCGCCACTCTCGAATGCGGCAAAAACCCTGAGAGCCTCCCCGCCGGAACCTCGCTCACTGATATCGGCCAGGGGAAATTGTGATTCCTCTCTGTAGTGCCTGACAGTGATACCCGACAGTGGTGCCTGGACCGATATCATCGACTGGAAGACTGCCTTAATCTCACTGAAATTCGGGCAACCCAGCCATTCAAAATGACACGGTTGTATCAAAGTTAATAAAAAAAATAGGGTTTGCAAGAAAAAGGGTCAAAAAAAACCGAATTTTCGGAAGAAAATCGGTTTTTTTTGATTGCCGGAGGATGTTTTAAGGTTTTTCCCGGCTGTGCGGTAAATCGGACTGAAAAAATTACTTGCCCGGTATTCCCGGAATTCGCTCCCGGGCAATCGCTTCCAGCAACTGAATGTGGTCTTCGCGCGCATTCAAAGCCGGTATATATCGATATTCCCGGCCGCCGGCCTCGATAAAATTAGCGCGATTCTCTACCGCAATTTCCTCGATAGTTTCCAGGCAATCAGCGGCAAACGCCGGGCAGATCACATCCACACTGGATACGCCACTCTGGCCCCACTCAAGCAGGGTTTTGTCCGTATAGGGCTGCAGCCATTCCGCCTTCCCGAAGCGGGACTGGAAAGTGATTTCCCATTTTTCCCGCGGCAGGTTTAACGCCTCTGCGAGCTTCTCTGCAGTACCACAACAGTGCAGGTAATAGGGGTCGCCCTTGCGGGTATTGGCTTTGGGAATACCGTGGAATGACATCATCAGTTTTTCCGCCACACCGTTCTTTTCCCAGTGCTCCCGTACCGAATTCGCCAGTGCCTCAATATAAAGAGGGTGCTGCCAGTAGTCGTGGACCACGGTGATATCAGGCACGTTGCGTGAACTGCGAATGATATCCGCCACCTGATCATATATGGCGCCAGTGGTTGTAGCGGAATACTGCGGATAAAGGGGGATCACCGTAAAACTGGTGGCTCCCGCCTGAGCCAGCCGAGAGATGGTGTCCTCGAGGCTGGGGGCCCCGTAAGTCATCGCATATTCAACCAGCAACTGGCCAGCCGGGGAAACTGCCTCCAGTCGCTGCTGCAGCAGTTGCACCTGCCGCTGCGTGTAATAGGTAATCGGGGATCCGGTCACCGCCTCTCCATCCAGCCCCTGGTTCCAGATTTCTTCGTAGGCCGGCGCAATTCGCTTCGGCCTCAAGGGCAGAACAAAGAGGTTGAGGATCAACTTCCACAATGGCCGCGGTATTTCCACCACGCGGGGATCAGACAGAAACGCCCGGAGAAATTGCCGTACTGCCGCCGGCGTCGGTTCCGCAGGCGTGCCCAGGTTCATCAGAATGATCGCGTGAGCCATATTCGTTTCACACTCCAGTAGGTATTCAGTGGCCAACAACAGGCATCAATGGTTGATCTGGAATCGCCCGGTGCGGATAACCTGCCCGGCCTTCCTCCGCCCGCGATTCGGAATCAAGTCGAATTGTGGGGCAGGAGTATTTCAGAAACTGGCAGAAATGTATTTAGCAGGCTTCTTATGCACACAGATAGTCTGCGCCAATCAGACAAGCATCACCCCGCACACCGTCAGCGCGGAGTTGCGCTAACAGAACGCAAAAAAGCTCCCGAAGGAGCTTTTTAGAGAAGAAGCAGCAAGAAGCTTCTTGCCCGCGCGCTATCACAGGACTTCGACCCGCTCAGGGGACTCAGCTAAGGGCTGCGATCACCTGGTCGCGGATAGCATCCATAGAGCCTACACCTTCTACCTTACTGTACTTGGGCGCTGACTCGGGCTGGCGCTGTTCCAGCTCGCGGTAAAAACCAACCAGAGGCTCGGTCTGCTCGTGATAGATGGAAAGACGATTGCGCACGGTCTCTTCGCTGTCGTCGGCGCGCTGTACCAGCGCTTCGCCGGTCACGTCGTCCACACCTTCGGTTTTGGGCGGGTTGTACACCAGATGGTAAACGCGACCAGAACCTTCGTGTACACGACGGCCTGACAGGCGCTTTACGATTTCCTCGTCGTCCACGGCAATTTCCAGCACGTGGTCGATGGATACTTCAGCATCCAGCATGGCCTGAGCCTGGGGAATGGTGCGAGGGAAGCCGTCGAACAGGAATCCGTTGGCACAATCCGGCTCTGCAATACGCTCTTTGACCAGAGCGATGATCAGGTCATCGGAAACCAGTTTGCCCGCAGCCATGATGTCTTTAGCCTGCAGACCCAGCGGGGTACCCGCCTTGACCGCCGCCCGGAGCATGTCCCCGGTAGAAATCTGAGGAATTCCAAACTTCTCGGTGATGAACTGGGCCTGAGTACCCTTACCAGCGCCCGGAGCGCCCAGAAGTATGATTCGCATAAAGAGATAATCTCCAGATCATGCCGAGGCGCAGCGCAGTCATTGCGGCGGGCCACCGTAAAAAGAGCGCTACCTTACACTTTGCCCCATGCCAGAACAAGTCCGCATGTGGTCTGGCCGAATTCGGTAATTTTTTTACAAAACTCGGCAATTTTATTCCAGATCCAAGAGTTTAGCGCCACTTGCCGCTCCGCGACCGCCCCTGCCTTGCACCAAAACTACTTTTTGGCCTCTTCCCAAAGCTGGTCCAATTCTTCCAGAGAAACGTCTGAGGGCTGCAAATTCCGTTGTTTCAGCGCAGATTCCACCGCGCCAAAGCGCTGCTGGAATTTACGATTACACTGGCGCAGCGCCGCTTCAGGATCCTCGTTCAAATGCCGGGCAACATTGACGCAGGAGAACAGCAGGTCTCCCAATTCTTCACGGGAATGTTCGCTATTTCCACTGGCAATGGCTTCGCGTAATTCCCGCACTTCCTCTTCGACTTTAGCCAACACACCATCGATCTCGGGCCAGTCGAAACCCACTTGAGAGGCGCGTTTCTGCAGCTTGGCGGCTCTGGTCAGTGCGGGCAATCCCGCTGCAACACCATCCAGTGTGCCCTGCTCTCCCTTGGCTTCCCGCTCCGCAGCCTTGATCAGTTCCCAGTTGGCTTTCACCTGTTGCTCGTCGATCTCGCGGGTCTGATTGTCCCCATGCAGATCGCCGGAAGGAAATACATGGGGATGGCGCCGCACCAGTTTCCTGACCAGGGTATCGACAATACGGGAAAAATCGAAATGGCCCTGCTCCCGTCCGAGCTGGGCATAAAAAATCACCTGAAAAAGGAGGTCACCCAGCTCTTCATGCAGGTGTTCAAAGTCCTCCAGCTCAATGGCCTCTGCCACTTCGTACGCCTCTTCAATCGTAGAGGGAACAATGGATGAAAACGTCTGCTTCAGGTCCCAGGGGCAACCGCCATCCGGGTTGCGCAGCTGTGACATCAGAAACTGCAGGTCTTCTACGGTATAGGTTTCTTTCATGTCTGCCATCAGGTTACAAAATCAGTGAAGAATACGCCGGTTGGCCGACGCAACATTGGGCAGCTGGTTGATGCGATGCAGCACCTGGCTGAGCTCTTCGAAATTGTGAATCTCGGCAGTGATTACCATATCTACCGTGTGCTTGTGTTTGTTAGAGCGGGTCTGCATGGCGGTAATGTTGATGCGCTGGCTATCCAGCATGGCGGTGATATCCCGCAGCAGACCGTGACGGTCGTATGCTTCCACCATGATTTCGACAGAATAAAGATCGCTGGGTTTTTCCGCCCACTCCACCTGCAGGATGCGCTCCGGCTCATCGGACTGCATACGCAGCATATTGGCGCAGTCCTTACGGTGAATGGAAACACCGCGCCCCTGGGTGATGTACCCCATGATGTCGTCCCCCGGCAACGGATTGCAGCAGCGGGCGATCTGCGTCATCAGGTTACCCACACCGTCGATGTAGACGTCGGCCTGTCCTTCGCGGGCAACCGGCGCCGTCAGGGAAACGACCGGCTCCCCCCGCTCGACTTTTACCATGCGCTGGGCAGCATTGAGCACCTGGCCGACACCGATATCGCCGGCGCCAACCGCCGCGTAAAGATCGTCCAGGGAGTGCATGTTGAGTTTCTTTGCGAGCTTCTCGAAATCGAAATCCGCTAGCGCCAGTCGCTTGAACTCGCCATCGAGGATGGACCGCCCTTCCGCGATATTCTGGTCGCGCGCCTGCTGCTTGAACCAGTGAATAACCTTGGCGCGGGCCCGCGAGGTGGTGATGTAACCCATACTGCGGGAAATCCAGTCACGGCTGGGTGCCTCGCGCTTGCCGGTGAGGATTTCCACCTGGTTGGCAGTTTGCAGTTCGTGGTTCAGGGGCACAATGCGCCCGTCCACCTTGGCACCCCGGCAGCGGTGACCGATTTCCGTATGGATCCTGTAAGCGAAATCCAGCGGCGTGGCACCGCGGGGCAGATCGACCACGTGGCCATCCGGGGTAAACACATAAATCCGAGTGTCGACATCGCTGGCCTGGAGGTCGTCCTGCAGCGGGTTGCCACCCACCTCCTCGTGCCAGTCGAGTACTTGGCGCAGCCAGGAAATTTTCTGCTCGTAGCCGTCCTGACCATCCAGCTGGCCGGATTTTTTGTCGGTTCCCTTGTACCGCCAGTGCGCACACACCCCGTACTCGGCTTCCTCGTGCATGGCAAACGTGCGGATCTGGACTTCCAGTACTTTGCGCTCGGGACCGATCACCGCAGTGTGCAGGGAGCGGTAACCATTTTCTTTCGGCGATGCGATGTAATCGTCAAATTCGTTGGGGATATTGCGCCACAGGTTGTGCACGATTCCGAGCACCGCATAGCAGTCCCGTACCGTGGGCACCAGGATACGCACAGCGCGAATGTCATAGACCTGGGAAAAACCGATATTTTTTCGGCGCATCTTCCGCCAGATGCTGTAGATGTGTTTGGCCCGGCCAAATACTTCGCCTTCGATCTCAGCCTTGGACAGTTCGTTGCGCAACATGTCCAGTACATCGTCGATATAGTCCTGTCGCGCCAGGCGTTTTTCATCCAGCAATCGCGCGATCTGCATGTAATCGTCGGGTTCCAGGTAGCGGAACGAAAGGTCTTCCAGCTCCCACTTGATATGTCCGATACCCAGGCGGTGGGCAAGCGGCGCATACACGTCAGCCACTTCCCGCGCGACCCGGCGGCGCTTCGACTCATCCGCCTTTTTCGCTGCGCGGATGGCGCAGGTGCGTTCGGCCAGCTTGATCAGCGCCACGCGCACATCGTCCACCAGTGCCACCAGCATGCGACGGATATTTTCCGAATGCTCTTCTACCGCACCACTCTGGTTTTCCTCGCCGGTATCCGCGCTGCGATTGCGGATCACCGCCATCTGCAGGACACCGCGGATCAGCTTGGCGATGGTTTCTCCCATTTCTTCGGAGACCACCTTGAGTGACAGGCGATTTTCACGTACCGCGCGGTACAGCATGGCAGCGCACAGGGCTTCGCCATCAATCTGCAGGTCCGCGAGAATCTCGACCATTTCCAGGCCGGTAAGAAAGCTGCTGGTCCCCTCCGCCCAGATATTTTGCGCGTCGATGGAGCGATGCTCCGCCTCCTCGCTGATTTCAATGGCCTTGCGGAGGGTCACCAGAGTCCCGCCATCCAGCTTTGCCAACGCCTGAATATGGCGTAGCCAGGCCTCTCTATCGAGGGTGCCGTCGGCCAGTCGCGGGTAATTTTTTCTGACTTGTACCAATGTATTAACTCGCGGTCAGAATGATCGGAAAAATATGTTTTTGCGTTTAAGCCGGGGCGCCAGCATTAAACAGACCGGAAGAAAGATACCGGTCACCGCGATCGCAGATGATCGCCACGATCGTGGCATTTTCTACTTCCCGGGCAATTTTCAGGGCACCGGCAACAGCACCGCCAGACGACACCCCACAGAAGATACCCTCTTCCCGGGCCAGGCGACGGGTCATCTCCTCCGCCTCCTGCTGACTGATATCCATGATCCGGTCGACTTCGTCCGGCACAAATATTTCCGGTAAATAAGCCTGAGGCCAGCGTCGAATGCCCGGAATGGCAGAGCCCTCTGTGGGCTGCAGACCGACAATCTGCACCTCCGGGTTTTGCTGTTTCAGGTAGCGCCCGCACCCCATGATGGTTCCGGTGGTCCCCATGGAAGACACAAAATGCGTGATGCGTCCTCCGGTCTGACGCCAGATCTCCGGCCCGGTTGTTTCGATATGGGCGGTGGGATTATCCAGGTTAGAGAACTGATCCAGTACCAGCCCCTTCCCTTCCGCCTGCATTTGTAATGCCAGATCTCGTGCACCTTCCATGCCCTGTTCGGCGCTCACCAGAATGAGTTCGGCTCCGTAGGCCGTCATTGCCGCCTTGCGCTCTTCGGTAGCGCTTTCGGGCATGATCAGGATCAGGCGGTACCCCTTGATCGCCGCCGCCATGGCCAGCGCGATTCCGGTATTGCCACTGGTGGCTTCGATCAGCGTGTCGCCCGGTTGAATCTGACCTCGGGCCTCCGCGCGGCTGATCATCGACAGTGCCGGACGGTCCTTTACGGATCCCGCGGGGTTATTACCCTCCAGCTTGAGCAGGATGGTATTGGAAGTCTCTCCCTGGAGGCGTTGCAGCCGTACCAGGGGGGTGTTGCCAACGCAATCGGCAATGGTCGGGTATTCCATAGTCAACATCTGATCCATCGGACTATTCAAGGGGATTGGCGGCGCACATTCTACCCCCGAGGCGGCGCGGCTGCGACTTCGCATCGCAGACAGGCAGTAGATTCCGCGCAAAAACCGACTATTTTGGGGTGGCTTCTGTGGCCAGCAGGCGTAGAATCGGACAAAAATAACACAACTAACGCAGAAAACATGGCCCACGCCCCCGCTAACCATTCCCGCCCCGCGCCACAGCCGTCGCAGGAGCGGATCCACAAACGACGTACCGGCAACCGCCGGCTGTCGTTGCGGGCAATTATGTTCCGCTACACCATGGCGCCAGCCCTGATCATTTCAGTTCTGCTGAGCCTGCTGTTTACCCTGCAACAGATGAGCGACCGACGTGACCTGCTGCTGAGTCACGGTCGTGCCAGCGCGGAGCAGCTGGTGGAACTCATTCATCTCAGCGACGGGCATTCGTTCGAAGACCGCATCAAGTGGCTGGATAAAAGCCTGCTGGCACTGATGCTGGAGCGGGATATGATCCGCTCGGTGCAGCTGTACCGGGCCGACCGCAACGACGCCGGCGAGGAAGAATTCACCCTGATATCCAGTGTCGGTCCCCGTCCGCGTACCGCCTTTAAAGCGGAGGAACTGCGGGGCAAGCAGGCACATATTTACGAAGACCTGAAAAGCCTGCAGGTGCTCCATCCGCTGCGCGGGGAAGATACCAACTGCTGGCTGACCATTGAGCTCCACCGCCCCTACTTCCTGGTGGGCACCTACCAGGTGGCACTGGTCGGCCTGCTCGGACTGATCGTGTGCGCGCTGATCGCACTGGTGTGGGCCGTGGTGCTTTCCGAACGCGCATCCCGCAGCCTGGAGCACTTCAAAGACTCCCTGCGCGCAATCGGCCAGGGGAAATTCACCGCGCGCGCGGCCAATTCCCGCAATCTGGAAATGTCCCAGCTGGGAGAGGAAATCAACCTGATGGCAGACAACCTGGCGGAGTTCCTCCGGGACTACCAGGACGGTCTGCACCAGTCCATGGAGGATCTGCGCCAGTCGCTGGATTCCATGGAAGAACAGAACATTGAACTGGAGCTCGCGCGCAAAAAAGCGGTGGAAAACAGCCGGGTAAAATCCACCTTCCTCGCCAATACCAGCCACGAGATCCGCACACCACTGAACGGAATCATCGGTTTTACCAACCTGTTGCTGAAAACCGAAGTAGACCAGCTGCAACAGGACTACTTGCAAACCATCCTGCGCTCGGCGGAAAGCCTGCTTACCACCATCAACGATATTCTCGACTTCTCGCGCATCGAGTCCGGCAATCTCGTGCTGGATCACAGCCCCATGAACCTCGGTCAGGTTCTGGAAGAAACCCTGCAGATCCTCGCGCCCTATGGCTACGAGCACAATCTGGAGCTGGTGCCCTTTGTCGATCCACAATTACCACCATCGCAAATCGGTGATCCGCTGCGAATCAAGCAGATCCTGACCAACCTGGTCAGCACTGCCATTCGCTGCTCGGAGAACGGCAGTATTCCGGTCCGCATTGCCGTACAGAGCGGTAAGGAATCCGAGTTGATGATGAGCATCAACATCGTCGACAACGGTGCGCGCTGTGACGAACAGGGGCGCCGCGAACTCAAGCAGCTACTCGGCAATAATCCGCCGCAGCAGATGACCAACAACGGTATGGGCCTGAGTATCGCCCGCAGCCTGGTCCACTCTATGGGTGGAGAACTGGCCATCGAAGACAACGACCAGGGAGGCTGCTCCTACTGGGTGCAACTGCCCCTGACGATTGACCGCAACCGCTCGGCGGTCACCCGCGAACAGTTCCCCGGATGCCGCCTGTTGCTGGTAGACCCCAACCCCATGACCCGCCAGCAGATTTATCAGCAATTGACGTACTGGCAGGCGGAGCCTCTGGAGCACAGCGACAGCAGTAATCTGGTACCCACCGTTGAACAGATGTGGCGACACGACGCTCTACCCGATGCCCTGATTATCGATACCGCGGTAGCGGAAGACGATTTCGAGGCATTTATTGGCACCGTGAAGCAGCTCGTGGACACCTATCAGTGCCGCGTGGTGATCCAGGGTTCACCGGTAGATTTGCGCCGCTGCTACGACGCGCTGCGCTCGCGGGTACTGGCCTTCCTGGGCAAGCCGGTGAGCCGCGAAGGGCTATTGCGCGCACTCAAGCGTGCAGTCCCCAATCAGGCCCAGTCCCGCCCCCAGAACGACAGCTTCCCGGTTCTTCCCTGGCCAGCCAAGCCTCGAGTATTGGCAGTGGATGATTACGAAGCAAATCGCCTGCTGATGAGCGAATTTCTCAGTGCCCAGCATGTCGAGGTAACCGTGGCAGCGAGCGGCGAGGAAGCTCTGCAACTTTGGCGGGAACAGCATTTCGATATGATTTTCATGGATATCCAGATGCCCGGTATGGATGGCATCGCCACTACGACGAAAATCAGAGAGGAAGAATCCGGGCGACGCACCCCGATCATTGCCCTGACCGCACACGTCGGTACTGAGGAGAAATCCCGCCTGCTCAGTGCCGGACTCGACGATTACCTCAGCAAACCCGTCAGCGAAGCCCAGCTCACACACACCGTGAAACGCTGGATGGAAGTTTACGCCCCACCGGCTTCAGCGGAGTCTCAGTCCCCGCTTAAAGGACCCCGACTGGTAGATATTAGTGAAGGGCTGAATCTTGCCAACCAGGATTCCGGCCTGGCCCGCGACCTGCTGGGTATGCTGCTGAAGGGGCTCCATGACGACGAGCAGGAACTGTCCCGCTTGCACCGGGAAAAAGACCACAAAGGCCTTTTCGAACGGGTACATCGCCTGCACGGCGGATGCTGTTATTGCGGCGTGCCGCGCCTGCGAGCAGCAACGGAACAGTTACAGGAGCTGTTGCGCCCGGTGCACGACCAGAGTTCGCCGAAAATCGACGAAAAAACTTACCAGAGAGCTTACGAGCAGGTCAGAGAGGAGATTCGCAGCCTGCGTGACTGGGCAGCGGACCAGGATCTGGAGGCCCTGTTTGGGCTGGAGGGTGACTCGGTGGGAGATACAGAGGAGCCCGGCAAGACAACAGCGGAAGCTGCTGCAAAATAAAAGTGGCAGCCTTTAGCTTTCGCTATAAACCTGGCGAAACAGCTCTCGGCTGCTGAGTGGGCGGCTGCCGAGCAGCGGATGTAACAGGAGGCGAGTAAGTCGCTTCGCCGCGGAGAGTGTTTCGCTATCCGGGACAGAGCAGGTTTCCGAATCCGTCAGTTGCGCCATTCGCAGCAACCGTTCACCCAGAAATTCTCCCGTGCGCAGTGGGCGCCCGTGAGGGACAACCATCGGCATAAACCCCTCTTCCAGGGTCAATCTGTACACGGCGTCGGCGCGTATCGGCGCATGCTCCGTTGGGCTGTAGTCCAACTCCGGACAACTGCCCAGGGCCTGCAACAGGCTCAACTCAAAGCAGCGCAGCGGCATTTCAAGCTCCGCACTGTGCTCACCAGACACCGCCGCCAACGCATCCAGCAATCGCTGATAGGCCGCGAATACGGATACCAGACTCTCCCCCTCAGGCAGCAAGCGCACCAGCAACTCATTGGCGTACAAACCGGCGTACACGGCCCTCCCCTTTAGCCACAGGGACTGCCCGGCGCTTTCCAAGGGCCCGAGAGTTTTCAGGTTGTGACGCCCGAGGAGGGTCACCAGTAGAGGGGAGAAAGGCTGCAGGGCCCGCTGTCGCCGCTGTTTGTCACGGCGCGCCCCGCGGGCAATACAGGAGATGCGCCCGTAATCCGGGGTCAGCAACTCAAGGATGAGGCTGGAGTCCCGGAAGGGACGCGAGTGCAGAATATAAGCCGGTTGCGGGGGCAGCTGCTGCACGATGATTCAGGGGCTCGGCTCAGCGCTTGTCCACGTAGCCAAGGCTGCGCAGCGCACGCTCGTCATCGGACCAGCCGGATTTCACTTTCACCCACAGGTTCAGCATGACCTTGCTGTCAAACAGGCGCTCCATATCCAGCCGCGCCTGCTGGCCGATCTGCTTGATCCGCTCGCCCTTGGTGCCAATCAGGATGCGCTTCTGCCCGTCGCGCTCGACCAGGATCGCCGCGCTGATATGCAGGATCTTCCCCTCCTGCTCGAACTCTTCCACCTCTACGGTCACCGAATAGGGAATTTCCGCACCCAGCTGACGCATGACCTTCTCGCGAATGATTTCCGCGGCCAGGAAGCGAGAACTGCGGTCGGTGATCTGGTCTTCCTCGAAGAAGTGCACACCTTCAGGGAGGCGTTCGATAATCACGTCTTCCAGCGCCTGCAGGTTGGACGCCCGCAACGCGGAAAGCGGTACAACCTCCGCATCCGGGAAGCGCTCGGACAGGGCCTGCAACTGCGGCAACAGTTCCGCCTTGTCCTCAAGCTGGTCCACCTTGTTGACGGCAATGATCAGCGGGCACTTGAGGCCGCGCAGCTTCTGCGCCACCAGTTCGTCACCTTCTGTCCAGCGCGCCCGCTCTACCACGAACACCACCACATCCACATCCCTGGTGGAGCTGATGGCCGCGCGGTTCATGTAGCGGTTGATCGCCTTTTCTTCACCCGCGTGCAGGCCGGGAGTATCCACGAAGATAATCTGGTTACTGCCCTCGGTCTTGATACCGAGCATGTTGTGGCGGGTCGTCTGAGGTTTGCGCGAGGTGATGCAGATTTTCTGCCCCAGCACATGATTTAGCAGCGTGGATTTTCCCACGTTAGGCCTGCCGACAATGGCCACGTATCCACAGCGGGAAGGTGGGTTGTTTGATTCACTCAAGGAAAGTCTCCGGGCCCCTGGGGCCGTCCCACTGCAAGCCGTTAAACGGGCCTGAAACGTGGGCAATTGATAATGATGCCGATTATAGAGTCAGCCCTGCCCGGTCAGTCGAGCGTAGGCTTCGCTGGCGGCGGCCTTCTCTGCCGCGCGCCGGTTGCCGGCGGTACCGCGCACCGGCTTGTCCAGCCCGTGCACACTGCACTCCACCACAAACTGCTGGGAGTGCTCCTCACCACCGATCTCCACCACCTTGTAGGCCGGCAGCGGCTTCTGGCGTGCCTGCAGCCACTCCTGCAAGCGGGTTTTGGGGTCTTTGGCGGTTTCCAGTGACAGCTTGTCGAGACGAGGCCCGAACCACGCCAGCACCCGCTCACGCGCCGCTTCCAGGCCCGCATCCAGGTATATCGCGCCGATGATTGCCTCCACCGCATCGGCGAGGATGGAAGCGCGGCGGTGCCCGCCACTTTTCATCTCACCCTCACCCAGGCGCAGGCACTCACCGAGCTCTAGCTCCCGCGCCAGCTTGGCCAGTGTTTCGCCACTGACCAGTTGCGCGCGCAGGCGACTCATCTGGCCTTCGCGACCTTCTGGAAATTTTTCAAACAGGGCGGCACTGATGGTAAACCCGAGAATCGAGTCCCCCAGGAATTCCAGCCGCTCATTGTTGCGGCTGCCGTGGGATCTGTGGGTGAGCGCCAGAGTGAGCAGATCCGCCCGGGTAAATTGATATCCCAGGCGGTTGCCAAGTCGTTGCAGATGGAGGTCTGTCACCGGTTAGTAATCGTCTCTCTTGCGAAACTGCTCAAGGTCCACCAGTGGCTCGCAACAGAGCTCGGGCTTGGCAGTATTCAGTTGTTTATCGAACTTCATCACCACGTCCAGATTGTGGAACAGCGGCTGACGCAGCTCGTAATTGATGCTTACCAGGGTGCTGTCAGCACCGCGGATAATTTTTACCGACTGGGTCGGTTCACCGCGCACATTGTTGATGGTGAAGTACCGGTCGAGCTCCCGCTTGATCTCGGTGTTGCTCATCTCCCGAACACCACTGTTCTGGGACAGACTGTGCAACCCCTCCTCCACAAAGTGCGCATCGATGTAGGCCGGTCCCAACTTGGACACAATCGTCAGGCCGAACCCGAACACCGCAATCACAAACAGCCAGCCCCAGTAACTCATGCCCCGTTGTGCGGCCAGCGGTGAATGTTGTTGTAATGTCATTGCGTAGTACCGTTTTATCGTTATTTAAAGCCGGTCCATGGTTTAAGTATTTGTGGTATTTATCGAGTCCTACTCGATGCCACCTACCCGGTCAAAGCTGGGCAGGCTCATTAGTTTGTCCCAATGCATCCAGATTGCAAAGGCCTTGCCGACAATGTCCTTCTCGGGCACGAACCCCCACTTGCGGCTGTCCAGGCTGTTGTCCCGGTTGTCACCCATCATGAAATAGTGGCCTTCGGGTACTACCAGCGTGCGGATATTGCCGTAAATGCTCGGATTGACCTGTTTGGCCATCAGGTGACGACGGCCATCAATGTCCTCCCACAGGAACTCTTTTTGCGGGTTACCCGGGGGCAACGCCTGGATCAGCTCCTGAGGTGCGGGCTTGCCATTGATGAACAGCTGGTTGTTGACCACCTTGATCTCATCCCCCGGCAGACCGATAACACGCTTGATGTAGTAGGTCTCGTTGGCATGGGGTGGGAAGAACACCATTACATCCCCACGCTTGGGTTCGCCGATATCCACCACCTTGGTGCGGGAAACCGGCAGGCGCAGGCCGTAGGCGTACTTGTTAACCAGGATGAAATCACCCACCTGCAAGGTGGGGTCCATGGAAGCGGACGGGATCTGAAAGGGCTCGACCAGAAAGGAGCGCAGCACAAATACAATCGCCAGCACCGGGAAGAAGGACTTGGCGTACTCCACCACCACAGGCTCCTGAGCCTGCTGGCCCTTCGCGGTCAACGCTTTGCGCCCGCGCGCCAGAAACAGCACATCAAACAGCCAGATTACCCCTGTCACCACCACCAGCAACAGCAAAATTAGGGGGAAATTGATATCCATTCAAAAGTCTCTTTCTGACTGGTTTTTATCGAATGCTTTCCGGGCCCCGGCACCTGTCGGGGCGTCTCGGCACTATGAAATCAGTTGTCTACCTTGAGCACGGCCAGGAATGCGTCCTGCGGCACTTCGACCCTACCCAGTTGCTTCATACGGCGCTTACCCGCTTTCTGCTTTTCCAGCAGCTTCTTCTTACGGGTGACGTCACCACCATAACATTTCGCAGTTACGTTCTTACGCAACGCTTTTACCGTGGTACGCGCAATCACCTGACCACCAATGGCGGCCTGGATGGCCACGTCAAACATCTGACGCGGAATCAGCTCTTTCATCTTTTCTGCGAGCGCGCGGCCACGCTGCTGCGCATTGTCCCGGTGCAGAATCACTGCCAGCGCATCCACGCGCTCACCGTTGATGAGGATATCAAGACGAACCAGTTTTGCCGGGTCAAAACGCACAAAGTTGTAGTCCAGGGAGGCGAAACCACGGCTTACCGACTTGAGCCGGTCGAAGAAGTCCATAACCACTTCGCTCATCGGCAGCTCATAGCGGAGGGAAACCTGCCCACCCACATACTGCATGTCTTTCTGGATACCGCGCTTTTCCACACACAGGGTGATCACATTACCCAGGTACTCCTGGGGCACGAGGATATTTGCTTCGACGATCGGCTCGCGCATTTCCTCGATCATGCCCAGGTCCGGCATGCGCGAGGGGTTGTCCATATTGACCAGGTCACCGTTGGTCAGCTGCACCTCGTAAACCACCGTGGGGGCTGTAGTGATCAGATCCAGATCGTACTCGCGCTCGAGGCGCTCCTGAATGATCTCCATGTGCAGCATGCCGAGGAAGCCACAACGGAAGCCAAAGCCCAGGGCATCGGAGGTTTCCGGCTCATAAAACAGCGAGGCGTCGTTCAGTGAGAGTTTGTCCAGAGCATCGCGGAACGCCTCGTAATCGTCAGAGCTCACCGGGAACAGGCCCGCGTAGACCTGCGGCTTCACTTTCTGGAAGCCCGGCAGCATCTGCACTTCTTCCGCACCCTTCGCGTGGGTCAGGGTGTCGCCTACCGGGGCACCGTGGATATCCTTGATACCCGCCACCACAAAGCCCACTTCACCGGCGCGCAGCACACCGGTCTCTTTGCGCTTGGGGGTAAATACCCCCACGCTGTCCACGACATGGGGACGGCCGAGAGACTTGGTAACTATCTTGTCTTTGGTTTTGAGCGTGCCCTGCACCACACGCACCAGCGACACCACCCCGAGGTAGCTGTCGAACCAGGAGTCGATGATCAGTGCCTGCAGCGGCGCGTCCACATCCCCTTCCGGTGGTGGCACCAGGCGCACCAGATCCTCCAGCACGTCCTCTACACCAATGCCGGATTTGGCACTGCAGCGGGTCGCGTCGGTGGCATCGATACCGATGATGTCTTCGATTTCCTCTGCCACCTTTTCCGGTTCCGCCTGCGGCAGGTCCATCTTGTTCAGTACCGGAATCACTTCCAGGCCCTGTTCGATGGCGGTGTAGCAATTGGCTACGGACTGCGCTTCAACACCCTGGGCCGCGTCCACCACCAGCAATGCGCCCTCACAGGCAGCCAGGGAGCGGGATACTTCGTAGGAGAAGTCCACGTGTCCGGGGGTGTCGATGAAATTCAACTGGTAGGTTTTACCGTCGCGAGCGGTGTAGTCCAGAGTCACACTCTGGGCCTTGATGGTAATGCCCCGCTCCCGCTCGATATCCATGCTATCGAGCACCTGTGCGGCCATCTCGCGGTCGGTCAGGCCGCCGCAGACCTGGATAAAACGGTCGGCGAGGGTGGATTTCCCGTGGTCGATGTGAGCGATGATGGAAAAGTTGCGGATATGGGAGAGATCAGTGGCCACTGCGAGGATAAAACCTTTTAAAAATCAGTGAGTTAATGAGCGGACCGGGCCGCGCTGTGGGCGCAAGTCTAACAGGTTGCAGGAAAAGTGCATCCGATCTGCGCGGAGCCCCGGTAATTCAAGGGCTACAGGCCATTGATGGGCCCCGTGTACTGCGGGGCCCGTCCGCTCACCGATCTCAATCCTCCTCGATCTGGATAGTGCGGAAAGTGGGCTGGCCGCCGCGGAAGAAGCGGATCGGGAGCAGCTCACCCTTGGGCAGTTTCTTGACGATTTTCTGATAGTCCGCCAGAGACTCTACCTGGTCAAAACCCAGCTGGGCGATGATATCGCCGCCGCGCAGGCCCGCGTTGGCGCCAGCCTTACCGGGCACCACCTGCTTGACCAGTACGCCACTTTCCACGCCGAGGCGCTGCTTGAGGCTCTCCGGAATCTCATCCACCACCAGCCCCAGACGGCCGCCCACATCGGAGTTGGCCGGCGCACTGGACGCCTGCTGGCCATCGTCATCGCCGGGCAGCGCACCCACGCGCACCTTCAGTTTGCGCTGATCGCCTTCGCGCATCAGGACCACAGGCACTTCGGAACCGGGGCGGATCTGCCCCACTACATGCGGCAGGTCGCCGGACATGTTGATTTTCTCTCCATCGAAGTGGGTAATGATGTCACCGACCTTGATGCCAGCCTGGTCCGCCGGAGATCCAGCCTCGAGCTGGCCCACCAGCGCACCGGACGGCTTACCCAGCCCCATGGCGGTGGCCAGTTTGCGGTCCACGTCCTGGATACCTACACCCAGCCAACCGCGATCCACACGCCCTTTCTCTTTCAGCTGCGCGACTACGTCCTGGGCCAGGCTCGCAGGAATCGCAAACGACAAGCCGATAGAGCCGCCACTGCGGGTATAAATCTGGGAGTTGATGCCTACCACTTCGCCATCCAGGTTGAACAGTGGACCGCCGGAGTTACCCGGGTTGATAGCCACGTCGGTCTGGATAAACGGCACATAGTTTTCGCGGCTCTCGTTGGGAATGCTGCGCCCCATGGCACTGATGATGCCCGCGCTGGCCGAGTAATCCAGGCCGAACGGCGAGCCGATCGCCACCACCCATTCGCCCACTTTGACCCGCTCGGAATCTCCCCAGCGCACCGTGGGCAGACCATCCGCATCCACCTTGAGCAGCGCCAGGTCGGAGCGCGGGTCGGTACCCACTACCTTGGCGTCGTACTCGCGGCGGTCTGTAAGGGTAACGCGCACCTCGTCGGCACCATCAACTACATGGTTATTGGTGACCACATAGCCATCTTTTGAGATGATGAATCCCGACCCCATACTGGCCACAGGCCGCTGCTGGCGCTGACGAGGCTCCAGCAGATGGCGGAAGATATCCGGAATCTGCTGTTCGTACTGCGGAGGAATCGCGTTGCGTGCAACGCGGCTGCGCTCCACGGTATTGATTTTTACGACTGCCGGGGAGTTCTGCTCGATAAGGTCCGTCAGTTCCGGCAGGCCGCGCGCGCTAGCGGCGGCCGAGACAAGAAAACAAAGTGCAAGCAAAAACTGCGAGTAGCGTGCAACCATCTGTATTACCCCTGATAAGCGCTTTTACTAATATTCAAAAAAGTGCATTCCGAAAGGTCACCTGCGCGGTTATCACTTGGTGTTATCCGTGACAGGTGTCTCTGCTGACCTATGCTACCGGGCAATGCCGGTCGGCCAGTACCACACTGTTAGTTAGGAATTTCGTGGAAAAGTTCTCACAACCGAGTGTAAAACAGTGTTAAGGATTTCATGACACAATCCCATCAGACGCCTGCCAGCGCCACATTGCGCCCCCGCACCCAGCGAGGTCTGTTCCGCACCCAACGACTCCAGTATGGGCAGTCGGCACTGGGCGCACCGCTGTTCTATTTCCCGGCGGACATCTGCGATGAAAACACCGGCATCGTGATGGCCGGCACTCACGGCGACGAGGTCGCTGCAGTGGTCACCCTGTCCTGCGCCCTGCGCTCGCTGGAGGCCGGACAACTACGTCACCATGTGATCCTCGCGGTCAATCCCGACGGCTGCCAGCTGGGAACCCGCTCCAATGCCCGCGGCGTGGACCTCAACCGCAACTTTGCCACCATCAACTGGAAGCCCGATGGCACCGTATACCGCTGGAACAGCGCCGCGGACGAACGCGATGTGTATCTCTCTACGGGCACCCGCGCCGGCTCGGAGCCGGAAACCCAGGCCCTGTGCCGCCTGGTGACCGAACTCGAGCCTGCGTGGATGATCTCCATCCACGAACCCCTCGCCTGTGTCGAAGACCCCCTGCAGAGCCCCCTCGGGCAGTGGCTGGCAGAGCGATTCGAGCTGCCGCTGGTCACCGAACTCGGCTACCAGACGCCCGGCTCCTTCGGCACCTGGTGCGCAGAGCATCAGTACCCGTGTATCACCCTGGAATATCCGCCCATCTCTGCAGACGTGGCCAGCGAGGAATATCTGGCAGTCATGACCGACTTACTGCGACTTGCGCCCTAGCCGGCAACGCACTATCTCAAGTGCTCACGTCCAGTAGACCCGACCGTCCGCAAAACGCAGTGGATCGACATCCTTGGCCAACCAGGTAGGGCCATCGAGATCCACAAAGCGCGCACTGCTGCCCAGAGGCCAGGCAGCCCGGATCGCCCGGGAGGTACACAGCATACAGCCGAGCATTATCTGGAACCCCTGTTGCGAAGCCGCCTGCTCCAGCAACAACGCCTCCCGGACCCCGCCAGTCTTGTCCAGCTTGATATTCACCATATCGTAGCGCCCCAGCAACCGCGGCAGGTCCGCGCGGGTGTGGCAACTTTCGTCCGCACAAATCGGCAGCGGGTGCGTAAATTGCGCCAGATACTGATCCTCCGCCGAGGGCAGTGGCTGCTCGAGCATCGCCACTCCCTGCTCCGCCAGGGATTCACACAGCGCCGGCAGGCCGTCTTCCGACCAGGATTCATTGGCATCGATCACCAGCTGACATTCCGGAGCGGCTGCGCGCACGGCCGCTACCCGTTCCAGCACCCGCTCGTGATTGAGCTTCAACTTGAGCACCGACACACCACTATCCGCTGCCGCCTGCGCCGCCTGCGCCATGGCGTCGGCATCCCCGACCACCAGTGTCTGCACTGTGGGCAGCCACGCAGGGCCGCCAAACCCGCGTCCGGATTTCTGTTGCTGCCAGTCCTCCAGCGCGCAGTCAACGGCATTGCGCGCGGCCCCTGCGGGCATCACTTCCTGTAACTGCTCGCGGGTCAGCCCGTCGCGCAGGGACGGCAGCACCGAAGACACTTCCGCCAGCACCGACTCGACGCTTTCTCCATAACGCGGATAGGGCGTGCACTCGCCAATACCGGTCACCCCTTCCGCCGAAAGCTCCACCACAACTACCTCAGCCTCGGTGCGCGCACCGCGGGAAATGACAAAAGCCGTCCTCAGGGGCCAACGCTCGGCATAGCAACGCCCTTCAAACATCCATACGCTCCTCATCGGCAGCACACCGCACAGGTCAGCCTTCAGTGTAGAAAGTTATCTGCACACAGCGGGGGTAATGGCGAAAAAGCCCACCGGGGGCACTTGCGGGTCGATAAAGAAATCGGGAGGGAAAAGATGAGGACGCGCTGGGAGCGCGGCAAATGAAGTGTCAGGGCAAGGGAGTAACAGGAATTACACAGGGCTTCCCCTGCTCCAGGCGCAAAAACTGCGGCGCCATCGCCGGATTGTTGCGCTGCAAATGGCTGTACAGGCGCACGCACACTGCACCCAGAAGGAAACCGCCGAGGGCACCGAGAATGGCCCAAAGCTCACCACCTGATACACCGCCCAGCGCTTGTCCTGCCAGCGCACCCAGAACCAGCGTCACAAGTGGCGCCAGATAAACAAGCAGTGCACCGCTCGCCAGGGTATTCTCGGCAATACCGATGACCGCGGTATCGTGGAGCTGGATGCGACGGAGGGTTTCAGGCGCCACCGAAACTCGTACCTGCGACGCCTTTGTCCAGAAATCGCCGAGGAGCCCCGTACCGCAACCAGACTTGGCGGCACAGCTGTGGCAACCGCTGCGTTGCACGGTTTCCACCCAGATACCGCTTTCGTCCAGGGCCACCACCCTGCCTCGCTCTTCAATCATTGCTCTGGTTCGCTGGTTAAATACGGGAGGCCGCAGATCAATTTCTGGTAGCCACGGCCTGGGCGACTAACTGAGCAGTATTGTCAGGAATCTCGCCCACCACGGTAATGGTATAGCGATCACCATTGACTTCAATATGATCCATATAGGCGACGGTAGCCCCGCGTACCGCGCGCCCTTTGTAATTCATTTCCGGCCCGAGCTTTTGTACGAACACGGTAAAGGCACTGAGACCATCGCTGTACACCAGCATTTCACCATCCGCGAGCTCACGTGCTGCAACCGCCTTGAAACCGGGCGGCAGCCAGCCCAGGTGCCAGCGGCTCACCAGGCTCCCGCAATGTCCGGAACCATCGTTCTCGCGCGCCGAATCGGACTGCGGCTGCAGATCACTGTCTTCAATGGGGGAGAGATCGAGTTCGACGAACTGGAAACGCTCCAGCACACGACCGGCGGGCGCCACCAGAATAGACTTGAGCGGCAACCCGGTTTCCTTGTCGACGCTGATCACCACACCAAAGCGATGCGGATCCCGCGGACGCGCCTGCAGCACGACCGCTTCACGATCCGCGATGCGCTCTTCACCGCGGATCAAAAACTGGTAATTGTTCTGAACATTCTGCAGACCGCTACTGCTCCAGAGCCCCGCGCGAGACAGCGGGCTGCCATCTCGCCGACACTGGGCGCCGTGCCCACGACTCACCAGCTCCCGCGGAGCCCCTGTGAGATAGCGAATCCGCTCCACCTCTTCACCGTTGCGCACACCGTGTACCACTTCCAGGGTTTCCATCACCCCCACATGCTCGAAGGTAACCAGCCCGCGGTACTCCAGACTTGTCACTGCAGTGGCGAGTTTGGCCAGGATTGCCTGGGTCTCCAGCTCCGTTGCCGGTGATACATAGACCGGCTCCTCCGCGCCTGGCGCGGATGACTCGGTCTGCGCGCTCTCACGCGAATTGGGGTTTTCCCCTCCCCGGTCAGTACTTTGGGCACTGGCCAGAGGTACGTGGAGAGACATCGCCAACAGCAAAAAAGCCAACAGCGAGCTGTTGGCTTTGGGGGCGGAATAACTGAAAACTTTCGCCATGTTCATTTCTTATACCGGGAGCTCAATAACTTGGGGGCGCACAATCAGGCGCCCCGACTTCTCTACTCCGACCTTACTCTACTGACCTACTCTGCCGGACGCTCACCGTAGGTGGCCCGCGCAAAGGGCACCATCCCCTGACTGCCCACCCGGGCGGCCTGCTCCGAGTGCTCAATCATAACCCGGTTAAGGTGACGCATCAGCTCTGGAGAAGGAATCACCTGAACCTGGGGTGACGGCCCCATACGCTGATCCGGGACCAGCTGCGGCGCGGTGCTTACTGCACGCGTATTGAGCGAGGGCATTGCAAATCCACTGGGCATCGGCACAGACTGCACCGGCTGCTGCGCGGGGCGCTCCACTTCGGCTACCAGCTCCCCATCAGGCTGCGGGGACTGTATCTGTTGCACTCCCAGCACTGCAGCAAATGCTACCGTAGCAGCAACTGCACCGCGAGACAGCGGCCGCCACCAGCGGCTGCGTGCCGCGCTGTTGCCGGCATCGTTGGCTGAAGCGGGCTGTGCCGACTCCGCCAGCGACGGCTCATCGGCAATTGCCGCGGAAATACTGGCTGCGAGACCGAGATCTACCGGCGCCACCTGTTCACCGCGGATGACATTGGCCGCCAGCTGATAGCGCGACCAGCGCTGCTGGAGATCGCCGCCAGAGGCTTCGCTCTCCTTTAGCAGGCGCTGAATCTCCAGCTCGGAGGCCTCGCCATCCATCAGGGAAGATAGCGACTCATTCAAACGCTGTTGATGATTCCCGTGGGACATACGGGTCAACCCTCTTTAAGTGCAATCCAGTGAGCGTGAAATTCACGCCCTGTGTGTTGGTTTCTGAGACCGGGCTCTGACAAAAAAGTTTTATCCAGCAGGCAAAATTTGTGTGAATTCGTCGAAAATTTTACCTGTCGTCCCGGTCATACCGTCTGGTTAGATCCAGAACCTCGAAACTGCGATCTCAATAAAACAAAACTGACTAAATATTAGCCGCGCCCATCCACCGGCTCAGGCTCGCCCGCCATGGCGGCCTGGACCGCCCGGTCAATAGCCTCTCGGGCGCGGAAGATACGGGAACGCACGGTGCCTACGGGGCATCCCATCACCTCGGCGATTTCCTCATAGCTCAACCCTTCCATCTCGCGCAGCGTCACTGCGGAGCGGAGATCTTCCGGCAGGTCCCGAATAGCCCGGTGCACGGTAGCCTCAAGCTGGTCGCGAAAAAGCTGGTTTTCTGGGGTCTCGTTATCCCGCAGGAGGTCGGCGCCGGAATAGAACTCGGCATCCTCCAGATCCACATCTGAAGATGGGGGGCGACGACTGCGGGAAACCAGATAATTCTTGGCGGTATTGATGGCGATACGGTACATCCAGGTATAAAAGGCACTTTCACCACGGAAGTTCCCCAATGCCCGGTAGGCCTTGATAAAGGCCTCCTGTACCACATCGTTTACTTCTGCATGATCATTGATGTACCGGCTGACCACGGCCATGATTTTGTGCTGATACTTCAGCACCAGCAGGTCGAAGGCGCGCTTGTCACCTTTTTGAACCCGCTCTACCAGCTGGCGGTCACTCGGTGACGCCTGTTGCCCTGTCATCCCCTACTCCCAACCGCGGCCCCGGGGCAATTCCGCCCGGAGTCCAGGATTATTCTGTTGTGTCCAAGACACCGAAATTTGGTCATAAGTTCCTGACAAATCGGTAATTTTTGAAGATGGCGTATACTACGCGCCCCTCAACACGAATAAAACTCCATGAGCGAAGAGGCGAAATTACCCTTGAGCACCGACGAGAGCATCAAAACCAGCACCGGCGAGACGGCCCACACGAACCACTATGACTACGACGTGCTGGTTATCGGCAGTGGCGCCGCAGGCCTCACCCTGGCCCTGCACCTGGCTGCGCGCCACCGCGTGGCCCTGCTCTCCAAACAACGCCTGCGCGATGGCTCCACCTGGTTTGCCCAGGGCGGTATCGCCGGGGTACTGGACGAGTCGGACTCGGTCGAAGCCCACATAGCCGATACATTAGATGCAGGTGCCGGACTCTGCCACCCGGACGCGGTGCGCTTTACCGTGGAAAACAGCCGGGACGCCATTCACTGGCTGATCAACCAGGGGGTGGACTTCACCCGCGAGGACGACGGCGACTACCACCTTACCAAAGAAGGCGGACACAGCCAGCGACGCATCATCCACAGTGCCGACGCCACTGGCCGTGCGGTGCACAGCACCCTGATCGAGCGGGTGCGCAACACGCCCAATATTGACTGTTTCGAACACCATATTGCCCTCGACCTGATCCGTCAGCCGGATTCTGCCACGGGCAGATTCCGCTGCGCCGGAAGCTATGTCTACAACAAAAAAACCGAGGAAGTTGAGGTCTTCCAGGGCCGCGCGGTGGTACTCGCCACCGGTGGCGCCGCCAAGGCTTACCTGTACACGAGCAACCCGGACGGCGCCAGCGGCGACGGAATTGCCATGGCGTGGCGCGCCGGTTGCCGGGTGGCGAATATGGAATTCAACCAGTTCCATCCCACCTGCCTGTACCACCCGAAAGCCAAATCGATGCTCATTACCGAAGCACTGCGCGGCGAAGGTGCGCAGCTGAAGCTGCCCAACGGCGAACGCTTTATGCACCGCTTCGACAAGCGCGGCGAGCTGGCACCTCGCGATATCGTCGCGCGCGCGATCGACCATGAGATGAAACGCCTGGGGGCAGACTGTCTGTATCTGGACATCTCCCACAAGGACGCGGATTTCGTGCGCGAGCACTTCCCCACGGTATACCGCAAGTGCCTGGAGTACGGCATCGACATCACCAGGGAGCCGATTCCGGTGGTGCCTGCAGCCCACTACACCTGTGGCGGTGTGATGGTCGACCAGAACGGTCGCACAGACCTGGACCAGCTCTACGCCATCGGCGAAACCACCTTCACCGGACTGCACGGCGCCAATCGCCTGGCCAGTAATTCGCTGCTGGAGTGCGTGGTCTACGCGCGCTCCGCGGCCATGCACATCGACGCGACCCTGGGTGAAATATCCGCACCGCGACCGGCACTGGCCTGGGACGCTTCCCGCGTCACCGACTCCGATGAAGACGTGGTTATCTCACACAACTGGGATGAACTGCGGCGGTTCATGTGGGACTTTGTCGGCATCGTGCGCACACGCAAACGCCTGCTGCGGGCCGAACACCGGGTGAAACTGCTGCAACAGGAAATTCTCGAGTTCTACGCCAACTACAAGATCACCAGTGACCTTATTGAACTACGCAACCTGGCGGTGGTTTCTGAATTGATCATCCGCTCCGCGCTCGACCGGCGTGAGAGTCGCGGATTGCACTATTCCCTGGACTATCCGGGCCTGCGGGAACTGGCCATGGATACCATTCTGGTACCGGAGAACTTCGCCAACCAACGGCCGTTTATCGACCTGCCCGGCCAGGCTTGATCCACCCCTTGCCGCGCTAGCGAGAGAAACGCAGTGCCACCAGCAACCGGCGCCAGTCATCGGCGTCGGCGCTATCCCGGCACAAAACCAGGCGCACTCGACGGCCGTCGAGATCGCGGCCGTTGATCACGATCAACCAGCGCCACAATGTCAGTTCACCAGTGAACCTGAACTCCCGCCTGGCTCCCCCCCTGGCCTGCCAGTACCAGCGTCGTTCGGCGGTGGACAGCCGTCCGACACCACGCAGCAGGCGTCGCCATTCAAGCAGGGCAAATGCCAGGATCGCCGGGATCATCAGGGCAACAAACATCCAGGGAAGACGGGAGAAGCCAACTAGCAGACAGCTCTGGATCGCGAGCAATACCAGAGACGTCTGTAGGACGCGGGACGGTGTGAAGTCACAGGCCAGCCTGGCACTGCGTTCACCAGGTGATCGGGAGGGTTTCGCAGCGCCATCCCTTACCCGAAAGCCGGAGGCCGCGCTGCGAACAGAGGGATCAGTCCTGCAGACCGGTGTTGTCACGGATGATCTGCACGATTTTCTTCAATTCCGGATCCTCGGGATCTTCCCGGCGCAGGAACCATGCAAACAGGTCCTGGTCCTGCTCATCCAGCAGCCTGACATAACGCTGTTTGTCCTCTTCGGAAAGCGTCTCGTAAACATTTTCCAGAAACGGCAGCAGTACCAGATCCAGCTCTAACATGCCGCGGCGGCTGGCCCAAAACAGACGGTTGCGATCCATACTTCTTTCTCAAAGCCAAGTTGCGAATTGCCCGCAGTATACCGGTAGTTGAAATCCCGCGGCAAAACCCCAGATACTGCACCACACGAAACAGCGCCAAAGGTAGTAAGTTCAGCATGGATCAACAGCAGTGGCAGGATTATCTCAGCAGCCAGGGAGCCCAATGGATTGACGGCGCAGCCGAATTCGATACTGGCACCAGTACCGACTTGCAGCTGATCGACCTGAGCCCAATGGGCGCCATTTCCATTGTCGGACCCGACAGCCAGAAGTTTCTGCAGGGGCAGCTCACCTGCGATCTGGTAAACCTGCCCGACGAACACCTAACACTCGGCAGCCACTGCAACCCCAAGGGACGTATGATCAGCGCCTTCCACGCACTGAAAATTGACCAGAGCGAGTTTGTCCTGTTCCTGCCTCGAGACCTGACCGCCATTGCCCTTGCCGCGTTAAAGAAATACTCGGTCTTCTTCAAGGCCGAACTGACCGACATCAGCGACCAGCAGCACTGGTTCGGCCTCGTCGGCCGCGATGCCGGCCCGGCCTGCAGCCAGCTGCTGAATCTGTCGAACAGTACCGAGTCCGACCTGGTACCCGGCCAACTACGCACCTTCGATCACAATGGCCACCGCGCTCTTGCAGTCTGTGTGAGCGAGCGCAATGTAGTCGTGCAACTTCCCACTGAACAGGCGCCGGACCTGTGGCAGAAGTTGACCGCAGGCCCCGCAGTGGCCGGCAGCTACAACAAATGGCAACAGCAGTTGATCGAGTCCGGGCTGCCACAAGTACACCATGCCACCAGCGAAAGCTTTATCCCACAGATGCTGAACCTGCACCTGCTGGGCGGGGTAAGTTTCAAAAAAGGCTGTTATACGGGGCAGGAAGTGGTTGCACGCATGCAATACCTGGGCGCCGCCAAGCGACGCATGTATCGGGCGACAATTGATGGAAAGTCGCTGCCGCAGCCCGGCGACGAAATTTTCATCCCGGGTGGCAGCTCAAGTATCGGCAATCTGGTGCAGGCGTGTCGCTCTGGAGAAGATATCGAGGTGCTGGCGGTACTCACCAAAAGCAAAGTGGCCGATGGCGAACCACTGCAGCTCAAAGACGGACGCGTACTCGAGCTACAGGAACTGCCCTACGACGCGGATGCCGACCCACTTACCTGACGCAAGCGATATAAACCGCGCTATCCAATTTCCACGGCTACCCGGCGCAGCTCACTGGCTGCTGGCAGCGCCCAGTTGATGGGCGCTTCACCCCGCTGCTGGAGGTAGCTATTCGTCTGGGAAAATGGCCGGGTACCGAAAAATCCCCGGTGCGCGGACAATGGAGATGGATGGGGGCCTTTCAACACCAGGTGCTTGCGGCCATCGATGAAACTGCCTTTTTTCTGCGCGTAGCTACCCCAAAGGATAAACACCACGCCCTCGCGCTGCTCCGCCAGCGCATGTACCGCGGCGTCGGTAAACTGCTCCCAACCGCGCCCCTGGTGGGCGCCCGCCCTGCTCTCTTCAACGGTCAGGGTCGCATTCAACAACAGTACCCCCTGCTCCGCCCAGGGCTGCAGACATCCGTGATTGGGCGGCTCAATACCCAGATCCGACTGCAGTTCCTTGTAGATGTTTTTCAAGGACGGCGGAACCCGCACGCCCGGCATGACCGAAAAACACAGGCCGTGTGCCTGACCCGCACCGTGGTAGGGGTCCTGCCCCAGAATGACCACTTTTACCTGATCGAACGGCGTTGAATTAAAGGCGTTGAAAATCTGCCCGCCAGGGGGAAAAATGCTTTTCCCCGCCTGCCTCTCTTCCAGCAGAAACTGTCGCAACTCTGCCATATACGGCTTATTGAATTCCGGCTGCAACACAGAAAACCAACTGGGGTGAATTTTGATATTGCCCGGAGCCTGCATAACCTGATCATCCAGTTTCAATCGACTGGAAACCGCGCTCGGTTTCAGCCGGATAACTTCTATAAAAATTTGTGAATTTGAGTGCGCAGCGCCGGCACCACTTCCTCATCGAACCAGGGGCGGCGTTTCAACCACAGGGTATTGCGAGGACTGGGGTGCGGCAGCGGAAACAGGCTGTGAGGCAGCGCATCCGCATAGTGGCGCACATTTTCGGTAATGCTGCCATACCAGTGCGGCAGATAGTAGCGCTGGGCATACTGGCCGATCAGCAGGGTTAGCCGGATATTCGGCAGCTGCTCAAGTAGCTGGCGGTGCCAGGCAGGTGCGCATTCCGGCCGCGGCGGCAGGTCTCCGCCCTTGCCGCGTCCGGGATAACAGAAGCCCATGGGTACGATGGCGATGCGAGATTCATCGTAGAAAGTATCGCGGTCCACCTGCAACCAGTCGCGCAGCCGATCACCGGACGGGTCATTCCAGGGGATGCCGGTCTCATGGACCCGGGTGCCCGGCGCCTGCCCGACAATCAATAACTTTGCCGAGCGCGCGGCACTCAAAACCGGTCGGGGCCCCAGGGGGAGGTACTCTTCGCACAATCGACAGCCGCGCACCTCTTTCAGCAACAGCTCAAGATCGCGCTCGCTCACAGCGACCTCACTAGTAATCCATGCACTGAACCACCCCTTACTCGCCGGGCGCGGCAGGAAACGCCAGCTGCATGAGCAGGCCACGGCTATCCTGCGGCGCGGCCGCGCGCGTCACACCGTTATTGTCTAGCACCACGAAAATCCCGTCCCGGTTTACCGCAAGCCCTTCGCCCTTGCCGAACCGGGTCTTGCGATAGGCGTATTCTTCCCCCTCTTCCACATGCCGGTACTGAATACACCAGTCCGCTTCGAGGGTATCGATGTCTCGCCGACACACTGCAAACGCATTGCGCTCCAGGGTAAATAGCGACCCGTCGTAATAAGCCAGCGCGGTCAGGTCTTCCGAGCGACCGCGAAAGTCCAGGCCAGGCACCGCTGGCACCAGATAAAATCGCTGCCCGACACGGTCGCCCGCTGCAAGCTTTAGCAGCCCGCGCGGTTCCCGCTCCAACGCCACCCAGAAATCGTCGGCAACCTTGACCAGACCTTCGCTCTCTGCGTTGAACAGCTGCAGAAAGCCGCGCTTTCGCGCGGACTCGGACCAGCGCACGGGCAACCAGTGCCCGGCGTTATCCTTCAGATCAAGCCGGGCAATACGATTGTACCGCTCACTCAACAGGTAAATGCCCGTGTCGTCACAGGTAATCCCTTCAAAATCCATGCTGAGTGATTTGCTCGCGTAATGCAGTGCCCGCGCCTTTGCCGTAACCGGCTGATCGCCGGGCAGCGGTGGACGGGAAAAGTTCGCGAAAGAGGAGAGTTGCACAGACCTGCGTCCGGGCTCGGGATAAAGCCGATAGATCTGCTCGGACGACTTGTCCGCAACCGCGAGCAGATCGCCGTTACAGAAACTCAGGCCGGAGACATCCAGCCCTTCGCTGCCATCGATCCACCAGGCGTGCAGTAACTGCGCGGGCATCACCGGTACCGGTCCGATATCCGGAACTTTCGATGCCCCTACCGAGGCTCCGGTAGCAAGCGCCGTCAATATGCCCACACCCACGACTGCGCTGCTACACATGCGGCGTATGAACCTGGTAAGAACTGGCAAACTATCCCCCGCGCAATCGCATCTGGTCGAGGTCGGGAAATGACTCAGTCGCGGAAGTTATTGAACTGCAACGGCTGCTCCAGCTCTTTACCCCGCAACATGGCGATCACCTGCTGCAGGTCGTCTCGCTTCTTGCCGGTTACCCTGACTTGGTCGCCCTGAATAGACGCCTGCACCTTGAGCTTTTCCTCCTTGATGATCTTGACGATCTTTTTTGCCAGCTCTTTGTCGAGGCCATTTTTCAGGGTGACCGCAACTTTCACCTGCTTGCCGGATTGCTCCTCGTCGCCCACGTCCATGGCCAACGGATCGATGTCACACTTGATCAGGGCCGCACGCAGCATATCCACCATCTGGGTCACCTGCATTTCCGACTCGGCGCGGAGCGTCAGCGCAAAGTCCGACATTTCCACTTCGGCATCCACGCCCTTGAAATCAAAACGATTGGTGATGGTGCGATTCACCTGGTCCACCGCGTTAGTCAACTGGTGTTTATCTACTTCGGATACGATATCGAAAGAAGGCATTATCTGGCTCCACTTACAAATTACTAACTTCAAATTGGTCGACAAAGCGCCCGCAGCTGTGCGGGCAACATGAAAATTTTATTTCCAGCGCTGGGGCAGGACTTCTACATTCTGGTCGGCGGCGGCCAGCCAGAGGTGCCCATCCTGGATGGTGACACTCAAATC
Source organism: Microbulbifer sp. YPW1 (assembly GCF_013367775.1). NCBI lineage: Bacteria > Pseudomonadati > Pseudomonadota > Gammaproteobacteria > Cellvibrionales > Microbulbiferaceae > Microbulbifer > Microbulbifer sp. YPW1. Next base: position 4,411,229 of record NZ_CP055157.1, read on the forward strand.
CATATTGCGCTCCGCCAGCGCCGCCAGTTGTGCGCACTGTTCGGCGGGCAGGAAAAACACCTGCAGATTGTCGAAGCGGGCGCAGGCAGATTCCATCTTCTGCCACCACACCGGGGCGGTGCGCTGCCCGTAGGCATATACCATGACGTTTTGCGCGCGGCCACAGGCCTTGCGCACGCGATCTTCCGCAGGCACCCCGACTTCAATCCAGGTTTCAATTTCACCGCTGAGGCTGTGCTGCCAGAGGTCCGCTTCGTCGTCACTGGACAGCCCGCGGGTAAATTCCAGCTGCTCACTGGCATTGTGGGCGAAGGCCAGCAGGCGGATCATCATACGCTCATCGGTTTCGGACGGATGCCGCGCCACGGTGAGCAGATGCTCCCCGTAATAATCCCGATCCATATCGGCGATCTGAAGCCTGGCTTTGAATATGGTAGCTTTTAATGCCATTACTGCTCTCTGATTAGGTTGGCAGGACGAACTTGCCGGATGCCGACAGATTGGAGACTATTATTGTCTTGTTCAGGACCAACATGGATGAATGGAATGAATTCTGCACTCTCAGGCAAACCGAATTTTTCCCTGCGCCGGCTGTGGCAAACCCTGCTGCTCTCACTACTGGTTTTCGGCCTGAGCGGCTGTGGCATCAACAATATTCCCAGTTACGATGAAAATGTGAAGGCCGCCTGGGCCCAGGTACAGAACCAGTACCAGCGCCGCGCAGACCTGATTCCCAACCTGGTGAAAACCGTCAAAGCCTATGCCGCGCACGAGCGGGAAACCCTCGAAGCGGTTACCGAGGCGCGCGCCAAGGTAAGTTCGATGCAGGTAGATTCCGGGATCATTAACGATCCGGCCAAGCTGCAGCAATTTGAGGCAGCACAATCCCAACTCAGCAGCGCCCTGTCCCGCCTGATGGTGGTGGTGGAACGCTACCCGGATCTCAAGGCCAACCAGAACTTCCTCGCACTGCAATCCCAGTTGGAAGGCACAGAAAACCGCATCAGTGTGGCCCGCCGGGATTATATCGCCGCGGTGGAACGCTACAACCGCGAAATCCGCACCTTCCCGGGGCGTATCTGGCACAGCATCCTGTACAGCGACATGCCCATTCGCGATACCTTCGAGGCTACCAGCCAGGATGCTGACAAGGCGCCTGAAGTCGACTTCCAGTAACCAGCGGGGCCCTGCATGACGATCCGACGGATCGCCCTACTTCTGATCCTCTGTCCGGCCCTTGTGTGGGCCGGCTTTGCGGTTGCCGAAGTCAAATTCCCGCCGCTCAGCGGGCGCGTGGTGGACACTGCCAACCTGTTGAGCCAAAGCACCCGCTATCAGCTCACAGAGATGCTGCAACAGCAGGAGAAAGAAACCTCCAACCAGATCGTCGTGGTCACCCTTCCCGACCTTCAGGGGCTAACGATCGAAGAATACGGCTACCAGCTGGGCCGACACTGGAAAATCGGCCAGAAGGACAAGGACAACGGCGCCCTGCTGATCGTGGCGCCGGCGGAACGCGAGGTGCGTATCGAGGTAGGTTACGGGCTGGAAGGTGCACTCACCGATGCCCTGTCTTCGAATATCATCCATACCAAAATCCTGCCCCAGTTCCGCAACGGCAATTTTGATGGCGGCGTGACCGCGGGCGTCGAGTCCATTATCGCGGCGATCAAAAATGAATATGTAGCAGAGTCTACGGAGTCCAACGAGAACCGCCGGCTCGCGCTACTGGTCGGTATTTTCCTGCTGTTTGTCATGCTGCAGATATTTGGCGCATCGGTACTCGGCGCGCCCGCCGGGGGCAGCAATTACCGCCGCGGGCGCTACGGCGGCTACTATGGCGGCGGCGGTTTTGGCGGCGGCTACGGTGGTGGTGGCGGCTTTGGCGGTGGTTTCGGCGGAGGCGGAGGCGGCTTTGGCGGCGGCGGCGCTTCCGGCGGCTGGTAATACAGACCAGGGTCACACGGAATATGACGATGCTCAATGCAAGCGAAAGACGCAAACTTACCGAAACCATCAAGGAGGTAGAGTCGCGCACCGATGCCGAGGTGGTTACGGTGCTCGCGCGCCAGTCCGACAACTACCTGTATATCTCGACCCTGTGGGCCGCATTCCTGTCCCTGTTGCTCGCGCCTCTGATGCAGTTCCTGCCCTGGTGGATCGAATACCAGCAGGCATTCACCCTGCAGTGGATCCTGTTCATCGTGCTCGCAGTGCTGTTCCGCTGGCGACCGCTCACCATGAAGCTGGTGCCGAAAAAAGTACGTTTCTGGCGCGCCTCCAATCTTGCCCGCAGACAATTTCTCGAACACGAGCTCCACAGTACCAAGCACCGCCTGGGGCTACTGATCTTTGTCTCCCAGGCAGAGCACTATGTCGAAATTCTCGCCGACCGCGGCCTCGCGGAACAGATTACCAATGAGAGCTGGCAGGAGATCGTTGAGAATTTCATTCACGAGGTCAAAAAGGGCAAAACTGGCGAGGCCTTTGTGCACTGTGTAGAAAAATGTGGTGAACTACTCGAGGAAGCCGCCCCCGCCACGACCATCAAGAACGAACTACCCAATCACCTGGTACTCCTATAATTTGCTACTAACGGCAAACCGAAGTCGATTGGTGACCCCATGATGTTGCGCAAATACACCCTCCCCCTGGCGGCCCTGTCCCTGCTCGCAGTCGGCGCGGCCGTAGGCCAGTGGATAGGTTCTGACTCCCCCTCCACACCAGCAATTTTTGCTAGCCAGCCCGGCGCGCCCAAGGGAAACCTGGGAGAGCGGGTACAACAACTGGAAAAGACGCTCGAACAGACCCTGAAAATTCAGGGGCAACTGCTGGAGCTGGTCAATGAACTGAACAGCAGATTCGAGCCCGGCGAGGGGGAAGAAGGGACCCGGCACGCAGGTATCGCCTCCACGCAGCACGATATGGTTTCCAGCGAACCGCCGCAAAACCATCACCAGAACCGCTACGATCGCATGCGTGAAAACCAGATCCGCCAGCTTACCGAAGAGGGATTCAGTCCCGAGCGCGCCGCTTTTATCGTGGATAAGCAGGAGCGTATTCAGTATGAACAGATGCAGTTCAGCTACGAATACCACCACATGAAGGACAAGCGCTCGCCGGAGGCCAAGGCCCTGCAGGAAAAGATGCAGACCTACAGCAACCCGCGCCGGGTATTCGAGAATGAGCTGACGGATGCAGAATTCGAACAGTACCTGCAGGCTTTTGGCGGGCGAACGGAAATGGAAATTGGCGACCTGCTGGACGGCACGCCGGCGCATGAGGCGGGCCTGCGACCCGGCGACAAAATAATCCGCTACAACAACGAGCGTATCTACCATATGGGCGACCTGCGCACCCAGGTCTACCAGGCCAAGCCCGGGACCTCGGTCGAGGTGGAGATTCAGCGCAAGGGAAGCTCGGCCCCGGAAACCATCTATCTCCCCGCGGGCCCGCTCGGTATTCGCGGCTAGCGCTGGCAGCTTCCCTTACATCCACAAAAAAGGCGATGGTCACCGACCATCGCCTTTTTTTTGTTTTTTGCTGGCTCTTGGTTTCGCGAGCAGCGCTTTCCGTGAAATTTACTCTGCAGAAACTTCCGGGCGCATATGCGGGAACAGCAGTACGTCGCGAATGGAAGGAGAATTGGTCAACAGCATTACCAGGCGATCGATACCAATACCTTCACCAGCGGTCGGCGGCAGTCCGTATTCCAGCGCGCGGATATAGTCGGCATCGTAGTGCATGGCTTCATCGTCACCGGCATCCTTCTCAGCCACCTGCGCTTTGAAGCGCTCTGCCTGATCTTCCGCATCATTCAACTCGGAGAACCCGTTGGCGATTTCGCGGCCGCCGACGAAGAATTCAAAGCGATCGGTCACGAACGGGTTATCGTCGTTGCGACGCGCCAGTGGCGAAACTTCGGTCGGGTATTCGGTGATGAAGGTCGGCTGGTCGAGACGGTGCTCAACGGTTTTCTCGAAAATTTCAATCTGGATTTTGCCCAGCCCCCAGATATCCTTGAGCGGAATCTCCAGGTTTTGCGCAACCTTCTTAGCGCTCTCAATATTGTCGATATCGGAGGCTTTCAGTTCCGGGTTGTATTTGAGGATCGAGTCGAACACGCTGATACGGTCGAACGGCTTGGCAAAGTCATAGCTGCTGTCCTGGTAATTGACGGTGGTGCTGCCAAGGACGTCGGTGCAGATGCCGCGGATCATGTTTTCGGTGAGATCCATCAGGTCGTTGTAGTCCGCGTACGCCTGGTAGAACTCGAGCATGGTGAACTCGGGGTTATGGCGCGTGGAGAGACCTTCGTTGCGGAAGTTGCGGTTGATTTCATACACGCGTTCAAAGCCACCGACTACCAGACGCTTGAGGTAGAGTTCCGGCGCGATACGCAGGTACATGTCGATGTCGAGTGCGTTATGGTGGGTCACAAACGGACGCGCGGTGGCACCGCCGGGAATGACCTGCAACATGGGGGTTTCCACTTCCATGAAGTGGTTGTTATTCAGGTAGCTGCGGATGTAGCTGATCACTTCGGAGCGAATACGGAATACGTCGCGGGATTCCGGGGTGGCGATCAGGTCCACGTAGCGCTGGCGATAGCGCATTTCCTGGTCTGCGATGCCGTGGAATTTCTCCGGCAGCGGACGCAGGGCTTTGGTGAGCAGGCTGTACTCTTCGCAGTTGACGTAAAGGTCGCCCTTACCGGATTTGTGCAGCTGGCCTTTTACACCGACGATGTCGCCGATATCCCAGGTGCCCCAGCGTTCTTTGATGCCTTTCTGCGCGGTTTTGTCGGCGTACAGCTGGATGCGGTCGGTGACGTCCTGGATGACCATGAAGGGGCCGCGCTTGGCGAGGATACGGCCGGCAACGCAGGCGGTATTGCCTTCGGTTTCCAGTTCTTCCTTGGATTTTTCACCAAACTCTTTTTGCAGGTCGGCGGCGAGGTTTTCGCGGCGAAAGCTGTTCGGGAAGGCGTTGCCCTTCTCGCGCATGGCACTCAATTTGGCGCGGCGCTCGGCGATCAGTTTGTTTTCGTCTTGCTGAGTTGGTGTGTTGCTCATGATCTATCACATGTCTTTAGGTGTGTTTCGGACTTCGTAACTCTCGGGAGTTCTTGGTTGGAGTCCGTGACGGCGGAACATCGGCTATTCCGTTTCGATTAAATTGCCGGGAGCAATTTAATACAGCGAAGCTGGCCGAAGGGCCAGGCACATGGACGTGCCCGGTAAAACCGCTGTAAATACGTCCATGTACGCTGCGTCGGCGACGTCCCTGTCGCCGACGCTTTCGAAACTTAATCCCCGGCACTTGCCCTTCGCTTCCTACCAAATTACTTCGTTAGCAGGATACGAAAGCAAACTAGACCTTAGAGGCCTGCCTTCAGGCTCGCTTCAATAAACTGATCCAGGTCCCCATCCAGCACTGCCTGGCAGTTGCTGGTCTGAACGCTGGTGCGCAGGTCTTTGATGCGCTGGTCGTCCAGTACGTAGGAGCGGATCTGGCTGCCCCAGCCGATGTCGGATTTGCTCTCTTCCATCGCCTGCTTTTCGGCATTGCGCTTCTGCATTTCCTGCTCGTAGAGTTTTGCCCGCAGCATCTTCCAGGCTTTATCGCGGTTCTGGTGCTGGGAGCGTTCACTCTGACAGGCAACGACGATGCCGGATTCGATATGGGTCAAACGCACGGCAGAGTCGGTTTTGTTCACGTGCTGACCACCGGCACCGGAGGCGCGGTAGGTGTCTTCACGCACCTGGGATTTGTCCACTTCGATCTCGATGTTGTCGTCGATCTCGGGAGAGACGAAAACGGAGGTGAACGAGGTGTGGCGGCGGTTGCCGGAGTCGAACGGGGATTTCCGTACCAGGCGGTGTACGCCAGTTTCGGTGCGCAACCAGCCGAAGGCGTATTCGCCCTGGAAGTGGATGGTGGCACTTTTGATGCCCGCAACTTCGCCAGCAGAGGCTTCTTCCAGGGTGGTTTTGAAGCCGTGGGCTTCGCCCCAGCGCAGGTACATGCGCAGCAGCATTTCGGCCCAGTCCTGGGCTTCGGTGCCGCCGGAGCCGGCCTGGATATCCAGATAGGCGTTGTTCGCGTCGGTTTCGCCGGAGAACATGCGGCGGAACTCGAGAGTTTCCAGCTGCTGCTGCAGGCCTTCGAGTTCGCTGGCGACTTCCGCTACGGAATCTTCATCGTCCTCTTCCACGGCCATGTCGAGCAGCTCGCGGCAGTCGCTGATGCCACTGTCGAGGTCATCGATGGTCTTTACCACGGCTTCGAGGGAGGAGCGTTCGCGACCCAGGTCCTGGGCGCGGTCGGGGTCGTCCCAGACACTGGGCTCGGCCAGTTCCAGTTCGACTTCGGTCAGGCGTTCTTTCTTGCCAGCGTAGTCAAAGATACCCCCTAAGAACGTCGGTGCGCTCTTCGAGGTCTTTCAGCTGGTTGAGAAGCGGATTGATTTCCATAGATGCGTCGGCTTCTGTCGGTTAAATCGGGCGCGCATTCTACCTCAGGCAGCCCCGAGAAATAAGGGGGCAAGCCACCGGCGCAGGTGTTTGGCCGCAACTGCCTTCGAGTCGCTGGCCGATGTCCAGTGTAGACGCGATGGCATCTTGAGACGCCGGCGGCGACAGCGCTAGAATGGCCTGACCAAAAATGATAACGATCAGACCAATTTTTGAACGGAGCTGATGTCATGGCGACGAACACCTACCCTTCCCCCACCCTTGCTTCTCGCTTGTCGAGTGGTGTCCCTATGCTCTCCCGGGCGCGAACCGGCCTTGTGCGCCTACTGGCAGTCCTCGCGGTCTCTGGCTGTACGGAGGCCCAGCAGCGGAAGTACGACGCGGTAGTTGCGGCCACATCCGGGGATATCGCACTGGCCAGCTACCCCACCATCGCGGAGGCCCTGGCACAGGCTCCAGCGCAGGGCGATGAACCGTACGTAATTTATCTCCCTGTCGGGCAGTACCGGGAAAAAGTACTGGTAGATAAACCCAACGTGCACCTGGTTGGCGCCGACCGCGACAAGACGGTCATCAGTTACGGTGACTACGCGGGTATGCCGGCCCCCGATGCCGAACCGGGCTCGGGCGTAACGATGGGTACCTTTGCCACCGCGACACTGACAGTGGAAGCAAAGGACTTCCGCGCGGAAAACCTGACCATTGAAAACAGTTTCGACTTTCTCGCCACCGATGCCCTGCCCAAAGATCATACCGACAAGATCAATGGCACACAGGCGGTCGCGCTGGAAACCGGCGTTAACAGCGATCGCTCCGCGTTTCGCAATGTGCGCCTGCTGGGCTATCAGGACACGCTGTTTGTCCAGGGAGGACGCAGTTACTTCGTGGACAGCGTGATCGAAGGCAACGTGGATTTTATCTTTGGCGCAGGGCAGGCACTGTTCGAGGACAGCGATATCGTGACGCGCCCGCGGGGTACGAAACGGGAAAATGTGGGTTACGTGACGGCACCGAGCACCGATATCAGCAACGCGTTCGGACTGGTATTTCTAAACTGCAGGCTGCTGAAGGCACCGGGTGTGCCCGCCAGCTCATCTCCGCTTGGACGCCCCTGGCACCCCACGACGACCTTCCCCGATGGCCGCTATGCGGACCCGGATGCCATTGGTGCCGCGGTGTTTATCAATTCCTACATGGATGACCACATCACTGCAGACGGCTGGGCGTCCATGCGCGGCACCAGTAGAGACGGCAGTAAAAGTACGGTATTCACACCGGAAAGTGCGCGATTCTTCGAGTATCAAAGCCACGGCCCCGGCGCCAAGCCACACCCCCAGCGACGTCAGTTGAGCGATGCGGAAGCGGAAACCTATACCCGCGATCGCATTCTGGCGGGCTGGCAACCGTCTTTCTGAACGGCCATATATCCACGCGCCAGCGCTTTATTCGCCGCTGGCGAGATGATCCAGAATGCCGCATTTGGGCGAGTCGTCTCCGGCACAGGCGTCAGCGAGCCCTCGCAGGCTGCTGCGCATCGCCCTGAGACTTTCCAGCTGCTGCTCAACCTGTAGCAGCTTTTCTTCCACCAGCAATTTGGCATCGTGACTGCGTCGATCGGGGTTTCGATACAGCGCCAACAGCTCCCGTACCTCCTCAACCGTAAAGCCACAGGCCCGGGCGCGCTGGATAAACTGCAGCGTAGCCACATCGGACTGGCTGTACTCCCGGTAGCCATTGGGATTGCGCTGCGGTACGAGCAGATCAATCGACTCGTAATACCGCAACGCTTTTGCCGTAAGCCCCGCACGCTGGGCCGCTTGTGAAATATTCATGGTGAACTCCTCACAGCAATCCTGTCCATTTGCAGAAATTCTGGAGGTTACCGTAAGGGGAAGGTCAAGACGGCAGCCGGGCTAGCGCTGCTGCGGCGCACTGCCCGAGGTTGCCTGCGCGCAATCGGTAAACTGGTACTGGCCTTCCTTGGCCGGATCGAAACCCAGCTCCAGCGCCGCGTCGAGGAAGCTGGCGGGTATCCGATGCATCAGCACGTCGCCGGTGGCACCACCACATACCGCGGGATACATGCGATCGGTTCGCACTGCGCAGCGGGATTCCTGCACCCTTATGCCATTCTGCGCCAGCTCTGCACCACTGGCAGCGAGGCTTTTGCCGCCGCCTTCGCACTGCTTGTTACCCCGCGCTTCCATCACCCACAGGCTCTGATTGTCCTGCACAGGCTGACTGGCACCAGCGTCTGCGCCCGCCGCATCCTGTCCGGGCTGCTCTGCCCCGCCCTCGGGCTTCTGCTCACCTACAGACCCGCTTGAGGTCTCGCTTTTAGACTGAGTTTCCGGCGCTTGCTTTTGCGAAGAATCACACCCACCGATCGCCATCAAGCACACGGCCGCAATGGCGACTCTTAGCCATGTATGACACATAAAGCTCTCCTTTTGCCGAATTTCCATTTCTAAACCCGCTTTACCGAACTCTCAGGCTCTCCCGCCCGTGCGCGAAACCTGCATGTTTCAGCTTAGCGCGAGCCAGCCACCGACGCCGAGCATCAATGTGCCGGCAATCCGGTTCATCAGTCGCACATTTTCACCCTGGTGCAGCAAGCGACTCAAAGTGCGACCGCCACTGGCATAGATCAGCATACAGATAAACTCCAGCGCCAGAATGATACACAACAGTACCACCATCTGCGGCAACAGCGGCTTCCCCTGATGGATAAATGGCGGCAGCAACGCGATAAAAAATGCCCACCCCTTGGGGTTTGCCACCGCCGTGAGAAACCCCTGGCTAACCAGGGACCATCGGGGAATTGCCGGCTGCTCACCACTCGAGGGTTCTACCAGAACCATGCGCCCGCGCGCACGCCACATCTGGATGCCCAGGTACGCCAGATAGGCGCCACCACAGTATTTGAACACCTGAAAAGCTGCCGGGTACTTGAGCATGAAACCGGCGACACCGAGCACCGCAGCAATGGCCACCAGCGCCACACCCCACAATTCACCGAGCATCATCCACAAGGTCCGACGCACACCAAACGCCATTCCCATGGTGAGCGCCAGGGTCATGCACATTCCCGGGGTTATGGAGACAAAGAAAAACGTCGGCACAAACAGTGCGAGCAGAGACCAGTCCAGCATTCGATACTCCTCAATTGCATCCGGGTCAGTGATGGGTGCCCTGGTGGTTCCCAAAATGGCTGACGAACATGCCAGCGAGCATCAGGCCACAACCAATCAGCTCGCGCCCGCTCAGCATTTCATTCAGGAACAGCCAGCCCGCGGCCACGGCAAACACAGACTCCAGGCTCATGATCACCGTAGCGTGGGACGGAGCCGCATTGCGCTGCCCGAGCAGCTGAAAAGTGAAGGCGATCGCGGTGGAGAAGATCATCATGTACGCAATCGGCCAGGCGGCATCCCAGGCCGCCTGCACGGTAGGCTGCTCCACCATCAGTGAAGCCACCGCAGACAGTACCCCACACACCAGAAACTGGATTGCAGCCAGTCGCAGCGCATCGTAGCGGTGTACCAGATAGTCCGCAGAGAGCACCTGTATCGCAAACACAAAGGCACTGGCAAACACCATCAGGTCGCCGATCAACTGCGCCTCTTCGGAGAAGTCCGCAAGCCAGTACAGCCCAATCAGTGCCAGGGCCACCCCACCCCAGGTCCAGCGGTTGGTCCTGTGGCCCAGGGACAAACCGATAACCGGCACCAGCAACAGATAGAACCCGGTAATAAACCCTGCCCTTCCCGCCGTGGTATACAACAGGCTGGCCTGCTGCAATGCCGCACCAAGAAACAACCAGAAACCAAGCACAGCGCCGCCCGGCAGGCATTTACGCCAGCGATGGCTTACCGGTGTGCCGTCCTGTTCGCCGGGCTGTACATCCCGGCGCGAAGAAAGCCAGTAGACAATGGGGACCAGCAAAAGCCCGCCCAGGAAGAACCGCCACGCGTTGAACGCCAACGGCTCTATATGCTCCATGGCAATTTTCTGCGGCACAAACGCGAGGCCCCAGAAAAGTGCTGCCAGTAATAACAGAAGCTCGGCTCTCGCCTGTTTTTGATTCATACCACTCACCGGGAAGTAGCGGGCACACCCATCGCGCCCGCTGATAGAAATAATTTGGGAAACCCGCTGATGATGCTCAGAGGGGATGGATATGGCTGACCATCAGCTGCAAGGACTGCCGCCCGCGAAACTCATTGATATCCAGCTTGAATGCCAGCTGGACTTTCTCCACCTGGGCCGGCCAGAAGTCCGTATCGATGTTGAATGCAATAGCATCCAGCGCCTGTTGTGGCGCGGCCACGGGTGCAACCACCATTTTCAGGTGCCGCTCGCCGACGATACGCTGCTGTAACAGCAGGAACTCGCCATCGAATTCCGGCTCCGGGAACGCCTGCCCCCAGGGTGCACAGGCGCGCAGTATCGCCGCGGTCTCCATGGAGAACTCCTGTGGCTGCAATTCGCCATCTGTCTCTATCACCGCCTGCAATTGCGACTCATTGAGACGCCGGCGCACTGCCCGCTCGAAAGCCTCGGTAAACGCCGGCAGGTTTTCCGCCGGCAAACTCAGCCCGGCAGCCATGGCGTGGCCGCCAAATTTGCTGATCAATTGCGGGTGGGTCGCCGCCACATCACTCAGCGCATCGCGAATATGCAAACCGGGAATAGAACGCGCGGACCCCTTGATCAGATTATTGTCACCATCGGCAAACGCGATCACCGGACGGTGGAATTTTTCCTTGATACGGCTGGCGAGAATCCCTACCACTCCCTGGTGCCAGGCGCCGTCATACAGGCACAGGCTCCAGGGCAAACCCTCTTCCGCAAGCTGCAGTTTTTCCAGTGCCGCCATTGCCTCCCGCTGCATGCCCGCCTCGATCGCCTTGCGATCGCGATTGAGACTGTCGAGCTCCGCCGCCAGCTCGCGGGCTTCTTCCGGGTCCCGGGTCAACAGACAGCGGATGCCTGTACCGATATCGTCCAGGCGACCCGCCGCATTGATACGCGGCCCCAGAATAAACCCGATATCCGTGGTCGACAGGCGCGCACGATCCCGCCCCGCCACATCCATTAGCGCCTGGATACCCGGACGGCAGCGACCGGCGCGGATTCGCGCGATCCCCTGATGCACCAGCACACGGTTGTTGTGATCCAGTGGCACCAGATCCGCCACGGTACCCAGCGCCACCAGGTCCAGGTACTCCGCCATATTGGGCGCGGGGATACCGGCTTCCTCGAACCATCCCCGGGCCTGCAATACACTTTTCAGCCTGCTCAGCAGATAGAAAATGACACCGACCCCAGCGAGATTCTTGCTCGGGAAGTCGCAATCGGGCTGGTTGGGATTGACGATGGCATCCGCGTCGGGAAGCTCACTGCCGGGAAGATGGTGATCGGTCACGATGACCTTGAGGCCCGCTTCGCGCGCGGCGGCCACCCCATCAATGCTGCTGATGCCGTTATCGACGGTGATCAACAGGTCTGGATTGTATTCCCGCGCCACCTCGACAATTTCCGGGGTCAGGCCATAGCCGAACTCAAAGCGGTTGGGCACCAGGAAGTCCACCGGTCCGGCACCGAGCGCCCCCAGAGCCAGCACTGACAGGGTGCTGCTGGTGGCCCCATCGGCATCGAAGTCGCCGACGATCAGGATTTTCTCTTGACCGCGCACGGCGTCCACCAGCAGGTTGACCGCCGCCTCGACCCCGCGCATGGAAGCGGGACTGTGCAATCGTGTCAGTTGATGATCCAGCTCGTCATCGCTGGCGACGCCGCGCCCCAGCAATACCCGCTGCAGAATCTCTGGTGTAGAGGAAGTAAAACGGCCAGAGGACAAATCCACTGGCCGTCTTCGAATAATCGCGTTCATCGCATCCGGTCGCTGTCGGTTTTATGGTTCCTGAGTTTACCGGTATTCCCCGGCAAACTGCCATTCTATCGCCGACCGGCTGCGGCTCAAGCAGCGCTTAGCCCAGAGCGCTTGAGATAAAATCGTGTACCGCAGAAAGGTCGTTTTGCAGAACTTGCATCCGCTCCTCCCGTTGCAGCAGGTCCTGCATATGGTGGGGCAGCGGAACCTGGGTACCCGGCAGCGCCTTGTCCACGGCCTCGCTGAATTTGGCCGGGTGCGCCGTTGCCAGGCACACCATCGGCTCGGCCTTGGATTTGCGTGCGCGCCGCCCTGCTTCCACGCCGATGGCGGTATGCGGGTCCAGCAGGTATTCGGTGGACTCGAACACCTCGCGAATCACTTCAACAGTGCGCTCGTCCCCTACCCGCTCGGAGGCAAACAGGGTACGGGCTTTTTCCAGAACGCTGTCATCCAGCTTCAGCGGCGCGCTGCGATCTGCCAGCAGCTCCGCTACTGACTCGCCATTGCGATCGTAGAGATCAAACAGCAGGCGCTCGAAGTTGCTGGACACCATGATATCCATACTCGGTGACAGGCTGTGCACCAGCGGCTTGGGTGAGTGGTCGTTGGCACTGATACAACGGTGCAGAATATCGTTGGCGTTGGTGGCGATCACCAGCTGGTTGATCGGCAGGCCCATACCCCGCGCCAGGTATCCGGCAAAAATATCCCCGAAGTTGCCGGTCGGCACAGAGAAATTCACCGGACGGTACGGACCACCGAGACTCAGCGACGCGTAGAAGTAATAGACGATCTGGGCCATGATCCGCGCCCAGTTGATGGAGTTCACCGCAACCAGGCGGCGGCCATCGGGCAGGAAAGACTGATCCGCAAAGCTGGCTTTGACCATATTCTGGCAATCGTCGAAATTGCCTTCCAGCGCGATGTTGTAGACGTTGTCCGACAGCACCGTGGTCATCTGCTTGCGCTGCACCTCGGATACCCGGTTGTGCGGATGCAGGATGAAGATGTCGATGTTCTCGCAGTGACGGCAACCCTCGATCGCTGCAGAACCGGTATCCCCGGACGTGGCGCCCAGCACTACCACTTTTTCGCCGCGCTTTTTCAGCAACAGGTCGAACAATTGCCCCAGGAACTGCAGGGCGAAATCCTTGAACGCCAGGGTCGGCCCCTGGAACAGTTCCATCACCCACTCGTTGTGATCGGTCTGCACCAGCGGCGCGATCGCGGTATGGCGGAAATTAGCGTAGGCGCGGTCGATGATGCCGCGCATTTCGTCTTCAGTAAGATCTTCGGAGACGAACGGCCACATAATGCGGAATGCCAGTTCCCGATAATCCAGCCCCGCCATCTCCGCAATTTCTTCGCGGCTGAAGGTGGGCAGTTTTTCGGGAACATAAAGCCCGCCATCGCTGGCGAGGCCTGTGAGAACGGTATCGGCAAAGCTGAGAGACGGCGCGCGGCCGCGGGTGCTGACAAATTTCACGGTGTTGTACTGATCTGAATAATTCTTGATAGGGGGAATGAGGTGGGCGCAGCGCCCACCTCAAATACATAAATTGCTGAATCGGATCAGCCGAGGGTCTCGACGCGAATGCGGACCACAGGGCTCTGGATGCTGTCCAGCGCCTCGATCTGGTTGACCGCCTCTTGCAGCTGCGCTTCACGCGCGCGGCTGGTCAGTAGCACCACCGGCACCAGCTCTTCATCTTCCGCCGGCTCGTGCTGGATCAGTGCCTCGATACTGATGCCCTGATCACTACAGATTTTTGCAACCTGAGACATGACGCCCGGTTTGTCGAACGCAGAAATACGCATGTAATAGCTGGTCTCGGCCTCAGACATGGGCAGAACATCGTCCAGATTTCCCTGGCTGTCCTGGGTCACACCCGCTAGCGGCACGCGCTGGTCGGGGCGCACATTCAAGGTACGCGCCACATCGACAATATCCGCAATCACTGCAGAGGCCGTCGCCTCGGCACCAGCGCCGGCACCGTAATACAGGGTCGGCCCCACGGCATCGCCATTGACCAGCACCGCGTTCATCACACCGTTCACATTAGCGATCAGGCGACGCTGGGGAATCAGGGTCGGGTGTACGCGCAGTTCCACACCATCGTTGGTGCGCCGCGCAATACCCAGATGCTTGATACGGTAACCCAGTTCATCAGCGTACTGGATATCCTCTTTGGCAACACCGCTAATCCCCTCGGTGTACACCTTGTCAAATGCCAGCGGCACGCCGAAGGCCAGCGACGCCATGATCACCAGCTTGTGCGCTGCGTCGATACCTTCCACGTCAAAAGTCGGATCCGCCTCGGCGTATCCCAGTGCCTGGGCCTGGGCCAGCGCCTCGTCAAAACTGCGACCCTTCTCGCGCATTTCGGTCAGGATGTAGTTGCCGGTTCCGTTGATGATCCCCGCCAGCCACTGGATGCGGTTACCGACAAGACCTTCGCGCAGGGATTTGATGATCGGGATGCCACCGGCGACTGCGGCCTCATAGGCAATGGTGACGCCCTTGTCGGCGGCTGCAGCAAACAGTTCGTTGCCGTGCTCGGCGATCAAAGCCTTGTTTGCGGTAACCACGTGCTTGCCGTTGGCGATGGCCGTAAGCACCAGTTCACGGGCCACGGTGGTGCCTCCGATCAGCTCAACTACAACGTCGACATCGGGGTTGTTGACCACATCGAATATTTCGCGGGTGACGTTCAGGCCACTGGTATCGCAATCCGGGTTATCACGTCGCGCGCCAATCTGGACGATCTCTACAGCGCGGCCACAGCGCGCAGCGATTTCCTCACAGTTCCGCGCCATGACATTGACCGTACCGCTACCTACGGTCCCGAGACCACAAATACCGATACGTACCGCGGGCAGGCTGCCCACAGATTTTGAATTTTCTACTACCTTGGTGGCTTCGTCGGCAAATGCGCTCACAACATCCCTCCGCGCATGACTCTTATGGAACACAGCGCAATAACTGGCGTTTAAATCAAAAAAAGGTCGACAACCTTACTGAGATCGGGGGGAAATTGTCAATTAAATTGCGCAGAGCGGTCAAATATCCACCGCCGCGCTACTCCACCCGTATCCCATAATGCAGAAGGCCGGCAATTGCCGGCCTTCTCAGGGTCATTCCGTCGGTACCGGGCTTCAGATACCCAGCGCCTTGGCCAGGGTGTCCGGCGGCAGGTAGCCGGGCACCACGGTACCATCTTCCATCACAATCGTGGGCGTTCCGCGCACATCGATCACTTCGTTACCCATTTTGTACTGAGCCGCCACCGGATTGTTCTTGCAGACATCCAAGGGCACATTCTTGCGGTTCTTCAGGTCAGTGAGCGTCTGGTTGGGATCGTCAGCACACCACGCGGTGGCGATCTTGCGATAGCCCACGGAATTCAGGCCCGCGCGGGGAAAGGCCAGATAGCGCACTTCGATACCCATACGGTTCAGCTTGGGGACATCGTCGTGCAGCTTGCGGCAATAACCGCAGTCCACATCGGTGAACACGTAGATATGTGCCTTGGTTTCGCCCTTGGGGGAAAACACGATCATATCTTTCAGATCCTGCTCTCCCATCACCTCTGCACGGTGGCGACCGCGACGCTGCTCGGACAGGTTAACCACCTTCTGTGGCCCCAGCTCAAACAGGTCGCCGGCAATAAAGTGACCGCCATCTTTGGAGACGAACAGCACATTGCCGCCATTCACATCCACCTCGTACAGGCCGGGAACCGGGCTCTCACGCACATCCCCGAAATTCGCCTGCGGATTCCCCGCGGCAAGCTTGGCCTTGATCTGCTTGGCTGTGGCGGCGTCCACGTCCGCAACGGCAGCCTGCCCCAACAATAAAGATGCGGTGGCAACGAGCGCAGAGAGTGGCTTGGCAAGAAAGGTCATGATTCGGTTCGCTCCAGATTATTCGTCATTCTTCGACAGCGCTTGCGGTCGTGGGTTCAGCCCAGTATGGCACCTGTCTCTTGTATTCGAGCAGTTAGTGCGCGTTTTACTACATGCACGGCGCAATTACCACGCACCAATTACCCGCGGGGATGGTGTTCGCCGTGTAGAGCCTGCAATCTGGCCCGGGCCACCGCGGTATATATCTGTGTCGTGGACAGATCCGAGTGCCCCAGCAGCAGCTGGACAACCCTCAGGTCTGCGCCGTGATTCAACAGGTGTGTGGCAAAGGCGTGGCGCAGGGTATGCGGGGACAACGGCTTATCGATACCCGCAACCTTTGCCCAGTGCTTGATGCGGTACCAGAACGTCTGACGGGTCATGGCGGCCCCGCCGCGACCGGGAAAACAGGCGTCACTCTCCCCCATTGCCAGCAGCTGCGGACGGGCCGTGCCCAGGTATCTCTCCAGCCAGCGCTCAGCCGCGCGCCCCATGGGCACCAGTCGCTCCTTGCGCCCCTTGCCATACACGCGCACCACACCCTGACGCAGATTCAGTTGCGACAGGCTCAGCCCTACCAGCTCACTAACCCGCAGCCCGCAGGCGTAGAGCAACTCAAGCATGGCCCTGTCCCGCAGACCAATCGGGGTCTCGGTATCCGGGGCCTCCAGCAGCAGCTCAACATCGCCCTCCGAAAGCGATTTCGGCAACGGCTTGGGTATTTTGGGATTGTCCACTAGCGCCACCGGGTCATGCTCTATCATCCCCTGGCGCAGACAGTGACGGTAAAAGCTGCGCAGTGCGGCCAGCGCCCTGGCGCTGGAGCGCGCTGACTGCCCCGCCTCGTGACGACTGCCGAGATAGGTCAGGATATCCTCGCGAATGACCTGACCGAGGTCTTTGCCGACGCAGGTGCAGTACTCAGCAAATGCGTTCAGGTCGCGACCATAGGCCGCGCGAGTGTGCTCACTGACCCCGCGCTCGGCCCACAGCATATCGAGCCAGGCGGTAATCAGTCCTTGTGGATTGTGGAAGTTGCTCATCGCGCCATTAAAGCACAGGCCTCCCCGTGCGGTTTCTTCAGGCATAAAAAAACCGGAGACAAGCTCCGGTTTTTCGTGTCGCAGGAAAACTCAGCCGAGCTTTTCCTTGATGCGAGCTGCCTTACCAGTCAGGTTGCGCAAGTAGTACAACTTGGCCTGGCGAACGTCACCACGACGCTTCACAGCAATGCTATCTACCAGCGGGCTGTGGGTCTGGAAGGTACGCTCAACACCAACACCGTGAGAGATCTTGCGCACGGTGAAAGAGGAGTTCAGGCCGCGGTTACGCTTGCCAATCACAACGCCTTCAAACGCCTGCAGACGCTCGCGGTTACCTTCTTTTACCTTTACCTGAACGACAATGGTGTCGCCCGGGGCAAATTCAGGCAGTTCGGCTTTGAGCTGTTCAGTTTCCAGCTGCTGGATGATTTTGTTGGTCATTTGGAGTTCTCCAAAAGGGTTTTGTGTAGCCTCACGGCTAGATCACCGAATTACTCCCGCCTCCCGGCGAATTCGATATTAATTCTGTTGCTCCGGTGGCACTTCCTGCAGGAACTCATCCAGCAGTTGCGCCTGTTCCGGAGTGAGCGCCAGCTTTTCCAGGAGGTCTGGCCGGCGCTGCTGCGTGCGACCCAAGGCCTGCTTGAGTCGCCAGCGGCGTATCTTTTCATGGTTACCGGAAAGCAGAACCTCCGGCACCTTTTCGCCGCGAAAATCTTCCGGGCGAGTATAGTGCGGGCAATCAAGCAACCCCTGGGCGAAAGAGTCTTCCACTGCCGACAGGTCGTGCCCGAGGGCGCCGGGTATCAAACGCGTAACCGCGTCCACCAGCACCATGGCAGCGAGCTCGCCACCACTGAGCACGTAGTCGCCAATCGACCACTCTTCATCAATCAGGGCGTCAACCAGTCGCTCATCCACCCCTTCGTAGCGCCCGGCCAAAAGAACCAGGTTACCGCTGTGGGAAAGATGCTCGACTCCGGCCTGATCCAGCTGTCGCCCCTGGGGTGACAGATAAATCGACCGCGCGGGACCCGCCTCCTCTGCCCAGGCTCGCGCTTCGGAAAGCGCCTGGGACAACGGCTCAGCCAACATAACCATGCCGGGGCCACCGCCGTAAGGACGATCGTCCACAGTACGATGCCGGTCACTGGTGAAATCCCTGGGATTCCAGCAGCGCACTTCCAGCAGGCCGTCTTTGACCGCCCGCCCACTGATACCGTAGTCGGTCAGTGCGGAGAACATCTCCGGAAAGATGCTCACCAGGGCCACGCGCCTGGCCGCCATCAGAACTCGGGGTCCCAATCGACGGTAATCTGGCCCGCGTCGAGATCGACGCCCGTGATGAATTCACCGGGCAGATACGGAATTAGGCGCTCGCGCCCGTCGTCACCGCCCCGCACCACCATCACATCGTTGGCACCGGTTTCCATCAGTCGCACCACTTCGCCGAAGCGGTATTCACGACCTTCAAACTGGCTCACCACCTGCAGACCCTGCAACTGGTGCCAGTAGTACTCGCCATCTTCCAGCTGCGGCATTTCACTGCCGGCAACTGCAATATCTCTCTGGCAGAACTGCGCCGCGAGATCGCGGTCGTCCACACCCTTGATATGCACGATCAGGCCCTTGCCGTGGCGCTTGCCTTCTTCGATATCAAGAGATTGCCACTGCCCTTCACCCTGCGCCCCGGCGGCCTGAAGCCACAATCGGGAAAAATGCAGGATATTGTCCATTGGCTCGGTAAAGGAGTGCACCTTAACCCAGCCCCGGACGCCGTACACCGAAGTGATACGTCCGACTGTGACCAGTTCTTCGCGATTTACCGAATGCTCAGCCACAGCCATACCCCGGATACAGACAAATGGGCAAAATCAGGGATCAGGCAGATTCTTTCAGCAGCTTGCTGACGCGATCAGAAACCTGTGCGCCCTGGCCTACCCAGAATTCAACGCGCTCACGGTCGATGCGCAGACGCTCTTCCTGACCACGGGCTACCGGGTTGAAGAAGCCAACACGCTCAATGAAACGACCGTCGCGGGATTTGCGGCTGTCAGTCACAGTCAGGTGATAAAACGGGCGCTTCTTTGCACCGCCACGAGCCAAACGAATGGTTACCATGTAGCTATCCTGTAGTTTCAACACTCACCGGTCACACTTTATGACCGGCATATCCCGCCTCACGGCGGTATTTCAGACATTTGCCGAGACAAAAATCTGCTTTTAAATCAATGCCCAGCGGCCAAGGGCCAGCTGAAAGGCGGCGTATTCTAATGCACCCTTTACGGTTTGTATAGCAGCGAATAACACCGCCAGAATCGAGGGTGATTCCAGCTTACTTCTTGCGGAAACCCGGCGGCAGGCCGCCCGGCATTCCGCCCATACCACCTGGCCCGCCAAGACCTCCGGCGCCACCACCCATGCCGGGCAATCCGCCCAGCCCACGCATCATTTTGCCCATGCCGCCGCCTTTGAGCTTCTTCATCATCTTGCCCATCTGCTTGTGCTGCTTGAGCAGGCGGTTCAGATCCTGGATCTGAGTGCCGGAACCGGCGGTGATACGCCGCTTGCGGGAACCGTTCAGCAGGTCGGGGTTGCGGCGTTCGTCCGGAGTCATGGAGCTGATCAGTGCGTCCATGCGGCGGAATTCCTTACCCATATCCGCCTGCTGCGCGGCCTGGGCGAGACCACCCATACCGGGCATCTTGTCCATCAGGGCGCCAAGTCCGCCCATATTCTGCATCTGCTGCAATTGGTCGCGCAGGTCCTCAAGGTCAAAGCCCTTGCCCTTCTGCACTTTCTTGACCAGCTTTTCCGCTTTGGAGCGGTCAATATTCTGCTCGGCCTGCTCAATCAGCGAGAGGATATCGCCCATCCCCAGAATCCGGGAGGCGATACGGTCCGGGTGGAAGGTCTCCAGCGCATCGGTTTTTTCACCAACACCGATGAACTTGATCGGCTTGCCAGTCACATGGCGCACGGACAGGGCCGCACCGCCGCGGGCGTCACCGTCCGCCTTGGTCAGCACCACACCGGTCAATGGCAGCGCATCGTTGAAAGCACTGGCGGTATTGACCGCATCCTGACCGATCATTGCGTCGATCACGAACAGGGTCTCCGCGGGGTCCAGCACCTCGTGAAGCTCGCGAATCTCGTCCATCAGCTGGTCATCGATATGCAGGCGACCCGCGGTATCCACGATCAGCACGTCGGCGAACTGCTTGCGCGCTGCCTCTACCGCACCGCGCGCGATATCAACTGGCTTCTGATCCGGCTCGGAGGGGTGGAAGATCGCCCCGACCTCTCCCGCAAGGGTTTCGAGCTGCTTGATGGCCGCCGGACGATAGACGTCGGCACTCACCACCATGACCTTTTTCTTTTCCCGCTCCTGCAGGTACTTGGAAAGCTTGGCGACACTGGTGGTCTTACCCGCACCCTGCAGGCCAGCCATCAGGATGACTGCCGGCGGCTTTACGGCCAGGTTCAACGGCGTGGCCGCCTCCCCCATGACCTTGACCAGCTCGTCCTGGACGATCTTGACGAACTGCTGGCCCGGGTTCAGCGCCTTGCTGACCTTCTGGCCAACAGCCGCAGTGCGCACCTGCTGTACAAAGGCTTTTACCACCGGCAGCGCCACATCCGCTTCCAGCAGAGCCTTGCGCACTTCGCGCAGGGTGTCGCGGATATTGTCATCCGTCAGGCGAGCCTTACCTGTGACTTTTTTCAGTGCCGACGACAGACGGTCGCTCAGGTTATCGAACATATCACCTTCTCAAATCGTAAATGCCGTAGTGGCCCGGCCTACCGCCGGTACCCCAAAAACGCGGCAGTATAGCTCAGGCGGGCTTTCCAGCACAGGCGCGCTGTGACACACTGCCTGCCCGGAACACATAATGAACCAGCAAGACGGATTTACCCTAATGGCGGCATTCGCCCACTGGATGGCAATTGCACTCTATATAGCCACTACAGTAGTAGCGGCTGCCACCCTGTCTCGCCAATCCCAGTCCCGCAGACACACCCTGCTGCTCGGGCTGTTCGCCGGCGCCGTGGTGGCCCACGCCATCTCCCTGAAATTCACCCTGCTGGCTGACAACGGCTTCCGCTTTGACCTGCTGGCGATGCTGTCGCTGATCACCTGGTCTGTCGCCCTGCTTCTACTGTGCCTCTCCCTGCGTCACCAGCTCACACTGCTGATACTCGCAATTGCGCCACTAGCAGCCCTCAGTGAGCTCGCTGCGGTACACGCGTGGGGTACTGCTATACCGCGCTCGCAGATTTCACCGGGGATTGCGGCCCACGCGCTGCTTTCCATCTCGGCCTATGCACTGCTTACCCTAGCGACCCTGCAGGCAATCTACCTGTACTGGCTCAACCAGCAATTGCACAACCACCGCCCCGCCGGTATGAGCCGGATGCTGCCGCCACTGCAAACCATGGAAAGCCTGCTGTTTGGCCTGATCGCGTTCGGACAGCTGTTACTGACCGCATCCCTGATAACCGGCGCCCTGTTCGTGGATGACCTCTTCGCTCAGCACCTGGTTCACAAAACCGCACTGTCGATTTTTGCTTGGATCCTGTACAGCATTTTGCTGTGGGGACACTGGAAAAATGGCTGGCGCGGCAACACCGCGGTACGCTGGACACTCTCCGCATTTGCCGTTCTGTTGCTGGCATTTTTCGGCAGCAAACTGGCATTGGAAGTCATTTTTTCCGGCGGCTGAGCCGCCTGACTTGCGGCATGCGCCGTTCTGATCCAATATCGCCCTGATTCAACAGAAAGAGCTCCCCCTTGAACGACCTGCCGCCCGGCCTGTTATTTGCACTGATAGGCCTGCTGATTGTTATTTCCGCTTTCTTTTCCAGCTCCGAAACCAGCATGATGGCGCTGAATCGCTATCGCCTGCGTCATCAAGCGAAAAGTGGACACCGCGGCGCCAAAAGGGCCATGGAGCTGCTCGCACGCCCGGACAAACTGATCGGGGTCATTCTGATCGGCAACAACCTGGTCAATATCCTCGCCTCGGTGATCGCGGGCGCAGTATTTACCAAACTCTATGGCGAGGCTGGAGTCTGGTACGCCACCGCTGCGCTAACCGTAGTCGTGCTAGTCTTCGCCGAGGTCACACCGAAAACCATCGCCGCCCTGCATCCGGAAAAGATCGCGTTTCCCGCCAGCCTGTTGCTGCGCCCACTTCTCTTCTTACTTTCACCTTTCGTGTGGCTTGTGGGCAGTGTGTCCAACGCCCTCGCCCGCCTGGTGGGCGTGGAAGCGGGCAAGGAGTCGGAGGCGGAACACTTGGCTCCGGAAGAGCTGCGGTCGGTCGTGTTCGAGTCCGGCGCACTGCTGCCGACCAAGCACAAAGGCATGCTGCTTAACGTGCTGGACCTCGACCAGGCCACCGTGGAAGACATCATGATCCCGCGCAACGAGGTGATCGGTGTGGACCTGGATAATTCCGCAGAAGCTATCCTGCAGCAACTGGCCGAGAGCAGTTTTACCCGCCTCCCGGTTTACCGCGGAGACATCAACCAGGTAGTCGGCATACTGCACCTCCGACGGGCGGCCCAGATACTGCGCGACGGACCGGAAGACCTTACCGCGGAGACGCTCAAATCTCACCTCAATGAGCCCTACTTCGTACCCGAGGCAACCCCGCTACCCACGCTGCTGATGAATTTCCAGCAGAAAAAGCGTCGCATGGGACTGGTGGTGGACGAGTACGGTGAGGTGATGGGGATTGTTACCCTGGAAGACCTGCTGGAAGAAATCGTGGGCGATTTTACCGCAAGCCCGGTACCCAGCGATGATGAAGAAATCGTAAAGCAGGAAGACGACTGGTACCTGGTAGACGGCGGTACGTCCATCCGCGAGATGAACCGCACCCTGCACTGGCACCTGCCCACTGACGGCCCCAAAACATTTAACGGACTGATCATGGAACACCTCGAGAGTATCCCGGAGGGCAACATCAGCCTCTACATTCAGGACTACTTGATCGAGATTGTAGAGGTGTCAGACAAGATGATTACCAGCGCGCGCATCAAAAAAGCCGGCGGTTAAAGAATAAGCATAAGGGAATTACGGAACACCTAATCCTGCGGGCCCAGGCCCGCGGGACTCAGATCAGCTCCAGCTGACGCCGCACCGGCGCGAAGCTTTTCCTGTGCACCGGAGACGCACCCAGCCGGGCCAGAGCTTCCATATGCACTTTGGTGGGATAACCCTTGTGGCCTGCCAGGCCGTAGCCGGGATACTGCTGATCCAGCGCCACCATCTCCCTATCCCGGGTCACTTTTGCCAGGATCGACGCGGCTGCAATCGAAGCAACCCTATCGTCCCCCTTGACCACCGTATCGCACTCGTAGTGCCACTGCGGCTTGCGGTTGCCATCTACCAGCACGTATTCGGGCTGCACCGACAACTGCTCTACCGCCCGCTTCATGGCCAACATACTGGCATGGAGAATATTGAGCTGATCAATTTCCGCGACCGTGGCGCGGGCAACGGCAAAAGCCAGCGCCTTTTCGCGGATCTCATCAAACAGCGCCTCGCGCTTTTTCTCGGACAACTTCTTGGAGTCTGCCAGCCCCATCACCGGGTTCTTTGGGTCCAGGATAACCGCTGCCGCCACCACATCGCCGGCGAGCGGGCCCCGCCCTACCTCATCGACACCCGCCAGAAGATGACCGGTGTAACTGCAGACATAGGGAGGTAAGGAGGCTTTGGCTTTCATGATGGCTGGATTCTTTAGGCATTATTGCTTGATGAGATTGCACACCGCGTCGGCGGCTTTTTCGGACGCATCGCGTCGCAGCTCCTGGTGCATTTCGCTGAAGGTTCTGCGCAGCTGATCACCGAGTAACGGGTCGTCAAAATAATTCAGCACAGCCGCACCCAGAGCCTCCGGGGTCGCATCGTCCTGAAGAATTTCAGGCACCAGCTCGCGCTGTGCCAGTAAGTTGGGCAGGGACACCCAGGGCGTGTGCAACATCCGGGAAAAAATGGCGTAAGACAGGCTCGCCATCTTGTACGCCACCACCATGGGCTTGTTCATCAGCATGGTTTCCAGGGTGGCGGTACCCGATGCGATCAGCACGGCATCTGCAGCCGCCAGCGCCTGCTGGGACTGCCCATCAAGAATCGTCAGCGGCAACTCCTCCGCCCCCGGGAGATCGGCAACCTGCTGCTGCAGCTGCGCCTTGCGCTCCGCACTGGCAGCAGGCAACACGAACCGGAGATTGCGACGTCGCTGGTAACACCATTGCGCGGCCTGCAGAAAAAGCGGCCCCAGTAAACGCACTTCGCCCCCTCGGCTACCTGGCAGCAGAGCCACCACCTGATCGTCTTCCGCAAACCCGAGAGCTCGCCTTGCCGCCTGAACATCGACTTCCAGTGGAATTTCATCTGCCAGCGGATGGCCCACGAACGTCACGGGGACATTGTGCTCCCGGTAAAACTCCGCCTCAAAAGGCAGCAGGGTCAACATATGGTCGACCGCCCGCGCAATTTTCTTGATCCGCCCCTGACGCCAGGCCCACACCGATGGGCTGACGTAATGCATGGTGGGAATTCCAGCAGATCGCAATGCCTCTTCGAGGCCCAGATTAAAATCGGGAGAATCAATGCCGACAAACAGGTCCGGGGGATTGACGAGAAAGTGCTGGCGCAGCGAACGGCGGATTTTCAGAAGCTCAGGGAGGCGCTTGAGCGGCTCCACCAGCCCCATAACCGACAATCGCTCCATGGGAAACAGAGATTCGGCACCGAGGGCTTGCATACGCGGCCCCGCGATACCCACCACTTCTACCCGGCGGAAACGCTTTTGCAGCGCTCCTATCAGGCCCGCGCCGAGAATATCCCCCGACGCCTCACCGGCGAGCATACCGATACGCAACACTTCTCGCTCAGACACGCAGTTACCTCAGCGAACGATGCCGCGGGTGGAGTTTTCCAGGGAATCGATCCACGGCTGGATGACCGCTGACTCCTGCCGGAGGTTGGCGAGGGATTCCAGCGCTTCGTCGGTAGTCAAACCGCGGCGATAGACGATTTTGTAAGCTTTGTTGATCAGGGCAATCTCTTCCCTGCTGAAGCCCCTGCGGCGCAATCCTTCCGCGTTGATGGTTTTTGCCTCGGCCGGATTGCCAGCCACCATCACATAAGCGGGAACATCCTTGCCGATACCCGCGCCCATACCGGTAAAGGCATGCTCGCCAATAGTGCAGTACTGATGTACCAGGGTGTAACCGCTGAGGATTGCCCAATCGCGCACAAATACATGACCGGCCAGGGCCACGTTGTTGACCAGAATCGTATGATTGCCGATAACGCTATCGTGACCGATATGCGCATAAGCCATCAGCAGATTGTCATTGCCGATGGTGGTCTCGCCGCGATCCTGTACAGTGCCACGATGGATGGTGACACCTTCGCGAATAACGTTGTTGTCACCGATTACCAGAGTGGTGGCCTCGCCCTGGTATTTCTTGTCCGGGGTATCCTGCCCTACCGTGGCAAACTGATAGATGTGGTTATTTTTTCCCAGCGTGGTAGGCCCACTGAGAACGACGTGGGAGGCGATTTCACAGCCATCACCGATTTCCACGTCCGGCCCAATGACACTGTAAGGGCCTATCTTCACGCCCTCACCGATTTTCGCCGAATTGTCGACGATGGCGGTCGGGTGAATACTGGTCTGCATTCTGTGGTCTTCTCCTCACCGGCTCAGTTCAGCCTGCACCGGCCTGCAGGCCAGAAAGCCCCGCAACCGGCAACGCAGACAACTTTGCTACTTTACCCACGAACGGCGAATATAAAAAACAATTTGGTCACAATGAGCCGTGCCCATTGCAACCAGACAGAGTTTGCGGCGGAATCAGATCTTTTTAACGGCGCAAAGAATGTCCGCTGACGCCGCCAGCTCTCCATCGACACTGGCCTTCCCGGCAAACTTCCAGATACCGCGGCGCTCGGAAACCACCTCGGATTCCAGCTGCAGGCGATCTCCCGGCACTACCTGGCGCTTGAAGCGCACATTGTCGATACCCGCAAACAGATAAAGGTAACCGTCTTCAGGTTTCTGCCCGAGGGTTTTGAAACCCAAAATCCCGGAAACCTGCGCCAGGGCCTCAACGATCATGACCCCCGGGAAAATCGGCACTTCTGGAAAGTGCCCATTAAACACCTCTTCATTAATCGAGATATTTTTGTAGCCCTTGATCAACTTGCCCTCTTCCAGCTCGACGACACGGTCCACCAGAAGAAAAGGATAGCGGTGCGGCAGGTATTGACGAATTTCCTGTACGTCCATCATGACGATTTGTCCCCAGAAACCACTTCGGGGCGCCAAACGCCCCGAATTTACGGATAAATATCTATTTAACAACCAAGTCCAGCAACAAACCGACCTTAGTCCACTCCACCTTTCGGTGTGCTGGCTGAAACGTCTTCCCGAGAAGCCTTTTCTGTTACAGCCTCTTGCAGCGATTTTTCAACGCCAGTGAGGCGGCGCGCCATCTGGTCAAGCTGCCCAAAACGCACCGCGTTACGGCGCCAGGAACGACTATCGGAGAATGGTATACCGCTGGAATAAGAGCCAGCTTCCTCGATGGACTTGGTGACGAGGGTACGCGCAGTGACGTGTGTACGGTCGGCAATGGTCACATGGCCAACAATTCCCACGCCGCCGGCGATCGTGCAGTGCTTGCCTATGATTGCACTGCCGGCAACCGCCGAGCATGCAGCCATGGCTGAGTAGTCACCAATCTGCACATTGTGCGCGATTTGCACCATATTGTCGATCTTGACCCCACGGCCGATCTGCGTATTGCCAAGGGCGCCACGATCAATACAGGTATTTGCACCGATCTCTACTTCATCGGCAATCTCTACCCCGCCAAGCTGGTGGATCTTGGTCCACTTGCCGTCACTGGGGGCAAACCCGAAACCGTCGGCACCAATCACGGTATTGCTGTGAACCGTACAGTCGGCGCCGATAGCGCAACCGTGATAGATCACCACACCGGGAAACAGGCGAGTGCGTGGGCCAATGGTACTTCCCTCACCAATCACGCAACCGGGCGCAATCACCGAGCCCTCCGCGACACAGACATGCGCCTCGATTACCGCACCGGCCCCCACATACACACTGGGATGCACCTGCGCGGTGGCATCCACCCGTGCGGTAGGGTCAACACCGGCAGTATAGCTGGGGGTAGTATCGTAGATGGCCGTCGCCCGTGCGAAAGCGTGATAGGGATTGGGAACAATCAGTGCCGAAACAGGACAGGACTCCGCCTGTTCTTCTGTCACCAGCACCGCACAGGCGCGGGTTCCGGCCAGAAAGCGGCGATAGTTGGCGCTGGCCAGAAAACTGACCTGGCTCGCATTGGCATCTTGCAGGGTATTCAGCCCGGTGGGAACCAGGTCTGCACTGGCCCCTGCCGCCAGGCGCAATTCTGCGCCCAGCTTTTCAGCCAACAGCGCCAGTGTTGGCTGCTCGCTCATGTTAAAGCTCCAAACGCTAGCTGAAACGGCTTATTTTGCCGCGTTCAGGCGCTTCACCAACTCTTCAGTAAGGTTGGCATTGGTACCGGCGTAAACCGCAGCGGTTGCATCCAGAACCAGGTCCAGTTTGCGCTCTTTGATCAGCTCTTCCAGAACGGCCTTGGCTTTCGGCAGCTGGTCCTTCTGCAGGTCCTGAACCGCCTGACCTTCCATCGCGCGCAGTTTTTTAACCGCAGTTTCAAAATCGGAGCGCTTGAAGTTCATCTTGCGCTGGTGCTCAGCCTTTTTCTCTTCAGACCAGGTAACACCGTTTTTCTGAGCGTCTTCGGCCATTTTTTGCACTTCGGAGCGAATGCTCTCCGCACTGTTCTGCAGCTGCGAGTACTCTGAGCTGGTTTTCAGGGCATTGATTTTGGACGAGGCTTTTTCAGTGCTCATGATCGCAGCCTGAATATTCACCACCGCGACTTTGGTTTGCGCTACCGCGGCACCGGTGAACAACAGGCCCGCCAGCAGAATTGCACTTGCTTTTACAAATTTGAACACGTTAATTCTCCGTATCTCTGTCCATTTCCCGCACTAACCAGAGTGCGGATTATTATCAGTTTTTCTACCCGCTTCCCGGGGCTGCAACCCTATCGAGAATTGGCGCTAGTTTCCATGGGTTTGTCCCGCCCGGTTGAGCAATTTGCCCAACCGGTAGGATTAACAGGGACTAAACCCGTGCATTAGAAGCTATTACCCAGTGAGAACTGGAACACTTCAATTTCATCATCCTCATTCTGCTCCAGCGCCTTGGAAAGACTGAATGTCAGTGGGCCGAAACCAGTAATCCAGGTCAGGCCTACGCCCGCTGAAACGTTGAGGTATTTCGCGTCAATATCGTAACAGTTGAGCTGAGTTACGCCACAGTTGGAGCTGAATACGTTACCCGCATCGATAAAAAACGCAGACTGCATTGAGCGCTGGTCTTTCACAAAGGGAATCGGGAAGATGACTTCCGCGCTGCCTTCGACCAGGATATTGCCACCAAAAGGATCCGGTCTGCGACCGGTTGACTGGGTCGCCAGCTCATCGGTTGCGGTGTTCAGCAGATAACAGCGTTTGCTCACGTTGCCCTCGGCGTCCACCGCACATGCCTCACTCAGGTAAGATTCGGCAGGGGTTGAGCGCGGCCCCAGGGAATTCCGCTCAAATCCACGCACGGAGCCGAAACCGCCGCCGTAGAAGTTCTCAAAAAACGGCAGCTGACCGGTATCACCATACCCTTCCGCATAACCGAGACGCGTGCGCAGACGCAGGGTCAGATCCTTGGTAAGAGGACGGAAATACTGGGCGGTATAAATAAACTTGTAGTATTCGAGGTCACCACCGGGAAGGGCTATTTCCATGGAGGCGCGCTGGGAAGCACCCCGGGTCGCGAGAATCCCGCGGTTCAGAGTGGAACGCGCATAAGATGTGGTCAGGGACCAGGAATCGAACTCGTCTCCGTAGAGATCCACAAAACCATTGAAGTCCGTATTCAGCAGGCCCGGCTCTACGGGCATACTCAGATCCAGAGCAACACCATCTTCAACGGCCACACCGAGCTCATCCAGTACCGCCTGACGATCGCTAAGATCGATTTGGCCGGTCACGTTACTCAACGGACGCGGTGACGCCACGATCTCCTGAACAGAATTGCCGTGGGTGCTCAACTCCAGGTGGTTAAACCCGACGTTCAGACCTACACGGGAAATTTCAGAAATCGGGTAACCAAAGCTTAGGCCTGCACCATAGGTGGTGGTGTTATAGCTGGAGAGGTTGATCTCGGAATAATCCCGCTCCTGATAGAACACATTGAAACCGCGGCTGACCCCATCAGGCGTGAAATACGGATCGGTATAGGAGAAGTTCACCACCGACTGGTATCTGGAGGTATTCACCGCAAAACCAACGGATTTACCGGTACCAAGCCAGTTGTTTTCCTGAACATTGGCACCCAGCACCAGGCCACTGCCCTGCGCGTAACCCACAGTACCGCCGATGGTACCGGATGGCTGCTCCTCTACGGTGTACTCCACGTCGATCTGGTCGGAAGTACCGGGAACCTCGGTGGTTTCCACCTGAACTTCCTTGAAGTAACCCAGGCGCTCGAGACGAACCTTGGACTGTTCGATGCGGGCAGAGGACGCCGAAGCGGATTCCATCTGGCGCATTTCGCGGCGCAGAACATCGTCGGAGGTACGCGTGTTGCCACGGAAATTGATCCGACGCACATAGGCCCGCTTACCCGGATCGATAAAGAAGGTCACCTTTACGGTTTTGTCATCTTGATTCGCTTCCGGCATGCCGTTGACTTCGGCAAAGGTATAACCCTCGTTACCAAGGCGCTTGGTAATGTAATCGGAAGTAGTGGTCATCAGCACCTGAGAGAAGGTTTGCCCTTTGCGCACCAGCAACAGGCGACGAATTTCCTTCTCGGAAACCACTGGATCGCCGGCGAGCTCCACATCGGAAACCGTGTACACATCGCCCTCGGTGATGTTCACGGTGATGAATACACTCTGCTTGTCCGGGCTCAATGACACCTGAGTGGAATCGATTTTGAATTCCAGGTAACCCCGGTCGAGATAGTAGGACTCGAGTCGCTCCAGGTCGCCGGTCAGCTTTTCCCGGGAGTACTTGTCATCACTGTTCAGCCAGGACAGCCAGCCGGTGGTCTGGAGTTCGAAAATCTCCCCCAGCTCGTCATCGGAAAAAGCGCTATTGCCGACAATGTTGATGTGCTTGATGGCGGCAACGGAGCCTTCATCCACCACAACCTTCAGTTCAACCTGGTTGCGCGGCAGCTCTTTGACCTCGGTTTTTACACTGGCGCCGTAGCGGCCCTGCGCGACGTACTGGCGCTGCAGTTCCTGAGCGAGCCCCTCGAGGGTCGCGCGCTTGAAGATCTGGCCTTCCGCAAGACCGTTGTCATTCATGCCCTTGAGCAGGTCTTCGGTCTTGATCGCCTTGTTACCGGTGATTTCGATCTTTGAAATCGCCGGTCGCTCCCGCACGGTAATGACCAGCACGCCACTTTCGCGACCGATCTGGATATCCTGAAAGTATCCGGTACGGAACAGTGCGCGGGTTGCGCTCTGGATATCCAGGCTTTCGATCTGGTCACCCACCCGTACAGGCAGTGCAGCAAAGACCGAACCCGCAGAAACCCGCTGCAGGCCCTCAACGCGAATATCGTTGACCACAAACGACTGGGCATAGGCAGCAACTGGCAGTGCCAGGCCAAGCGAAGCCGCTTTCAGGAAATTCTTCATCTACTAATTCCGAGTTGTTATTCGCAATTCCAGCCGGGCCAGATTGCCCGTTCTTATTCCACCCCACCTACCGGGGGCAGAACCCTAAAGACGCAGGATGTCGTTGTACAACGCTAGCGCCATGATGCCGAGCACCATTGCCATACCCACCTGCAGCCCAATCATCTGTACCCTCTCCGATACCGGAGAGCCTTTAACGGCCTCAATACCGTAGTAAAGGAGATGCCCACCATCGAGAACCGGGATAGGCAGCAGGTTCAACACGCCGAGACTGATACTCAGCAGCGCCAACAGTGACAGAAAAGACTGCCAACCTGCATCCGCCGAAGTGCCGGCCACTTTAGCAATGGTGATTGGGCCGCTCAAGTTACGGGTAGAGAGCTGCCCGAACAGCAGCTTCTTCAGGCTTTCGAGAGTAAAGACCGTCTTGCCCCAGGTTTCCTCAAGTCCTTTGTTCAGCGCACCGAGCACGCTGTAGTGATAGCGGCGCACCTTGTCTTCCGGCCAGGATGCCGCCACCGGCAGCACACCTATGCGCCCAATGGTCTCGCCACTGTCGAGCTTCACTGCATCGGGGGTAATCGACACCCGCTGCTCCGCACCGTCACGTATTACAGCCACTTCCACCGGCTGCTCCGGGTGCGCCTTGATATAGTCCGTCCACGCCTCCCAGGTATCGAAACTGCGCCCGTCGCTGCCGACCACTTCATCGCCCGCCTGCAGACCGCCGCGCTCGGCGGGGGTATCGGGGTTTACCCGGGCGAGTTTCATGCTCACCGAGGGTATCCAGAGCTTAACCCCAATCTCTTCCAGCGGATCCGGCACTTCGCGCCCCGCCAGCCAGCGCTCGATATCTGCATACATGTGGTACTCGAGCGGGGAGTCCGGGTAGCGCACCGAGAACTTGATATCCCCGGAGTCACCGAGTCGGTTGGCCAGCTGCCAGTTGAGCGCCTGCCACGTCGGCGTGGGCTGGTCGTCGATGGCAAGGATTTCCTGGCCGGATTCAAGACCCGCCACAGCCGCCAGGCTGCCCGGCTCTACAGAATCCACGATCGGTACCGGCCCGGAGGTTCCACCAAGGAAAACACCCCAGAACAGAACAATCGCCAGCAGAAAGTTGGCAACGGGGCCCGCGGCGGCAATGGCCATCCGCTTCCAGACACTTTTGCGGTTAAACGCCTGGTCCAACTCTTCTGGCGCCACTGTGCCTTCGCGCTCATCAAGCATCTTGACGTAGCCGCCGAGCGGGATGGCTGCAATGGTGAACTCCGTCCCGTGACGGTCGTAACGGGACACCAGACGGCGGCCGAAACCGACCGAAAAGCGCAGTACCTTGACCCCACACCAGCGCGCCACAATAAAGTGGCCAAACTCGTGAAAGCTCACCAGCACACCGAGGGCAATCAGGGCCCAGACTGCAGTCTGTAAAAAATCTAGCATGGGGTCAGTTTACATTGATCTCGATTGCGGGCACGGCATGCCCTTGTGGGTGCCGTACAGCTCTTCCAACACTTCGCAGGCCCGCTCGCGAGCGATCCGGTCAGCGAGTTCGACTGCATCCAGGCCTGTCAGTTCAACCACAGGGGTGGTTTTCATGACCTTTTCAATCACTCGGGCAATCCCCGTGAAGGGCAAAGCGCCCCCGAGAAAGGCGTCGACGGCGATCTCATTGGCAGCATTCAGCACCGTGGGTGCACTTCCCCCCGCCTCCATCGCTTCCCGCGCCAGTCGCAGACAGGGAAAACGCGCCTCGTCCGGCGCTTCAAAGTCGAGACGCCCCTGAGCAATCAGGTCCAGGGCCGAAACCCCGCTGTCGATACGCTCCGGGAATGCCAGTGCATGGGCAATTGGGGTACGCATATCCGGGTTGCCCATCTGCGACAGCAGAGAGCCGTCGCGATACTGCACCATGGAATGGACGATACTCTGGGGATGCACCACCACCTGAATATCCGCCGGGGTGGCGTGAAAAAGATAGCAGGCCTCGATAAATTCGAGCCCCTTGTTCATCATTGTCGCGGAATCTACGGAGATTTTGCGCCCCATAGACCAGTTGGGGTGGTTGCATGCCTCATCCGGCGTGACACTGTCCAGCGCTTCGAGCGCGGTAGTGCGGAAAGGCCCACCGGAACCGGTGAGCAGGATACGCTCGACGCCCGCCTGTTGCAGGTTTTCATACGGGTACGGCAGGCATTGGAAAATGGCATTGTGCTCGCTGTCGATGGGCAGTAGCTGGGCGTCACTTTCCTCCAGCGCAGCCATAAACAGCGGCCCCGCCATCACAAGGGATTCCTTGTTCGCCAGCAGCACTTTTTTCCCGGCACGCACGGCGGCGAGGGTCGGCTGTAGCCCGGCAGCGCCCACGATGGCGGCCATTACCACAGCCACTTCGGCATCGGACGCCACCCGGCACAGGGCATCCACGCCCCATAGCACCTCGGTGGGCACATCTTGGTTGCGTAACGCCAGCTGCAACTGCTGCGCTTTCTGCTCCTCCAGAACCACCGCATAGCGCGGCGCGTACTTCCGGCACTGCTGCGCCAGCTCTTCTACACGGTCACGCGCGGTAAGAGCGAACACCGAATACTTGTCCGGGTGGCGCGCAAGCACATCCAGCGTGCTGACGCCAATGGAACCGGTGGACCCGAGTACACAAACGGGTTGTGGGATGGTGGAATGCATGGAAACGAACTACCTCAGCGCCCCACGCACGAATCCAGGAGATCCGGTCGCGGGGCCAATTTTCGTCGACGGTGCAGTGGCGGGGACAATCACAAACAAAATATGCGCTACGCCTGAATACTGGTTACAGATACTTTGGCAGCTCGCTGGCAAGTGCCGCCATGGTAAATACCGGCAGCGCTGCAGTGAGACTGTCGAGCCGATCAAGAATACCGCCGTGCCCCGGCAGGATACGACTGCTGTCCTTGATACCGCGATGACGCTTGAACATGCTTTCGACCAGGTCGCCGATCACCGACGCCAGCGCGGTTACCAGCACGCCAAAAGTAAACAATATGGTGTTCTTGGTCGGCAGATCGAAGGCAAAGGAAACTGCCAGCGCCAGCACCAGACAGGCCGCCAGCCCCCCGAAGAAGCCCTCCCAGGATTTACCAGGGCTCACCTCGCGTGCCAACTTGTGCTTGCCAAATTTGCGGCCCACGAAATAGGCGCCCACATCGGCAGCAACCACAACGGCCACCACGAACAGTACCAGCCAGGCACCGTGATCCTGTCCCTGCAGAATGACCACAGACAGCCAAGCCGGCACCAGCACCACAAGGCCAATCAGGCCACGGGCCCAGCGATTGCCCCACAGCATGGCGCTGGCCGGGTATCCCTGCACCCACA
This sequence comes from Microbulbifer sp. YPW1, assembly GCF_013367775.1. NCBI lineage: Bacteria > Pseudomonadati > Pseudomonadota > Gammaproteobacteria > Cellvibrionales > Microbulbiferaceae > Microbulbifer > Microbulbifer sp. YPW1. Next base: position 4,445,716 of record NZ_CP055157.1, read on the forward strand.
AAAATGCCAGCGCCCACCAACCGCAGGCTACTGCCAGAATCTGGCGGGCGCGATCGGTATCAGGGCTGGAGAAATCAAAATCGAAAACGTAGCGCGCAGTAGCAACCAGTGCCGCCCCCAGCGCTGCCAGGAATACAAACCGCAAGGCGCGGTTCAGGTTAGAGAGATTGGCCCACTCCCAGCCGCCGAGCACGATGACCGCGCCAATAGCGAGGGAGAACCACTGCAGAGGTACCCAGAAGAGCAACCCGAGGAAAAAAGCGACCAACACCAGCGCGGTAATTATTCGTTGTTTTAGCACCGTTAAACCCTTGATCTATTTATTCTGGTGGCTGGCTGAGCACGGCACCCAGTCATCCAGCGCACATTCCAGTTTCTTGCCTTGGCCTCAGGCGTGCGCTTCCAGGCCACCGTCACTCCGGCCACCGTAGCGGCGGTCCCGCCGCCGGTAGGCATCCAGAGCACTATCCAGCTCCTCGACTCCGAAATCAGGCCACAGTGTTTCAGTGAAATAGAACTCACTGTACGCAGCCTGCCAGAGGATGAAGTTACTGATTCGCTGTTCGCCGCTGGAGCGGATCAAAAGATCCACCGGCGGCAAATCCGCCAGCTGCACACGCTCTCCCAGTGCCGCATCGTCAATCGACTCGGGGGAACGCTCACCACGGGCAACCTCTTCCGCCAGCGAACGGGCGGCTTGCGCGATATCCCATTGACCACCGTAATCTGCAGCGATTACCAGGGTGCCATTACTGCCCTCACGGGTCAGCGCTTCAGCCTCGGCAATCGCCCGCTGCAGACGAGGTGAAAACCGGTCGCGGCGCCCTATCACCCGCAATTGCACACCCTGCTCCTGCATTTTGCGCGCCTCGCGGCGCAGATAGGAGTGGAACAGGGTCATCAGCAGCTCTACCTCTTTGGGTGGACGCTGCCAATTCTCGCTGGAAAAGGCAAACAGCGTGAGCACCTCGATATGGCGCTCCTGGCAGGCTTCGATCAGATCGCGAATCCGCTCGACGCCCGCCTTATGTCCGGCGGATGGGGACAACCCCCTGCGGGCCGCCCAACGGCCATTGCCATCCATGATGATGGCGACGTGCCGCGGCCCCAACTGTTCGTGCGCTGCCACACCGGTACCGCCTGTAGACATCAGATTTCCATCAGGTCTTTTTCTTTCGCTGCCAGCGCCTTCTCAACCTCAGCAACGTATTTGTCGGTCAACTTCTGGATTTCATCCGCTGCGCGACGCTCATCGTCTTCGGAGATTTCCTTGTCCTTGACCAGTGCCTTCACTTCCGCCAGCGCGTCGCGACGGTTGTTGCGAATGGATACCCGCGCGCTTTCCGCTTCGCCCTTGGCCTGCTTGATGAAGTTCTTACGGGTTTCCTCGGTGAGCATCGGCATGGGGATGCGGATCACGGCACCAGCAGTGCTCGGGTTGAGGCCGAGGTCAGACTTCATGATGGCCTTTTCAATATCGGGTACCAGATTCTTCTCCCAGGGCGTCACTGACAGGGTACGCGCATCTTCTACGGTGACATTAGCCACCTGGGACAGCGGGGTGTCAGAACCGTAGTAGGACACCTGGATGCCATCGAGAATACTGGGGTGCGCACGGCCGGTACGAATCTTGTTGAAGTTGCCACCCAGGGCCTCCAGGGCTTTTTTCATGCGCCCTTCTGCTTCTTTCTTGATATCTTCAATCACTGATTCACGTCCTCTTCAATAAGTGTGCCCTCTTCACCGCCGACAACGATATTCAGCAGTGCGCCGGTTTTATCCATGCGGAATACCCGCACTGGCATATTGTGTTCGCGGCAGAGGCAAATTGCAGTTAAATCCATAACCCCGAGCTTTTTGTCGAGCACCGCATCGTAAGTGAGGCGGTCGTAACGGGTGGCATCGGGCACCAGTACCGGGTCGGCGGAGTACACACCGTCAACCTTGGTGGCCTTGAGTACCATTTCCGCTTCTATTTCGATACCGCGCAGGCAGGCTGCGGAGTCGGTAGTGAAAAACGGATTGCCGGTACCGGCGGCGAAAATCAGAACCTCACCCCGCTCGAGATAGCGGATGGCCGCGCGGCGGTCGTAGTGATCCACGATCCCACTCATCTGGATCGCCGACATCACGCGGGATGAAATATTCGAACGCTCCAGCGCGTCACGCAGAGCGAGGGCATTCATTACTGTGGCCAGCATTCCCATGTGGTCGCCAGTCACCCGGTCGAGACCGGCCGCATTCAGGGCCGCGCCGCGAAACAGGTTGCCACCTCCGACAACCAGGCCGACCTGAACACCAATCCCGACCAATTGGCCAATTTCCAGTGCCATCTTGTCCAGCACTTTGGGGCTGATACCAAACCCCTGCTCGCCCATCAGCTCTTCTCCGCTGAGCTTTAACAGGATTCGCTTGTACTTGCGGTCTTTAATACCTGGCATCCATTGTTCCTCAACTGTCACGGGCTAAATTCTGTGTTGAGACGCAACCGACATTCCGTCGAGCGCCCGCCGAACATTACAACAAATTCGGCGCTTTACCTATGGCCCACCCTTTCGGCAGCCCCTCAAACTCTATATTGGGCCTCACAGAGCACCCAATCGCTCAAATTCTGAACACAAATTGCGGTGGGCCAGATACCACAACGGGGCGCCCCGGCAGTATTCTGATGAACACACCGGGAGCACCCCGCTGGCGCCAGCGGCACTATGGCCGCCGGCAATCTCAGGCATCAAGAGCTGGATTTTACCTGTGCAGCCACTTCTGCTGCGAAATCCACTTCTTCCTTTTCGATACCTTCACCGACTTCGAAACGCACGAAGCTCACCACGTCCGCACCGGCATCTTTAACCAGCTTGCCAATGGTAACGTCCGGGTTCTTAACGAAAGGCTGTTCCACCAGGCTGTTTTCCTTGAGGAACTTCTTGATACGGCCGCCCATCATCTTCTCGACGATTTCGGCAGGCTTGCCTTCCATATCCGGCTGCGCCTTGATGATTTCCTTCTCTTTCTCCAGCACTTCTTCCGGCATATCTTCCGGCTTCACAACCTGCGGGTTAACCGCGGTTACGTGCATGGCCACATCGCGTGCCACTTCAACTTCGCCACCGCTCAGGGCAACAATCGCTGCGATACGGTTGTTGGAGTGTACGTAGGCACCAACTTTGGGCGCTTCAACTACCTGGATGCGACGTACGCCGATGTTTTCACCGATCTTCTGAACCAGTGCTTCACGGGCATCTTCCAGCTCACCCGCCATCAGGGCAGCAACATCTTCCTGACGGTCGGCAAATGCCTTGTCGACAACCTTGGCAACAAACGCCTGGAAGTTGTCATCGCGCGCCACAAAGTCAGTCTCGGAGTTCACTTCTACCAGAACACCGTAGCTGCCGTCCTCGGCAACTTTAGCGGCAACAACGCCGTCAGCTGCGGTACGGCCTGCTTTCTTGGCCGCTTTCAGGCCGGAGGCCTTACGCAGATCTTCAATCGCTTTTTCGATATCACCATCGGCCTCGGTCAGTGCTTTTTTGCACTCCATCATCGGCAGGCCGGTACGCTCGCGCAGTTCTTTTACCATTGACGCGGTAATCGCCATGATTCAATCCTCGGGTTCAGATTCAAATTCTTTGATGGATTTGAAAAAAAGGGGCCGGATAAGTGGCCCCTTTTCCCTGCAGCGTAACCCATTCGTGTTACACCGCCAGTAGCCTGCGGCTAGGATTCCGTGATCAGGAATCAGCTGCAGCCTGATCGTCGTTCGCTTCTACGTATTCGCTCTGAGCAGCGCCACCGGCTTCGGCAGCACCAGCTACTACAGCGTCAGCCACTGCAGTGGTGTACAGCTTGATAGCGCGAATCGCGTCATCGTTGCCGGGGATTACGTAGTCAACACCTTCCGGGCTGCTGTTGGTATCAACGATACCGATTACCGGGATACCCAGCTTGTTCGCTTCCTGGATGGCGATGCGCTCGTGTTCAACGTCGATCACGAACAGCGCGTCGGGCAGGCCGCCCATGTCCTTGATACCACCGATGGAGCGCTCAAGCTTCTCCATGGTACGGGTGCGCATCAGGGCTTCTTTCTTGGTCAGCTTCTCGAAGGTACCGTCCTGAGACTGGGCTTCGAGATCGCGGTAACGCTTGATGGAAGCGCGGATGGTTTTGTAGTTGGTGAGCATACCACCCAGCCAGCGGTTGCTGACGTAAGGCTGACCTGCACGCTCGGCCTGTTCCTTGATGGACTTCTGCGCAGCGCGCTTGGTACCAACAAACAGAACTTTCTTCTTCTGCGCAGCCATGCCTTTGATGATTTGCAGGGCTTCGTTGAAGGCCGGAACAGTGTGCTCCAGGTTGATGATATGAATCTTGTTGCGGGCACCAAAGATGAATTGACCCATCTTGGGGTTCCAGTAGCGAGTCTGGTGACCAAAGTGGACACCAGCCTGCAGCATATCGCGCATGCTGACTTGCGGCATAATAAACCTCAGTTATCACATGGAATCGGCGAGCCTTAATAATGTCGACCGATTCCCGGGTTACATCCTCCATACCCCCCATTCACCAATCCCCACCATCATAAATATGACCATGAAGACACCCAGGCGAATGTGCCGGTAGTATGTGCGGCGTTTGTTCAGAGCAAAGGGAAAACCCCGCCCCGTTGATTGATTTCACCCTGGGCACTGCCCAAAGCGGCGCGCTTTATACCATATTCCCCGGGGCGCTGGAAGTGTGGCGACTGCCAAAATACGCCTGCTACCACCCCTGTAACGCCTACCGCCACTTCACCACCACCAGCCACCTCACGCGCCTGAACCACAAACAGCGCAACAGAACCCGATACACTACTTCGAATCCGCAGACTCGTAGGACTATAACGTCCCAACAGCGGCTTGGCGCCCGGAGAAGCACACAGAGGTCTACCGCGTTAACGGTGCGGTGCCCGTAGTAATGCTGAGGCGCGGCAATTCCGCTACAATATCGCGCCGCACAGGGCCGCCGACGCAATTGGCGCGCACCAAATGTGCCCACAAATGCTCAGAATTTCCGGGAAAATCCATGACCAACGCAGTAAAGACTCCTGAACAGATTGCCAAAATGCGCACTGCCGGCCGCCTGGCTGCAGAGGTGCTGGAAATGATCGGCGAGTATGTGGTCCCCGGGGTCACGACCGAGGAGCTCGACAGACGCTGTCACGAGTACATCGTTGATGTGCAGAAGGCCATCCCCGCCTGCCTCGGCTATCGCGGCTTCCCCAAATCCATTTGCACCTCGGTCAACGAGGTGATCTGCCACGGCATTCCCTCCGAATCCAAGGTGCTGAAGAAAGGCGACATCATCAATATCGACGTTACAGTCATCAAAGATGGCTGGTACGGCGACACCTCCAAGATGTACTTCGTCGGCAAACCCGCTGCCCATGCGGAACGCCTGGTCAAAGTCACCCAGGAGTGCCTGTACAAGGCGATCGAGATCGTCCGCCCAGGTACCACCCTCGGGGATATCGGCCACGTGATCCAGCAACACGCGGAAAAGAACTACTACTCCGTGGTCAAGGATTTTTGCGGCCACGGCATCGGCGACGTGTTTCACGAGGACCCCCAGATTCTGCACTACGGCAAGCCGGGTACCGGGCAGGTGCTGGAAGAAGGCATGACCTTTACCATCGAGCCCATGATCAACGCCGGCAAACCCGGCAGCAAGGTACTGCGGGACGGCTGGACCGCCGTCACCGTCGACCGCCGTCTGTCCGCCCAGTGGGAACACACCATGGCCGTGACTGCGGATGGTGTCGAAATCCTGACCGCGCGCAAGGAAGAGTCGTTTTAAGTCGAGCCTGGACAAAGCGCTTTACCCCCAGACTCGCACTGCGATCAGCACAATCGCGTGAACATGGCCTCTAGCGGCCAGGGAAGGAACAACCGGACCGGGCATTCCCCGGTGCCGAACCGGAATCTACACAGATGAATTCCATGCAGCTGGCCCACATCCCGCACTTTCAGAAGCCTCTATTCTTCTTCGATCAGTCGCGCTTCCGGCGCGACCTGAACGAGGGTAAACGCCCTACCCTGGAAATTTTCAAGGACGCCGTGGGCGCTGCCGACACCCATATGGCACGCCGCTTTCGCGAGGGCGAAGATGTCCGCACCCTGGTGTACGAGCGCGCCCTGTTTGTGGACTGCCTGCTCCACTATGCCTGGCATCAGTTCCAGTGGCCCGACAACATCAGCCTGCTCGCCGTCGGCGGTTATGGACGGGGGGAACTGCACCCCAAGTCGGATATCGACCTGCTGATACTTAGCGAAGACAAGCCAGACGAAGCCACGGTCGACAATATCGAGCGACTGGTCGCATTCCTGTGGGACCTGAAGCTGGATATCGGCCACTCCGTGCGCACCATTGACCACTGTATGGAGATGGCGGCCGAGGACATTACCGTTGCCACCAACCTGCTCGAGTGCCGCACGGTAGTCGGCAATCCGGCCCTGTGTGAAACCCTCAACGAGCGTATGACCCCGGAGAAGATCTGGGCGGCCGATGCCTTCTTCAGCGCCAAGTACAGCGAGCAGCAAGCCCGCCACAGCAAACAGCAGGGTGCTGAATACAATCTGGAACCCAACATCAAAAACGCCCCTGGCGGTCTGCGCGATATCCAGACGATCAACTGGGTCGCCAAGCGCTACTTTCAGGTGCGCACCCTCAAGCAGCTACAGGGAAAGGGTTTCTTTACCGAGGAAGAGTTCGCCATCCTGCAATCCGGCGAGGATTTCCTGTGGCGGGTACGCTACGGCCTGCATCTGCTGGCGGGCCGCCCTGAAGAGCGACTGCTGTTCGATTACCAGCGCGAGCTGGCGCGGGAGTTCGGCTACAAAGACAACGACACCCACCTGGCGGTCGAGCAGTTCATGCACACCTATTACCGGATCGTGATGGCGCTGCGCGAGCTGAACGATGTGCTGTTGCAGTTCCTGGATGAAGTGATCCTGCAACGGGGCAAACACCTGCCGGTCACCCCCATCAACGAGCGCTTCCAGCTTCGCGGCAACACCATCGAAGCAGCGGTGACCCGCACCTTTATCGAACACCCGCCCGCCCTGCTGGAAATCTTCGTGCTGATGGCCAATAACCCGGAAATCCACGGTGTCCGGGCTTCCACCATCCGCCTGATCCGCGAGCATCGCCACCTGATCGACGATGAGTTCCGCGCAGACCCGGCCAACACCCGGCTGTTCATGCAACTGCTGCGCAGCCCGCGCGGGCTTTCCACCCAGCTCACCCGCATGACCCGCTACGGTATTCTCGGCCGCTATTTGCCCGAGTTCGGCCGCGTCACCGGGCAGATGCAGCACGACCTGTTCCACATTTATACCGTGGACGCCCACACCCTGCAGGTGGTTCGCAATATGCGCAGCTTCCGCGGCGAAGACGCCTGGGAGAAGTTCCCGCTCGCGGCCGAGATACTGTCGCGCATGCGTAAACCCGAACTGCTGTATATCGGTGGCCTGTACCACGATATCGCCAAGGGGCGCGGCGGCGATCACTCCAAGCTCGGGGTAGCGGATGCAGATGCATTCTGTCGTCGCCACGGCCTCTCGGCGCGGGATCGCCGACTGGTGTGCTGGCTGGTAGAAAAGCACCTGCTGATGAGTGCGGTATCGCAAAAACAGGATATTTCCGATCCCGAAGTGGTACACGCCTTTGCCGCAGAAGTCGGCGACCGCGAACACCTGGATTACCTGTACGCACTGACCGTGGCAGACATCAATGCCACCAACCCGGACCTGTGGAACAGCTGGCGCGCCAGCCTGATGCGCCAGCTCTACCAGCATACCCAGCGCGCACTGCGCCGGGGGCTGGAAAACCCCATCGACCGCGATGAAATCTACGAAGAGACCCAGGCACAGGCGCGCAATATGCTGCGCGCCATGGGACTGCCGAGCAATGTCGTGGAAGATATCTGGTCCGAAATGGGCGAGGACTACTTTGTGCGCGAGAGCGCCGACAGCATCACCTGGCATACCGCCGCCATTTACCAGCTGCAGAAGGATCCGGAACGGGACGCCGACAGCGATACCGTGGTGCTTACCCGCAATTCCGGCCCGGGCGAGCACGACGGCGCTACCGAGGTATTCATTTACACCCCGGACCGCCCGAATGTGTTCGCTGCCGTGGTGACCGGCCTCGACATGCTCAACCTGAACATCCACGACGCACGTCTGTACAGTTCCGCTGGCGGCTACACCCTGGATACCTTTTACGTGCTGGACGAGTCCGGCCAACCGCTGCTGGACGAGCCCCACCGCCTGGAGCAGATCCGCAACACCCTGCAGCAGGAACTGAAGCTGGTGGAGGACTACTCCAAAGTGATCCAGCGCCGCACACCGCGCCGCCTCAAGATGTTCCACCTGCCCAGCCAGGCCCACATTTCCACCGAACCGGAAGACACCTACAGCACCCTGGAAATCACCAGTGCCGACCGGCCCGGCCTGCTGGCCCGTATCGCGCGCATCTTCATCACCCACGATCTGCGCCTGCACAACGCCAAGATTTCTACCTTGGGGGAACGCGTCGAGGATATCTTTCATATTACCGACGCCGACGACAAACCACTGGACGACCAGCAACTGATCGAAACTCTGGAACAGGCCATCTGCCAGGAACTGGACGCCCACCAGGCGACACTCCCCCCGCAGCCATGATCGGGTAACGGCACCAGACTCCCAGAATAAACAGCCAGGCAAACAGAACAATCATGAACCCTAACTTGCAACAGCTGCAGCCCTACCCTTTCGCCAAGCTCGCCAAACTGAAAGCGGGCGTGGAAGCCCCAGGGGAACTTGCGCATATTGCGCTGTCGATTGGCGAACCCAAACATACACCACCGGCGTTTGTACGGGACGAATTGATCGACAACCTCGACAAGCTGGCCGCTTATCCGGTAACCAAAGGACTGGATCCACTGCGCGAAACTATCGCCCGCTGGCTGTGCGAGCGCTTCCAGCTGGATACCGTGAACGCAGACTCCCAGGTAATCCCGGTGAACGGTACCCGCGAGGCGCTGTTCGCTTTCGCCCAGGCCGTGGTATCCCCCGGATCCAAGGTCCTGATGCCCAATCCCTTCTACCAGATTTACGAAGGGGCAGCCTTCCTCGCCGGCGCCGAACCCCACTTTATCAATTGCCGGGTTGAGACCGGATTCAAGCCGGACTTCGACGCGGTATCCGAATCCGTGTGGCAGCAGTGCGACCTGCTCTACCTGTGCACCCCGGGCAACCCCACCGGTGCGCTGCTGGATATCGAAGACCTCAAGAAGCTGATCGCACTGGCGGACCGGTACGACTTCACCATTGCCTCCGATGAGTGCTATTCCGAGCTGTACTTTGACGAAGATAATCCGCCGGTGGGCCTTCTGCAGGCCTGCGCGGAGCTGGGTCGCAACGATTACCGCCGCTGCGTGGTGTTCCACAGCCTGTCGAAGCGCTCCAACCTCCCCGGCCTGCGCTCCGGGTTTGTCGCCGGCGATGGGGAGATCCTGGAAAAATTCCTGCTCTATCGCACCTACCACGGCTGCGCCATGCCCGTGCCCACCCAGTACGCGTCTATTGCCGCCTGGCAGGACGAACAGCACGTAAAAGAGAACCGCGCGCTGTACCGACAGAAGTTTGATGCAGTACTGGATATTCTCGATGGCTGCCTGGATGTACAGAAACCAGAAGCCAGCTTCTACCTTTGGCCGCGAGTCGGCGATGGCGAAACCTTCGCCCGCGAGTTGTTCCGCCAGCAACATATCACCGTGCTTCCCGGCGCCTACCTCGCCCGCGAAGCCAACGGTGTCAATCCCGGTGCCGAATATGTCCGTATGGCCCTGGTCGCCACCCTGGATGAATGCATCGAAGGGGCAAAACGCATCAAGCAGTTCTGCCGATAAGCGTACGCTGTAAACGAATCGACAATGACCGCAAAGAACCTATTAAAAAAAGAGCGCGTGGAATATGTGCTCAACCGGCTGGAAGAGCTCTACCCGGAAACGCCGGTCCCGCTGGACCACTTTGACGCCTACTCCCTGCTGGTGGCGGTGCTGCTGTCGGCACAGTGCACCGATGAGCGGGTCAACCAGATCACGCCCGGCCTGTGGGCACTGGCAGACAATCCGTACGATATGGCGAAGGTCCCGGTGGAAAAAATCCGCGAGGTCATCCGCCCCTGTGGCCTTTCCCCACAAAAATCGAAAGCGATTCAGAAGCTTTCGGAAATCCTGGTCAACGAATACCACGGCCAGGTCCCGGAAAATATGGCAGCACTGGAAACCTTACCCGGTGTGGGCCACAAAACCGCAAGCGTGGTGATGGCGCAGGCCTTCGGCCATCCCGCTTTTCCGGTGGACACCCACATCCACCGCCTGGCCCAGCGCTGGGGTCTCACCTCGGGTAAAAACGTGGTGCAGACAGAAAAAGACCTGAAGCGCCTGTTCCCAAAAGAAAAGTGGAACAAGTTGCACCTGCAGATCATTTTCTACGGCCGGGAGTTCTGCTCTGCCCGCGGTTGCGATGGCACTGTCTGCGAGATCTGTACCACCTGCTATCCCGCGCGCAAGCACCCGAAAAAAATCAACAAAGCCTGAAGCCGTTTTCAGGATATTGAGCACTGATACAGGAAATTCCATGATTACCCTTTACGGCATCAAGAATTGCGACACCGTAAAAAAAGCCCGCAAGTGGCTCGAACAAAACGATGTAGCGTACAGTTTTCACGACTTCCGCGAAGATGGCATGAGCGATGTTCCCCTGTCCCAATGGCTACAGGAATTCGGCTGGGAGCAGGTATTGAATCGACGCTCCACCAGCTGGCGCGCGCTGAGCGAAGTGCAAAAAACGGAAATGGACAACGGCAGTGCCGAGTCGCTGGCCAGCGAAACCCCCACCCTTATCAAGCGTCCGGTAATGACCAAAGGTGATAACACCCTGTTTGGCTTCAAGGCCGACAGCTACGCCAGCTTCGTCAAGTAACGCACGCGAAGCAGTCGAGTTACCGCACATCAAACCAATTGAAAAAATTCAGACTCAGGAAAAGGAAACCATCATGAGTAACGTATATAGCATCGGCTTCGGCGTCGGCACCTGCAACAGCAAGGGCGAATGGCTCGAAGTTTACTTCCCGCAACCCCTGCTGAACCCGGCGGAGGAAGTTGCCGGTGCGGTGACCGGCACCTTGAATATTGACGGCGGCAATGTCGCCGTCGCACTGGAGCAGGCGCAGCTGCAGCCGCTTGCAGATCAGCTGGAAAGCGCCGGCGCCAGCGAGCAGGCAGAGATTCTGCGCCAGTTTGCCGGCAGCCAGCGCCCACTGGTGGCCGTGGTCCTGCACAGCGACGATGCACCGCAGTCTGTTCCGGAGTCTTACCTGAAGCTGCACCTGCTGTCACACCGCCTGGTAAAGCCTCACGGCACCAAGCTGGACGGCATTTTTGGCCAGCTGGCAAACGTTGCCTGGACCAATCAGGGCGCGATCGATCTCGAAGAGCTTCCCCAGCGCCAGCTGGAAGCGCGCCTGAAAGGCGAGCTGCTGGAAGTTTCCTGCGTGGATAAATTCCCGAAAATGACCAATTACGTGGTACCAAAAGGTGTGCGTATTGCACACACTGCCCGTGTGCGTCTCGGCGCATACCTGGGTGAAGGTACCACCATCATGCACGAAGGGTTTGTAAACTTTAACGCGGGCACCGAAGGCCCGGGCATGATCGAAGGCCGTATTTCTGCGGGCGTATTCGTCGGTGCCGGCTCTGATCTGGGCGGCGGCAGCTCTACCATGGGCACCCTGTCCGGTGGTGGCAACATCGTGATCGCTCTCGGCGACGGCTGCCTGCTGGGTGCAAACTCCGGTACCGGTATCCCTCTGGGCGACCGCTGCACTGTGGAATCCGGCCTGTACATCACCGCGGGCACCAAGGTTGCCGTGCTGGATGACAAGGGCGAAGTTGCCGAGTCCGTCAAAGCCCGCGATCTGGCCGGTAAATCTGACTTGCTGTTTCGCCGCAATTCCAGCACAGGTGCGGTTGAGTGCCTGACCAATAAAAGCGCGGTTGAACTGAATGCCGAGTTGCATAGCAACTGATTGATACGCCGCCGGTTACCGGGTCCGCTTGAAGCAGGTCCGGTGGCGGCAAAGCACTGGGGGAGCCTTTCGGAATCGCTGTAGATACATCCCTGTACGCTCCGGCGGTGCCATCCGTGGCACCGACGGTTCCGAAAAGCTCCCCCAGCGCTTTACCTTCACATGAACAAAAGTACTTCGTTCGGAACCACCGAGAAATAATAATTGCGCTCGGCAAGTAAACCGAACGTCGATGCGAAGGCCCCTCTGGCGGTGTTTTTTCGTGAGACCTTCTAAAACAGGGATGTTTTAGAAGAGCCCCCAGGGATGGGTTAACGGGGGGCGCCTAGCTCGTGTCTCGCGAGAAGCCACCGCCAGCCAGACCGCCACATAACAGGACTAGTGCTCCCCAAAACCAGGGAGCCGGTAAAAACTCCCATGACTCCAACTGTAAAACTTACCTGCGACCTGATCAGCAAAAAATCCGTAACCCCAGAAGACGCTGGGTGTATGGAACTAATGCTCGAACGCCTGGAAAAAATTGGCTTCAAAACCGAGCACCTGCGCTTCGGTGATACCGATAATTTCTGGTCCGTACGCGGCGAAGAAGGCCCCCTGTTCGCCTTTGCCGGCCACACCGACGTCGTGCCCACCGGCCCCGAAGAAAACTGGCAGTACCCGCCATTTGAGCCACAAGTCGTCAACGGTATGCTCTACGGCCGCGGTGCCGCGGATATGAAAGGCTCCCTTGCCGCCATGGTGGTGGCGTGCGAAGAATTCGTCGCCGCCCACCCCGACCACAAAGGTCGTATCGCCCTGCTAATCACCAGCGACGAAGAAGGTCCGGCAAAGCACGGCACCGTAAAAGTGGTCGAATGGCTGGAAAAACGGGGGGAAAAAATCGACTGGTGTCTGGTGGGTGAACCATCGAGCACCACCCTCGCCGGCGACGTCATCAAGAACGGCCGCCGCGGCTCACTGGGCCTGGAACTTACCGTATTCGGTATCCAGGGCCATGTTGCCTACCCGCACTTGGCAGAAAACCCGGTACACAAACTGGCACCGGCCCTGGCCGAGCTGGCCGCGGAGGAATGGGATCAGGGCAATGATTTCTTCCCTGCCACCAGCTTCCAGGTTTCCAACATCAACGGCGGCACCGGAGCCACCAATGTGATTCCCGGCGATGTGAAAGTCGTATGTAACTGGCGCTTTTCCACCGAGACCACTGCGGAACAGCTGGAGAGCCGCGCCCGAGCGATTTTTGATAAACACGGCCTGAAGTACGAAGCCAACTTCAACCTGTCCGGCCAACCCTTCCTCACTGCCGAAGGGCCACTGGTGGAGTCCGCACAGGCCGCCATTCGCAAGGTCACCGGCCGCGAAACCGAACTGTCCACTGCCGGCGGCACTTCCGATGGCCGCTTTATCGCCCCGACGGGCGCACAGGTCGTGGAACTGGGCCCGGTAAACGCCACCATTCACAAGGTGGACGAGTGCGTGAAAGCTGATGATCTCGATCTGGTAAAGGACATGTACCGGGAAATTCTCATCGGGCTCCTGGCCAAGTAAGCGCAGATCGATTGGCGTATATGTGACATAAATCACAACCTTGTCGCCCGCTCTCCCTTTCAATAGGGAGCGGGCAGCGAGGTTACCGCCAAGTCCCTACTGCCCCATACTTTTTCCTGACGCATTACATGGAGTTTATATGCGCCTTACTGCTTACCTCTGTTTTCTTTTCTCCCTCATAGCCCCATCGGCCTTCGCCGCCCCCGTTCCCCTCGACGACCTGATCCGTCACCCTGAAGTGCACCAGGTAAAGCTTTCCCCTACGGGTACACACCTGGCGGTACTGCGGCAATTTGAAGGCGAGCGGGTGCTGGTCATCATGACTCTTTCACCACTCAAAATTACCGGCTCCCTGCGCTTCCGCGGACAGGAAGAGGTAGGACAGTTCTACTGGGCGAGTGACGATCGGGTGGTCGCAGAAGTCATGACGAAACGCGCCGCACTGGAAGCGCCGGTAAATTACGGATCGCTGTTTGCGATCAATGCGGACGGCACCCGTGGCAAGAATATTTTTGGCTACGCCGCCGGTGAACAGCAGACCGGCAGCCGTATCAAGAAAGCAGAAGCCACCTATGCGCACGCCACTATTATCGACCCCCTGGTGGACGACAAAAATGAAATTCTGATTTCCACCTATCCGTGGGCCAGAGACTGGGAGACGCACGGTGATGTGTACCGGCTGAATATTTTTACCGGCGTAAGACGCCCGGTTGTAGGCCTACCCCAGGTTGGAGGGCGTGCCTATACGGATGGTCGCGGCGAACTGCTGTTCGCCAATGGCACCAACCGAAAAAATGAATACGAGCTATATGCCAAGGCGGAAAATGGCTGGGAACAGGTTACTCACCCTATTCTGCGCCACGCCACTCCGGTCGGGTTTGATCACGAAAGCAACCTTGCCTATCTGGTAGTGGACACGCCCAATCAGACACAGGCCCTGATTACCTGGGATGCGGAAAAGCAGGTTGTTGAAAAAGTCGTGCAGGACGAAATCACCGATATCAGCGATGTCCTTGTGCAACCCCGCAGCCAGCGCCCGATCGGGGTCTACCTGAATCCGGACTACCCCGCGGTGGAGTTTTTTGATGAAGGCGAAGGCTTTGCGCCGTTTTATCGCGGCCTGAAGCAGGCGTTTCAGGGTTATCACATCAATTTCACCAGCTTCACCCGGGATGGCAAAAGGGGCGTTCTCCAGGTTTCCGGTGACCGCCTCCCCGGCGATTTCTTTCTTGTGGACCTGGAATCCAAAAAAGTCGATTTTCTGCTGTCGTCCGCAGACTGGCTGGACCCACTCAAACTGAACCCCATGCGTGCGGAGCACTTCGAATCCTCTGACGGCCTGCGAATCAGTACCTACCTGACCTTCCCCGCCAATAGCGAGAAAGCCGGTAAGCTTCCCATGGTGGTGATGCCGCACGGCGGTCCCCACGCGCGGGACTTCTGGGGCTTTACAAGGGATGCACAGATTCTTTCCCAAAACGGCTATCTGGTGCTGCAGGTCAACTTCCGCGGCTCCACCGGGTTTGGCGACCAGTTTCACAATGCCGGGAAAAATGAGTGGGGCGGCAAGATCCAGCGGGATATTGCCGAAGCCGTACAGTGGGCAGTTGCGGAAGGACACGCAGATCCGGAGCGGGTATGTATCTATGGCGCCAGCTTCGGTGGCTACTCCGCACTGATGAACCCGATTCGCTACCCGGAACTGTATCAGTGTGCAGCGGGCTATGTGGGGGTTTATGATCTGGAGCTACTGTACAAGGAAGGCGACATCCGTCGACGCGACCGTGGCATCGCCTACCTCAGCGATACCGTCGGCCTGGATCCAGAGCATATGCGGGCCAACTCACCGCTCTATCACACAGATAAGCTCGACCTGCCATTGTTTATCATCCACGGAGAGGAGGATGAACGGGCACCGGTGGCCCACGCAGAGGCAATGCTGGAAAAGCTCGAAGCAGAAGGGAAACCTGTGAAATCTCTTATCGTCGAGCACGAAGGGCATGGTTTCTACAATGAAGACAACCGAAAATTGCTCTATACCCAGCTACTCGGTTTCTTCGATTCACATATCGGTGTCGGCGCCGCAGAACAGTAACTGACTTCCCGTATACAAAAAACGCGGCCCCTGGCCGCGTTTTTTATTTTCCCTGCACGGGAATCAGTGCAGTCTGCCGTGGCGGGCGACGGGCACCTCGGGCTCAGGTTCATCGAAGCCATGTGCCATCACAAAGTAATACAGCACCTGCTCCTGACCATCGGCCTCCGCCATCAGGTCGAAAATCACCTCCTCCTTCTCTCCGCGCGTCATACGCACAGAACTCACCAGATCCGGCTCGATAAAGACCTCCCCGATCAGACGCTTACCCCGCACCAGCTGTACCAGCAGTGTGTTGGCGTTTTCCTGGGTGAAACGCCAGTGGAAGTCATCGTCGTCGTACAGGATGGAATCCGGGGTGCCGGCGCGTAGGATGCAGTTGCAGTGATCGGCCAGCCAGGGCCAGAAGTCCTGCAATGTCAGAGAATCTGCGTGCGGCATAGGTGATCAGTCCTCAAGCCGGGCAACACTTTCTGCCCCGCCTTCCAGACCAAACTCCTCCGCAATCTGCTCGCACCAGTCGTTGAGGCGCGCGCAGGTCATTTCCTCCTGCTGGTCTTCGTCGATGGCCAGGCCGACAAAAATATTCTGCCCCGCAACTTCCGCCTTCGAAGCTTCGAATTCATAGCCTGCGGTCGGCCAGTGACCGATGATGGCCGCTCCATTGGCGACAATCACGTCGTGCAGCATACCCATGGCGTCGAGGAAGTAATCCCCGTAACCAAACTGGTCACCGAGGCCGAACAGCGCCACGGTTTTGCCGGAAAAGTCGATTTCCTGGACATCTTCCCAGAAATCTTCCCAGTCGGACTGGATCTGACCAAAGTCCCAGGTGGGAATCCCGAAAATCAGTTGCTCGTAGTCCCCGATCTCGACCTGGGTAACATCGGCGATATCGTGGATATCCACACGCTCTTCCCCCAGCCGCGCGGCGATACGCTGGGCGATACTTTCGGTGTTGCCTTCATCACTACCGTAAAACAGGCCGATCTTGCTCACTGTCTCTCCTCAAATACCAGATACTGCCCCGCCCTTCACTACCCCGATTCCACACCAGTGGCGGGATGACGAGTAGATTGCCGGGACTTCAAGGGACCGGGTCGGGGCGGGCATTCTCCCAACAAAGGGCAGGTACGGCAAGGAGCAGAGCGACAACGCGACTGCCCAGGACTAGCCAAAGAGGATATAAAAAAAGCCCCCGGATATGGCGGGGGCGTCAGAGGATGGTCTGCCGGCGGTTGGGGTGGGAGCCGGCAGCCCGGGGTGAGTGACTGATTCAGGGGAAAGCGCGTGGCCCATCGTATGGTGACCCGCTAACCGCATTTAGCCTTCGTCTTTCTGCC
Source organism: Microbulbifer sp. YPW1 (assembly GCF_013367775.1). Classification (NCBI taxonomy): domain Bacteria; kingdom Pseudomonadati; phylum Pseudomonadota; class Gammaproteobacteria; order Cellvibrionales; family Microbulbiferaceae; genus Microbulbifer; species Microbulbifer sp. YPW1. The sequence goes on from NZ_CP055157.1 coordinate 4,462,813, forward strand.
AGCGCTGCATGCGCTTCTCGTGGCGTTCCATGCGCTCGGCCTTCATTTCCGCCAGCTTGGCCTTCTGCTCATCGGTGAGGATGGATTCGAACTGGACCTGCTTCTCATGCATGCGCTGCATTTTCTGGACTTCCAGTTTGCCCAGCTCGGCTCCCAGACTGTCCAGGGTGGCTTGGTCGGCGCCGGATTCAATGGCCTCGCGCAACTGTTTGCGCAGCGCATGCCATTCCTCGCGCTGTGCCTTGCGCGCTTCTTTACTCGCTTCGCGGTTGGCCTTCAGTTGCGCCTTCTGGCCTTCGGTCAGGTCAAGCTTCTCCGCCAGGTGCTCAAACATACGTTCTTTGTGGTGACCGCCGTGGTGTCCTTTGTGCCCGCGATGCCCCTGGTGTTCATCCGGGAACGCCAGAACCATGCCCGAGGTGGTCAGTGCGCTGCCCAGTACCAGGCTACCTGCAAGTGCTTTCCATTTATTCATAGGGTTCATCCTCAAGTGATGCTGGTTGGTGATACCGGTCGGCGACAACCGTTGTCTGGTGATTCGCGAGTCGGTAGGTGCATACTAGGCTCAGCCAATGTAAACAGGGGATAACTGCGGTAAACATTTGTTAAGAACGGTAAAACACGCAAAACCTTCCCGCATTGACGGTCACCGCTGGGCATATAATCCCTTCACACATAGTTGATTGAACAATAGCGATTAAACGGGACATTCGAGATTCATGAGCCATATCCTGCTGGTCGACGACGACACCGAACTGACAGAACTGCTGGAAGAGTTTCTGGTGGGAGAGGGATTTGCAGTAACTGTCGCTAATGATGGAGGCCGCGGCCTGGAACTGGCTCGCAGCCAGCCATTCGACGCGCTGGTACTGGATGTCATGCTGCCGGTACACAATGGTTTCGACGTTCTGCGCAAATTGCGCGAGGACGCCAGCAATCCAGGACATTCACTGCCGGTAGTGATGCTGACGGCCAAGGGCGACACCGTGGACCGCATTGTAGGCCTCGAAATGGGTGCCGACGACTATCTCCCCAAACCCTGCAACCCGCGGGAACTGGCCGCCCGCCTGCGCGCCATACTGCGTCGCGGACGCTCGGAAGTGGAGACCGGTGACGACAACCTCACCAGTGGCCCCCTGCGCCTGCTGCCCCGCGAGCACCAGTGCTTCTGGGCAGACCAGGGCGTCAACCTCACCGGCGCCGAATTCTCCGTGCTTCGAGTATTGGTCGAAAACGCCGGCGAAGTGGTCAGCAAGGAAGTCCTCACGGAGAAGGCCCTCGGCCGTAAACTGATGCCCTACGACCGCTCCATCGATGTCCACGTCAGCAATATCCGCAAAAAGCTCGCAGAACAGGGAGCCAGTCGCGAGCTGATCATCAATATCCGCGGTGCCGGGTATATGCTCACCGACAGCCAGGGATAACAGCCATGAGCAGCCTTTTCGGCCGGATGTTTTTCGGTGCCTGGCTCACCGCGGTGATCATGGTGCTGGCCGCGGTATACATCACCCATATTCGCGAGTTTGGCGACCCGGCCCAGAAAGATCGCTGGGAAGGCCCCGAGCTGTTTCGCGAAATCACCCACAACCTGCGCATGACCCGCCGTCACGGTATCGAGCACTTCCGCCACTGGCTGGAACGCCAGCCCGTTGATGTCCAGAAGCGGATTTTCGCCATCGACCGGGATGGCAATGAGATACTCGCGCGGACCGTCCCCCAGTCCATGGCACCGCTGCTTGCCGCACTCAGCTACCGCAACCGCGAGGCCCGGGGGCTGGTCGACAAAAAGCCCAGCGTGGCATTCTTCGTCCCGCGCCGCGGCGGCGAAAGCCTGAGCGTGGTATTTGTTGCCGGTAAAAGTAAGGAAGAACTGTTGTTGCGCTTTGTATTGCGCAGCTTCTGGCCGATCCTGGTGCTCGCCACACTCGCTTCCGGCCTCGCCTGTTACTGGCTGGCGCGCTACCTGAGCAAGCCGCTGGACAACCTGCGCACCGCCACCCGGCGGGTTGCCGCGGGCGACCTCAGCTACCGGGTAACCCCGACCCTGCGCGGGCACAGCCGCGAACTGGGGGAACTGGCGGCGGATTTTGACTCCATGACGGCGCAGGTTCAGGAATCCATGGCCGAGCAGCGACGCCTGATCAAGGATGTCTCCCACGAACTGCGCTCCCCCCTGGCCCGTCTGCAGGTGGCTCTGGGCATCGCCCGCCAGAAAAATGTGCAGGCGCTGGACCCGGAGCTGGATAAGATCGGCAAGGCCGCCGACTACCTCGAAGATATCATTGCAGACATCTTGTCCTTGCCGGTAAGCGGCAACGATGAGCGACCTCTGGACGATGTGGTGGAAATCAACAGCCTGCTGGCGGCACTGCGTGACGACCTGAAAGATGAGGCGACAAGCAAGCAGGTGCGCTTCGATATCCGTAGCGACGAGCGCGAGTTGCTGGTGGCCACACGCGGAAGCTCGCTCACGGCCGCGCTGGAGAATATCCTGCGCAACGCGATCAAATACAGCCCCGCAGGCAGCCAGGTGGCCGTGGACATCCGGCACAGCGGCGACCAGTGCCAGATACAGGTAACCGATTCCGGCAACGGCGTGCCGGAATCCGAACTGCAGGCCATCTTCCGCCCCTTCTATCGCACCGATGAGGCCCGCAGCCGGGAGAGCGGCGGCTTTGGACTCGGGCTCGCTATCGCGCAGCGCACGGTGGCACAGCACAACGGCAGTATCGAAGCCTTCAACGTAGCGGGTGCGGGCCTTGCCATTCGCATCAAGTTGCCCTGTGTTGATGCAAATTTCTAAATGATCGGCTAATCGAGAGCGACAGCGAAAAACGCGAAACAAAATTCTCCACGTCCGGGTAACTGGCGAACCTCTGCGCCAGCCAGTACACTTTCAAGCCAACAGCTGTACCAAAAGTAACCCCGCCTCCGCGGGGGAGCGATAACGACAACCGCCTGCTAGCGCCGTCTCCAGACAGGCTTGCGGGAAATCGATCGGGGGATAGCGCATGCGCTGGATACTCTACATTCTGATTTTTCTGGCCCTGCTGGTGCTCGCAGGCTTCCTGTTCCCACGTGTGGCGACTACCGAACGCAGTGTGTATATCGCCGAGCCACCGGCAGTGGTCTTTCCCTACCTGAACAACTTTCGCAATTTCAACAAGTGGTCGCCCTGGTATCAGATAGACCCGGAAACCGAATATACCTACGAGGGCTTTCCGGAAGGCAACGGTGCGGTCATGAAGTGGACCAGCGAAAATCCCAACGTGGGCACCGGTTCCCAGACCATTACCGCCAGCGAGCCCTACTCGCGGATCGCCACCGATCTGGATTTCGGGCCACAGGGCAAAGCCAAGGCCGAATTCAGACTGCAGCCGCAGGGGAGCGGCACCAATGTGACCTGGACGTTTGCTTCGGAGATGGGTGGCAGCCCCATCGCCCGCTGGATGGGGTTACTGGTTTCGAGAATGGTTGGAAAATCCTACGAAGACGGCCTGCAGAAACTCAAAACCCTGGTGGAATCCGAAAGTGCCGGACAGGGAACGAGCGACGCCCCCTCAGCAGCCCCCACTCCTACAGAGCCAGGCACCCTGGAGCCCGAGAATGTCGACCCGGGTATGGAAAACCAGATTATTGAGGGTGACGACATCGAAGAGCCGGACACCGATGGCGATGCGCTGGAGGAATTTGAGGAAGAGCAGCCATAAGCTGCAATAGACAAGCACTCGCGCACAAAAAAGGCAGCCACTGGCTGCCTTTTTCATTTCTGCTTGAGGTCAACGAGACCCGCCGCGCCCTACCCGCGACGGGAGGGTTTGGCGCCGCCTTTTCTCGGTGCCGAGCGACCACGTGCATCTTCTTTCGCGCCTTTTGCACGGGAATCCCTGCCTTTGGCGTCCTTGGGCGCCGCACTCTTGACCGGAGTGCGCCCGCCCGCCGACGCGGTGGACTTGCGCAGCTTGCGGCGCTGACGCTGCAGGGTCTCTTTCTCCGCCTGAGTCAGTGGTCGCTGGCCCAGCTTCGGCAGCCCGGCGGTAATGCACAGGTCATCAATTTCTTTGGGTTCCATCTCGATCCACTGTCCAACCCGCACGTGGGACGGGATAAACACGCTGCCGTAACGCACGCGCTTGAGTCGGCTGACCCGCACACCCTGTGACTCCCACAGGCGACGTACCTCGCGGTTACGCCCTTCCATCACCACGCAGTAGAACCAGCGGTTGGTACCTTCGCCGCCACTCTCCACGATATCGGTAAAACGCGCCTGCCCATCATCCAGCAATACACCGCTGGTCAAACGCTTTTTCATATCGTCGTCCACCTGGCCCTGGATACGTACCAAGTACTCGCGATCGATGACCGATGATGGATGCATCAATTTGTTCGCCAGCTCACCACTGTTGGTAAACAGCAGCAGGCCGCTGGTGTTGAAGTCCAGACGCCCCACGGAAATCCAGCGGCCGCTTTTCAGGCGCGGCAACCGGTCGTAAACAGTGGGGCGACCTTCCGGGTCGTGGCGAGAGCAGATTTCCCCGATGGGCTTGTTGTAAAGGATCACCCGCAGGCGGTTGTCCTCGCTGCCAGACAGGCGTTTGCCGTCAAATTCGATCTGGTCGTCTTCGGTTACCCGCTCACCCAGGCCGGCCACTTGACCGTTGACCGTGACACGGCCCGCCTCAATGGCGCGCTCCATTTCCCGGCGCGAACCCATGCCCGCACGGGCCAGTACTTTTTGCAGTTTTTCGCCCGCTGGCGCCACGTCATTACTCATGAATTGAGGTTTTCCGGGGATTTGTGTTCGTCTTCATTGGTTGTTTCCTCCTGGGGCTCTTCCCGAGCTGCCGGTGATTCATCTGGGCCGTCGGCAGAATCCGACGGCTCCTCGTCCGAAGCGGACTGCACGTCTTCCGCTTCTTCCGCTTCTTCCGCTTCTTCCGCTTCTTCCGCTTCTTCCGCTTCTTCCGCTTCTTCCGCTTCTTCCGCTTCTTCCGCTTCTACAGCGTAGTCTTCGGTCGCGATTTGTTCGGTACTTTCGGCTTCGGCTTCGGCTTCGGCTTCGGCTTCGGCTTCGGCTTCGGCTTCGGCTTCGGCTTCGGCTTCGGCTTCGGCTTCGGCTTCGGCTTCGGCTTCGGCTTCGGCTTCGGCTTCGGCAGTAGTGTCGTCAGCGACGTCGCCGCCTGCATCAACTGTAGACACCTCTGGCGCGTCACCATCGGTGGCGCTTTCCGCATCGGCGCCGGTCTCATTATTTACCTGTGACGGCGCACCGCCCTCACCGAGATCCAACGCTGCATTGAGGCTCTCGATATCCCGGATCTCCGCCAGGGTCGGCAGATCATCCAGGCTCTTGAGGTTGAAATAGTCCAGGAACTCACGGGTGGTCGCGTAAAGCGCCGGTTTTCCCGGCACATCGCGATGCCCTACCACCTTGATCCAGCCGCGCTCGGACAGGCTTTTCACAATATGCGAGCTCACCGCAACCCCGCGAATCTCCTCGATATCACCGCGGGTGATCGGCTGGCGATAGGCAATGATGGCGAGGGTCTCGAGGGTGGCACGGGAGTATTTCTGTGGTTTCTCTTCCCACAACTTGTTCACCCAGGGCGCCAGGTCTTCGGGCACCTGGAAGCGCCAGCCGCTGGCGACCTGTTTCAGTTCAAAACCGCGCTCGGTACAGCTTTCCGCGATCCGTTCGAGGGCCTCGCGCAGAGCCGCTTTTTCGGGGCGTTCACCCTCATCGATCAGGGACAGCAGACGATCTTCCGACAGCGGCTGTGCCGCTGCCAGCAGAGCGCCCTCCACGATCCGGCGCAATAATTCCGGGGCAATACTCATTGAATGGCGTTCACTTGCTATCAGCTGAACAGCGACGGAGTTGTCGCTTCAGCATCGGGTTCTTGTTCGCTGTCGGGCTCGACGTCGCTCGCTTCCGCGATCGATTCGCCCTGCACAGCCGGCGCATCGGCCGATTCAAAGCCTTCCTCGGCACTCTCCTCAGAAACCTGTTCTTCAGAAACACTTACCTCAGAAAAACTTACCTCTGGAACATAGTCTTCGGAGTCCAACGCATCCGCTACGTCGCCGTCAGCGATTTCGCTCTCATCCTCGCCCTGCTCCTCATCAGAGGACTCTTCCACCTCGCCGCGGGCGCGCACGTGAATGGGACCGAAAGATTCGTTCTGCACCAGTTCCAGCAGTGACTCCTTGACCAGCTCCATCACCGCGAGGAAGGTGACAACCACTCCCAGGCGGCCCTCTTCGGCACGGAACAGGCTGACAAAAGGCACAAACTGGCGGTGGCGGATTTTGTCCAACACCTGGGTCATGCGTTCACGGGTAGAGAGCTTTTCCTTCTCCACCTGGTGACTCTCGAACATGTCGGCGCGGCGCAGTACATCCGCCAGAGCAACCAGGACTTCTTTCAGGTCGACTTCCGGTTCCGGACGCGTGAGCTTGCGATCCGGGCCGGTTGCACTGGCCTGGTGGATCTCGCGACCCACACGGGGCAGCTCGTCCATATCTTCCGCCGCAGTCTTGAAGCGCTCGTATTCCTGCAGGCGGCGAATCAATGCGGCGCGCGGATCTTCACCCTCTTCTTCCTCTGCTTCTGGCGGACGCGGCAGCAGCATGCGCGACTTGATCTCCGCCAGCATGGCGGCCATCACCAGGTATTCCGCCGCCAGCTCGAAGCGTATCGCGCTCATCATCTCTACATAGGCCATGTACTGGCGGGTGATGTCGGCGACATTGATCTCGAGAATGTCGAGGTTCTGACGGCGGATCAGGTAGAGAAGCAGGTCCAGAGGGCCTTCGAAGGCCTCAAGAATGACTTCCAGTGCGTCCGGCGGGATATACAAATCGCTGGGCAGGTCGGTAAATGCCTTGCCCTCGACCATGGCGAAGGGCATTTCCCCCTGACGGGGGCCACTGCTGCCGGCCCGGTCACCGGCGCCAGCAACCTCTGCGGCACCTCCAGTCTCGGAATTCAAGGCTGCATCCACTTCCGCCGCAGCGGCTTCGACCGCGTCCACGGGCTGCTCGGCAGTCTCCGCGCCGGTGTCAGGATCGGCCACAGGGTGCTCTGCCCCGCCGGCTTCACCGGGGGCGACCGCAATCGCTTCTTCTATTTCGTCACTGGACACACTGCAGTCCTTCGGCACAACCAAACGGGCGATTATACATCAGTGTCAGCCGAGAATTTCATCAATCGCACCACAGCCCTGACGAATCAAAACCGCTTCATCTCCGGTCAGGTCTACCACGGTAGTGGCCTCAAGGCCGCAGAAACCACCATCGATCACCAGCTCAACCTGATGCTCGAGGGTATCGCGAATATCGTAGGGGTCGGTGAGAGGCTGCTCCTCGCCGGGCATGATCAGACTGCAGCTCATCAGCGGCTCGCCCAGGGTGGAAATCAGGCTCTGCACGATGGCGTTATCCGGTACCCGCAGGCCAATCGTCTTGCGCTTGGGGTGTAATAGTCGGCGCGGCACCTCGGAAGTGGCCGGCATAATAAAGGTATACGGACCCGGTGTGTGATTTTTCAACAGGCGGAACATCTGGTTGTCCACCTTGGCGTAGCTGGCGAGCTCGGAGAGATCCCGGCACATGAGGGTGAAATTGTGGTCCTTGTCCAGCTGTCGCAAGGCGCGGATACGCTCAACGGCGAGCTTGTCGCCCAGCCGGCAGCCGATGGCATAAGCGGAGTCCGTAGGAAACACGACCACACCGCCGGAGGAGACAATATCCGCCGCCTGAGTAACCAGACGAGCCTGAGGATTTTCCGGATGTATCTGGAAGAACTGCGCCACTTCTACCCCCTGAAGACGTTTTATAAAAGACACAATGCTACTGAATCTGATTGGCGTCAGTTTGCCACAGATTCCAGACCGGCTCGACGCCCGCAGGCAGGCGCACACAGCCCAGTGCGCGCCACGGCTGGTCGGGCTGATGGAAATCGCTGCCGAGAGAGGCCAGCAATGGCCCGCGCGGACCCGCGGCGGGTGCTCTCACCTGATCCAGCAGGCTGAGAATCTCGCGGGTCTGTACCGGATTCTGCTGTCCGCACACCACTTCCACCGCATCTCCCGCGGCAGCGCAAAAGTCCACCAGCAGGGCCCGCAGTTTGGTGCGAGTCAGTCCGTATTTGAGCGGGTGCGCCAGCACGGCAGCACCGCCGGCGCTGCGGATCGCAGAAATGGTTTCCACCATATCCGGCCAGGGCACGGCGACATCACCAATCTTGCCTGCACCGAGATAGCGCTTGAAGGCTTTGCCGCTGTCACTGACATATCCCGCCTCAACCATCCAGCGGGCAAAGTGCGGTCGCCCGATCACTCCCTCTCCTGCCAATGCCCGGGCGCCGGCGAGCGCGCCCGCAAAACCGCGTTTTTCGAGTCGCTCGGCAATCTGCTGCGCCCGCTCCCGACGCAACTGGTCACGCAGCCGGATCGCCTGGACAAGTGCCGTGGCCCGTCGGTCTACATTCAGCCCGACGATGTGCACTACCCGCCGCCCCCAGAGGGCAGTCAGCTCAATGCCTGGCAACAGGGTCAGTCCCTGCGCACGCGCCTCCGCCTCGGCCTCATCAATCCCCGCAACGGTATCGTGGTCTGTGAGCGCCAACAGTGTCACACCTGCCGATTTGGCCCTCGACACCAGCGCCGTAGGGCTTAAAATACCGTCAGACGCGGTACTGTGGCAGTGCAGGTCAATTTGACCAGTCAACGCTTGCTCAGTCAGCAAAGGACGACCAAGGGAATGTTCAGGGTCCATACTCTGTGTTCATTTTGGTTACCGCTGGTTTTAAAACCGTGTTCTGGATAGTGCGCAATTTATAGAACAGCCGTTTCGGCTTCCCCGGGAATTGATATTGATCCCCGGTCACCGCCTCAAGCAGGCCGGCACGAAGCCCGTATGGCCCGCGTGGAAAGGAACTTTCCCGCCGGATCGCCGTCACATACCAGTGCAGCGAGAGCAAGCTGCCCCAGCACTGCGGCATTCGGCACCCCATAGCATGGCAAGAAGTCATGACATGGTACGACGCACCAGACCGGCTCACCGGTTTCAGGGATAAGGCCCCGCGAACGGGGATCCACTATCGCCACTGACAGCTGTACAGTCAGCCAGCGGGCATTATCACCGGAACAGACCATGACCGATAGTAATCACAGTAATCCAGCCCCTCAGGCGGGCACGACCGCGGACCCGGCAGAAGGCCCGCTGCAAGCAGATGATACCCGGCAGTCACCGCAGAAAGAGAGCCTGCTGGCCAACCTGCTGCTTAATATTGTCATCCCCACCCTGATCCTCACCAAGCTATCCGGCGACAACTGGCTGGGCACCAAGTGGGCAATTGTGGTGGCCCTGGCTTTCCCCCTCGGCTATGGCCTGCGCGACCTGCAGCGCTCCGGTAAAATCAACTTCTTTTCCGCACTCGGTATCATCAGCATCCTGCTGACCGGCAGCATGAGCCTGCTGGAGCTGGATGCAAAATACATCGCGATCAAGGAAGCAGCCATTCCCGGCCTGCTCGGCATCGCCACCATCGCCAGCCTCTATACACGCTGGCCGCTAGTGCGCACCCTGATCTACAACGATCGCATTCTCGACACCCGCAAGATCGCCCGCACCTTGTCCTCCAACGGCAACGCGTCTGCTTTCGAGCGCACGCTGCTGCAGGCATCGTGGATGATTGCCGGCTCCTTTTTTCTTTCATCCACATTGAACTACATCCTCGCCGAAGTACTGCTGAAAAGCCCCCCGGGAACTGAGGCGTTCAATGAAGAGCTTGGCAAGATGACCGCACTCAGCTTTCCGGTAATCGCCCTGCCGGCAACCATTATCCTGATGCTGGTACTGGTATTCCTGTTTCGCCGCATCGGGAAATTGACCGGGCTCAAGCTGGAAGAAATTCTGGTGCAGCAGTGACCGCTGCGACATCGTTACAGGACAACAACATCGGGTAATGTCGAGCAGGAATCTGCGGCATAAAAACCGAATTTATAAAAACGGAACTCAGGAAACAGAAATTAATTATGTGGTACGCCATTATCAGCCAAGACGTCGAAAACAGCCTGCCCCTGCGCCAGTCTGCCCGCCCGCAACATATTGCGCGCCTGAACACGCTAAAGGACCAGGGACGTCTACTGATCGCCGGCCCGCACCCAGCCATCGACAGTGAAGACCCGGGTGAAGCCGGTTTTTCCGGCAGCCTCGTAGTTGCGGAATTTGCATCTCTAGAGGAAGCCAAGGCGTGGGCAGATGCCGACCCCTATGTGGAAGCCGGTGTTTACGCCGCGGTAACTGTAAAGCCCTACAAGCTGGTTCTGCCCTGATAGACAGAGCCGACTTGCAGACCATCAGTCACGATAAAAGTACACCAGTACCCGATTTGTTCCAGACCATGAAAAAGTTTTTGCACACCGTCGCAGCCAGCCTGATTGCTCTCGGCGCCAGCCACAGCCAGGCCATCAGCTCCGAACGCTACATCACCGACGAGCTCCATGTTCCGATGCGCTCGGGCCAGGGCAATGAATTCCGCATTCTGCACCGCGGCCTGCCCAGCGGTACCAAACTCACCCTGCTGCAGGATTCCCCGGATACCGGCTGGGCCCAGGTACGCACCCCGGGCGGAGAGGAAGGCTGGGTACGCAGACAATATCTGGAGGCCGAGCCGGTAGCCAAAATCAAACTGGCCCAGGCGGAAGCACGCCTGGAGCATATTGAAAGCCTGCAGGGAAACCTGGGCGGCGAAGTGCGCAGGCTCGAAGAAGACAACGGCAAGCTGAGCGTTGCGCTGAAGGCGGAAAAAGAGCGCGCGGATGCCCTGTCCAGGGAGCTCAAGGAACTCAAGTCCCTGTCTGCTGACGCGGTTGCACTCAACCAACGCCACCAGAAGCTTCTCAACCAGCACGAGCTGCTGAAGCAGAAGCAGTCCATGAACCAGGCGGAAATACAGCGTCTCTCCAGCAGCGAAACACAGAAGTGGTATATGTATGGCGCCATCTCGGTACTGATGGGCGCAATCCTCGCCATGATCGCGCCCCACTTCCGTCCGCGTAAGCGCAATTCGGAGTGGGCCAACTAACGGCTTTCCCACACCACTGAGCAGCGGTTAGAATTTCATAACCGGCTCACAAAGCCCGGTCATCGACCGGGCTTTTTTATTTCCGGTGTCAGTTACCGAAGAACCAGAACAAGTGACTACTGCATGAAGATCCCCACCGTGTTCCGCGCCCTGTTCGCCGCCACTCTGGTGTGCTTTTCCAGCCTCACCCTGGCTATTACCAATAACCCGCGGGTAGCGCTGGAAACCGACCTGGGCACCATTGAGCTGGTGCTGTATGCCGACAAGGCGCCTGAAACCGTGAAGAACTTTCTCGGCTATGTGGATAGCGGCTTTTACAACGGCACGATTTTTCACCGTGTGATCCCGGGCTTTATGGCTCAGGGCGGCGGTTTCACCTTCGATTTTCAGGAGAAGGACACCAACGACCCGGTGGTCAACGAGTCAGATAACGGCCTTTCCAATGAACGCGGCACCATCGCCATGGCGCGGACCAGCGAGCCAAACAGTGCAACATCGCAGTTTTTTATCAACCTGGCAGACAACAGCCGCCTGGATGGCAGCGCCGATAAACCCGGCTACACGGTATTCGGCAAGGTCCTGCTGGGAATGAGCGTGGTCCAGCAGATCGCTGCGGAGCCCCGCGGCCAGCACAAGGCCTTTCGCGATGCACCCAACACTCCCGTGCGTATACTGAAAGCCACCCGCAAAGACACCAGTTCCGGCAGCGACTCGCAGCCAGACGCCACAAACGACAGCCGGGACAACAGTCCGGCCGACCCGAAAACCAACGCCACCGGAGGCAAAAGCCAGTGATTGCACTCAGCGTCAATCTCAACAAGATCGCCCTGATTCGCAACTCCCGCGAAGGCAACTACCCGGACGTGGTCGCCCACGCACGCACCTGCCTGGACGCAGGAGCGGATGGCATCACCGTGCACCCGCGCCCCGACCAGCGACACATTCGTCCTCACGATGTGCGCGACCTATCAGCGCTGTGCGCATCCCGTGACATCGAATTCAACGTGGAAGGTAACCCTTTTGCTGGCCCCATGGGCAGCTACCCTGGCCTGCTGCCGCTGGTACTGGAGACCAAACCGCAGCAGTGCACCCTGGTTCCCGACAGCAATGACCAGCTCACCTCCGATCACGGCTTCGACCTGAACAAGGACGGCGCCCGACTGGAGCCAATTATCCAGCAACTGCGGGATGCGGGCATTCGTGTCAGCCTTTTTATGGACCCGGATAAAACCCAGATTGGTCTCGCCAAAGAAGTCGGTGCGGATCGCATCGAACTGTATACCGGCCCCTATGCGGAAGCTGTCACGCGCCAGAGCGGCGACCTTGACAGCATTTTTGCCGCCCACTGTGCCGCCGCCGAACATGCCCTGCACCTGGGCCTCGGTATCAATGCCGGGCACGATCTCAACCTGATCAACCTGCCCCGCTACCGCACCCTGCCCGGCCTGCAGGAAGTATCCATTGGCCATGCACTGACCGTGGATGCAATCAGCATGGGGCTCGCGGATGCAGTGGCAGCCTACGTCAATTGCCTGGCGGGCAAGTAATTGCGCACACTGAACGTCATTGGCGCCGGCAAACTCGGTCGCACCCTGGCGCGACTGTGGTCCGAGCGCGGGGTGTTCCGGATTGGCAGTGTCTGCAATCGCAGTCTCGCTAGCGCCAGTGAAGCCACAGCGTTTATAGGCGCCGGCACAGCGGTTGCCGATATTTCCTCCATGGCGCCGGCGGATTGCTGGCTGGTTGCTGTCGCCGATGACGCCATCGAGGCCACCGCCAAAGCACTGGCCTCGCACTTTCAATCCCCTCCTTCACACCAGTCCGCCTCCGATCCCGTGGTATTTCACTGCAGCGGCGCGCTACCGGCCAGTGCACTCTCCGCATGCTCCGGCGCGGCTCTCGCCAGTGCACACCCGGTGCACAGTTTTGCCGATCCGCAACGCTCGCTCGAGGACCTGCAAGGATCTGTCGTCGCCCTGGAGGGAGACGCCACTGGACGCGAGCTCCTCAACGATGCTTTCAACGCGCTGGACTGCGCCTGCATTACACTGACTCCCGAGCAAAAGGTGCTGTATCACACCGGCTCGGTGATGGCCTGCAACTATCTGACGGTACTGATGGATCTCAGCCTGCAGACATTTGCCGCCGCCGGTATCGACGAGAGCACAGCGCGCAAACTGCTTGCGCCGATTGTGATGCAGACGGCAAAAAATAACTTTGACCTCGGACCACAAAAAGCGCTAACCGGCCCCCTGGCACGCGGAGATATTCGCACCGTGGCCCGCCAACTGGAGGCGCTCCTGGCGCTCGACAGCGAGGAACAGGGTCCTGTGCCCCCCTCACTGGCGACGGTCTACCGCACGCTCGGTGATGCCGCCCTACCCTTGGCCCGGCAGGCCGGACTGGATGCCGCCAGCGTGCAAAAACTCCACACTCTTTTCGACGAACAGAAACCGTGACCGACTCCCCCGAATATCTGAAAAAACGTGCGTTTTTTGACAGCCTGCTGACCATTTACGGGCGCAAGCCGGTGCTGGAAGCACTGGAAGACAACAGCCTGCCGGTGCATAAACTGCACCTGGCCGACAGCAACCGCAAGGATCAGCTGATCTCCCGAATCGAGCAGCTGGCCGCGGAACGCAAAATTGAAATTGCCCACTGGGATCGCAAAGGCCTTTCGCGCATCTCAAAAAACGCACGCCAGGATCAGGGTGTGGCACTGGATCTCGCACTCCCCCACTACGGCACCGCGGAACGTTTTCTGCGCGAGTCCGGTGACGATGCCTTCGAGCTACTGGCACTGGATGGCATCACCAACCCGCAAAACCTGGGCATGATCATCCGCTCGGCATGCGCCGGCGGCATCGACGGCATTATCCTGCCGCGCAAGGGCTGCGCGCAGATCGACCCGCTGGTGATCAAGGCCAGCGTTGGCACCCTGTTCAAGACCCGCATACTCCGCTGCGACCAGCTCGCGCCGGTATTGCAGGAATTTGCCGAGCGAGGCGCACGAGTTTGCGCCCTGTCTTCCCACGCGGAGGACACATTGCGCACCATCGACGACAAAACCCCTACAGTATTTGTACTCGGAAACGAAACCCACGGCGTTAGCCCGGCAGTGGCAAAGGCCTGCACACACCGCCTGCGTATCCCCATGCAAAATGGCGTGGAAAGCCTGAATGTCGCCATCACTGCAGCACTGATCAGCTTTCGCCACCAATATTGAGCAAGGGCTCGCGTGCAGGCCATCTTTTGGCGTGTTCGCGAGCCCCCCCTTTCTCCGCACTCCCCATCCCAATCCTCACCACACTCCCTGCAGACTTCCGCCGTATCACGTCGTATCTGGCCTCACCGACACAACATAAACAGTTTTCCGCCAATAATTTCCCAACCACCCGCTGCATGACTGGAAAAGTCGCCAAGATCAACTAATAAGTAACTGGTATAAACCGTGATCCCGCATTCGGTCATAAATTGAGCACCACGGTTTACCCGGAAATAATTTGCCAGAACACTGGCCGCAACCCGACTTCTGACAAACGCTCTCAAGACAGAGCCAACGAACCATAAAGACAAGATCATCAAGACAAGGAAGCCTCTTATGCCTTTCACACCCGAGCCGATTAAATTGACAGTGGGGCTTGCACTGGTTGCCGCCGTGGCGACCAGCACACCGGTGATGGCCCAGGAAGATCGCTACATCGACATCATGCCGTTCCTTACCCGCGTCGATGAAGATCGCAATACCGAGCGCCAGGGCGCGGGCATGCGCGCTGCCTACGGCTGGCAGACCCAGGGGAACTGGTTTACCGAAATACAGGTTTTCGGTGCCATGCTGGACGACAATTTCAATAACTTTGCCAACCCACCGCAACCAATCATCATTCCGTCCAACACCCCCTACGTTTACACCGGCGAGCTAACGCCCACCGGAGACCTGGAGCTGTCAGGCATCGGTATGGACGCCGTTTACAGTTTCAACGGTCGCAATGGATACTCCCCCTACCTGCTGGGTGGTGTCGGCGCCTCCCATAACAACACCAAGTTCGACTACGGCATCCAGGAAACCAACGCTTTTGTGAATTTCGGTGCCGGTATCACCAGTGGCGCCATCGGCCGTCACGGCCTCAAAGTTCGCGCTGAAGTCCGCTATTTCCGCGACTTTTTCGCCGACGACATGAACGATTGGCAATTTGGTATCGGGCTCAGTATTCCCCTCAACTGCCCACCAGTGGCTACTCCGGTGGTCGCGCCACCACCGCCGGAGCCCAAACAGGAAATTATCAATACGGACAGCGATGGCGACGGCGTGCTGGACCAGAACGACCGCTGTCCCAATACCCTGCCCGGCGCGGAGGTGGATGAATTCGGCTGTGTCGTTGCTGACCAGACCATCACTCTGGAAAACATCCAGTTTGAATTCAATTCCGCAAAACTGACTCCCAGAGCCGAAGCCGCCCTGAACAGCGTGGTGCAGTCCCTGCGGGACCAGAGCAACACACAGGTGGAAGTCGCCGGACACACCGACAGCCAGGGCAATGATGGCTACAATCTGCGCCTCTCCGGGCAGCGCGCAGAATCCGTGCGTCGCTACCTGGTTCAGAGTGGTATCAATGCCGGCCGTATCACCGCCAAGGGCTACGGGGAAACCCAGCCCGTTGCGTCCAACGCCACAGAGGCAGGCCGTGCGCAAAATCGCCGGGTGGAGCTGACCTTCCGCTGATCCGGTATGACAGCAGCGAGGAGATGGTCAACGCGCTTCCCGCTGTGAGTAATCCGACAGCCCCCGGGTATCGAGGTACCCGGGTAGCACAAAAGCCGGCATTTGCCGGCTTTTTTATTCACAATCCACAGAATCTGTGGATATGTCTGTTAACAACACTCGGGAAAACGCCGCCAGCCCGCATTACACCGTTGTAACCACTTTGTGAGGAAAATTTAACCAAATAGTTTTTTATTTGAAAATCAATAAGTTACAGACAACTTCAAAACACTATTGACAAATTCCAGCTGTAACTGAATGTACCAAATCATTCACTCTACTCTGTGGAAAGCTTTTTGACTTAGCCCTTTGGGGCTACTGAAATTGACGCCGGAAACGGGATAACTGACGGGAAATCGGGATTTGCACAGGAGAGAAGCACGGTTTGCTGGAAGGATCGGTGAAGGGGCCAAATTGGCGCATCGACCACCGGTATCGACGCGCTGTGCGATCGGCAAGAGGAAACGGGGGAAACCTGGTCAGGCCAGATTATCAGCCCTAAATAACGCGGGAAAAGGCTGCCAGCGGATGGGTGGTGATAATCCCCAGCTGGACGTGATCACCCGGTTCTGCGTGTACTTCATGACTGGTGCGCACACGCACCTGTGAGCCACTGCCGACGGTCACCGCGTACAGACGCGAGCAACCTTCATAGCGCACCCAGTCAATAACGCCGTTACCGTTTTCGGCAGGCATCAGCGAGAGGTCATCTGGCCGCACCAACAGGTCGACACTACCGCTGGCGCCATCGATCGGGATACCCGGAGCCAGGCCCAATTCAGTTTCTACTCTCGCCAACTCAAGCTGCCCGGGCAGGAAGCTCGCCTCACCGAGAAAGCGCGCCACAAACCGGCTGGCCGGCTCTGAGAAGCAACGCTCCGGAGTATCCAGCTGCTCCAGCTGGCCAGCATTCAGAATCCCCACTCGGTCGCCAATGGAAAGCGCCTCTTCCTGATCGTGGGTAACCCAGATCGCGGGAATGCCGGCCGCCTTGAGCGCCTCGCGAATTTCCCAGCGCAAACTGTCCTTGAGTGCTGCATCAAGGTTGGACAGGGGCTCATCCAGCAGGACAAAGGCGGGTTCATGAGCCAGCGTGCGCGCAAGCGCCACACGCTGTTTCTGCCCGCCAGACAGGCTTGCCGGTTTGACGTGGCGGAAGTTATCCAGGCCGAGCAGCTTCAGCCAGTGATCCGCAAGTTTGGTGTCAGTTAGCCGGAAGCACACGTTTTGCTGCACGGTAAGGTGGGGAAACAGGGCAAAATCCTGAAACACCATTCCCACGTTGCGTTTTTCCGGCGGCACAGACTTACTCGCCGTCGAACGCCAGGGACCCAGCTGTATCTCTCCCTCGGAAATCGGAATCAGTCCGGCCAGCGCCTGCAGAATCGTGGTTTTACCGCAACCCGTGGGGCCCACCAGCATCAGGACTTCATCATCCCCGAGGGCGAGATCCAGATTCTTCACCACGCGGGTAGAACCGTAATTAACAGACAGGTTACTTACTTTCAGCATGGCTGCGCTTATTTCCCAGTAACATCAAATTCGGCCCGGCGTTCGCCGGATAACATCAGGGCGAGCCCCAACGCAGACATCAAAACCAGCAGCAGGCCCGGAATCGCCGCCCGACCAAAATAGCCCGCTTCGTAAACCCGCCACAGATAGGTCGCCAGGGTTTCAAACCCGGTGGGTCCGAGCATCAGTGTCGCGGGCAACTCCCGCATCGCCTCCAGGAATACCAGCGCCGCACCGGCCACCATGCCGCGCAGGGTCAGAGGCAGCGTGATTCGCTGAAATGCCTCGCGCGGGCTGGCCCCCAACAGACGTGCCGCTTTCACCAGGCTGGGATCCAGCCCCTCTGCAGTGGAACGGACCGAACTGACAGCAAGTGGCAGAAAACGCAGTACATATGCCAGTACCAGCAGCCCCAGGGTCTGATACAGGAAGGGCAACTGCAAACCGACATACACCAGTGCCGTTCCCATAACGATACCCGGCACACCAAAACCAAAGTAAGTCAGGCGCTCCATAAAGCGTCCTGCGCGGCCGGCAATCGCCGCATGCGCGACAGGTATCGCCAGCACTACGGCGACCAGGGCAGCAAGGAAAGAGGCGTGGGCAGAATTCCACGCGTAGGCAAATTCGAAACCTGCCGTGCCTTCACGCACCAGCCAGATGCCGAACACCAGCAACGGCAGCACAATGGCCAGCACCGTCACCGGCGCTATCGCCAGCGCCATCAAACATCTCTGTGCGCGGGATGGCCAGAGGGTTAGATGACGCCCCGGCTTTTCCTTGCTGCCACGAACCCGGGATTCCAGGAACAGGACCAACCCCACAATCACCAATAACTGCAGCGAGAGTATTGCCGCCTGACTGAGCCCAAATGCGTTGTACTCGACAAAGATCACCCGGGTAAATGTATCCAGGCGCATGATCGCGGGAGTTCCGAAATCCGACAGGGTATACAGGGCCACCAGCAGTGCTCCCGCGGCGATTCCCGTCACCACACGGGGCAACACCACTCGCCACAGACTGACACCGATGGTCATCCCCAGAGTGCGTGCGGCATTGACCAGACTCGCATCCAGGCTCAACAGCGACGCCCGGGTAGTCAGCATCACAAACGGGTAGGAATAAAGCGTCATTACCAGGGTGGCGCCGGTGAGGCCGTTAACCGCGGGCATCGGCACCCCCAGCATTTGCTGGATCTCACCGCCGCGCCCGAACGCGGCGTACAGGGTAAAGGCGCCGATATAGCTGGGAATGGCCAGAGGAGCCGCCAGTACAATGAGCCACAGCCTGCGCCAGGGTAACTGGACGTAGGCGGTAATCAGCGCGAGTGGTACACCGATCGCGACTGACCCCAGAACGGTGAACAGCATCAACAGCAGTGTATTGCTGAGAACCTTAAGATTGTGCGCATCGAAAAGCTGGCCGCCTTCAGTAGCGAGCCCCACCAGCACACCTACCGGCACGAACGCCAGCAGTGCAATTACCAGGGCCAGCGGGTAGGACGCAGGCCACCTTGAACCGGGCCAAAGGCTCATAGGACCCCGACACGACGCATCAGATTGAGCGTGGGGCGAAGGTCGGCGAGTTCCGTCAGATCCACTTTGGGGGGTGATACCGTGCTCAGTGCAGGCAGCCCTGCGGGCGGCTTGACGCCGTCCACCAGCGGGATTTCATACGCTTCGGCAGCGAGGTATGACTGCACTTCCCGGGTAAGCAGGTAGCGGATAAAGTTGATCGGCAGATCGCCTTCTGTCAACGCCATGATACCCGAGGCATTTACCAGGCAGCCGGCATCATTGTTGGTAAAAGCGAGATCAACTTTCGCGTCCGGCTTTCCGGATTTCAGGCGCAAGGTGTAGTAATGGTTGGCAAAGCCCAGGTCCACCTCACCGCGCTCCACTGCCATCACCACACCGAGCTCGCCCGCGTAACTGGTGGCGTGCCGACTAACACCGCGCAGCCATTCCTCGGTTGCCTTTTCGCCTTCGAGCAGGCGCATGGCAGTGACAAACGACTGGAAAGAGGCGTAGGCCGGCGCCCAACCGATTGCGAGTTCGCTGTCCGCAAGCGCCATCACGCTTTCGGGAATCTGTGCCGGCGTCAGCCGATCGGTGTTATACGGCAGAGTGCGAATACGCCCGGTGACCGGTGCCCACTGGGGATACTGAAAGCCGGGTTTCAGCTGGCCAACAAGGTCGGCAGGTAATGGCCGCGCCAGGCCGGTATCGCTGACCAGCCCGATAGCACCGGAGTCTACCGCCCAGAACACATCTGCGCGCCGCACACCGGCCTTGGACTCAGCCACAATGCTGTTGGCCAGCGCCGCGTTGGAACCGCGACGGATCTGCAGGTTCAACTTGGGATTGCGCTTACGAATGGCTTCAAGCACATTTTCGTAAAGGCCGCCCTCACCTCTTCCGAGATAGAGGGTGATATCCCCTTCCAGCTTCGGCAACTGATCGACAGAGACCGCTCCGGCCTCCGCCGCCAAACTGCGCTGGATCGACAGCGGTAAACAGCTGATGGCCCCAACCGCGGCCAGATTGTGTAGAAAAGCTCTGCGCTGCACTTATTGTCCTTACTGTGACGTCTTCAGAAAGACTTAGAAAACGTCCTTGCGTTTTTTCTCTGCTTCCTCGAGAAGCGACTTGGCTTTATCCAGCTTGACCTGCATGGATTCCACCACCTTGCGGACGTCGTCCACACTGGACTTGCCATCCAGCGCCTGCGGCAAGGTGACGTTGAAGTCTTTTTCCAGGTCTTCCACCAGTGCAGCGTCCTGCTCGATCAGCGCGCCCTCTACACCTTCGAAACGGTGCAAGTAGGTATCGTGCACAATGGAGGTGGCGGCTTCTGGCAATTGTTCTGCGTATTTTGCCACAACGCGATCCAGCCGGTGTTTTATGTCTTCCAGGGTCTCCGGCATGGAGGTCGGTTCAGCCTCGGTGGTCTGCACCTTGGCCAACAGGCCCTTCTCCTGATATTGGGAAGCCAGTTTTACCGCTCCCAGTGCCTGCCACAGTGCCTGATTCAGTTTGGCTTGTTCTTCGCGCACCTTGGCGATGGGTTCGCCGGCGTCGATCGCCTGCTTAACACCGAAAATACCCTGCCAGATATTCGCGTATACCGGCACATAGTTGGTTTCGATAGCGGAGTGGAAATCCACCTCTTCCCAGTACTCCACCATGACATTGGAGTTGGCCGCTTTCTTGCCCTGTTTCTCGTAGGTATCGACCACTTCGTCGTACTTGGACACCAGCCAGTTCACTTCTTCGGAGTACTGCCCCAGATGCCCCTTGAGATCGTTGACATGGTCGCCAATGGCGCCGTTGGCAGACACCTGACCCGCTGCCAGCATGGCAAACAGGCCGAATGCCAAACCGCGATGCTTCCGCACCAAGGATACTAATGAGATAGATTGCATAGGACATTCCCAGTGATCAAACTTTGGGTAAATGATACTTATTATCAACCCCAAGCTCAAACCAATCCGGTGTAATAAAAGGTAAAGTGTGTCGGGTGGTGGATCTTACCGAACTTCTCCCGGAAATTCTCGGCCTCTACGGGAATCGCCGATCCCTACAACAGCAACCCGAGAGAGTGCCTGATGCGCACGACTGATGACGGGCCAAGCCGCCCTGATCAGGACAAAAATAGAAGGAAGATACTTTGAGCTGTGCAGTAAAGGAATCTGCGCGGAAACCGGTTAACTTGAGCAACACAGCGACTTACAGCTAACCAGCCCCAAATCAGCAACAGGGACGAAGGCACTCACTCACCATCTTCGGCGGGCCCGACGCAGCTAACCAATGCAACTACAGTGAAAGACCACCGCGATATATGGAGACGGTCAATAGTTGCGCAATAGCTGGTATAGTCCCCTTCCCGCTCGCCGGTGACAACGCCCAGTGACTGTGAATGGAGAGCCCTGTTGATCAAAAAGACCAAAGCCACCTTGCGGCACATCGCTGACGGTCTGCAGCTGCGTCTTGCGCGACTGCTGCCCCGCCATGTGCCGATTGCATTCAAGCTGGCTCTGGTCATGACGCTGCTGCTGGTACTCGGCATGGCCAGTCTCGGCCTGTTTATCAGTGACAACCAGAATCGCCTGATCCGTACCCAGCTGCACGATTTCGGCAGCAGCATGGCGCTGCAGCTGGCCAAACAGGCCAGTGAGCCGATCCTGTCTGAGAACAGCCTTAACCTAAGCATGCTGACCACCAATCTTGGGCTGGATGAAAAAATCCTCGGTGCGGGCATCTACGGGCATGACGGCAGCATGCTTTCTGCCTCCGGCATTCAACCGAATCTGGCCGAACCCAATTTCCAATCGAACAGCGTCACTGCCCAGCCCTGGTTCCGGCAAGCGACCGATGGGTCCCGGGAGCGGATGATCAGTTTTGTTGCCCCTGCAACCTATCAGGATGTGCAGGTGGGCTCTGTCGTAGTAACCCTGTCAGCCTCCCTGATGGATCAGGCAGCGGTGCGGGCACGCGATGCCATCATCTACGCTACCCTTGCCATGACGGTGTTGGCGTCTTTGCTGGCCTACTGGTTGAGCCGGCGC
This sequence comes from Microbulbifer sp. YPW1, assembly GCF_013367775.1. Lineage (NCBI taxonomy): Bacteria > Pseudomonadati > Pseudomonadota > Gammaproteobacteria > Cellvibrionales > Microbulbiferaceae > Microbulbifer > Microbulbifer sp. YPW1. The sequence goes on from NZ_CP055157.1 coordinate 4,484,746, forward strand.
CTGTCGCTACCTATTCACCACCTGATGGAGGCGACCCGCGCCATCGACCGCGGCGACTTGGCTATCCGTATCGATCAGCAGCGCAATGACGAAATCGGCTTTTTATTCGAAGGATTCAACAATATGGCGGCAGGGCTGCTGAAGAAGTCGCAGGTCGAACAGGTCTTCTCCCGCTATGTATCAAAAAACGTCGCCGACAAGGTACTAGCGAACCTGGATGAAGTCCGGTTGGTCGACCGCCCCATTGAAGCAACGGTCCTGTTCGCAGATATCACCGGCTTTACTGCCATGTCGGAAAAGCTACAGCCCAGCCAGGTTTCCGAACTGCTCAATGAATACTTCTCCTTTATCTCCCGCGCCTGCTCCCTGTACGGTGGGGTCGTCGACAAATTTATTGGCGATTGCGCGATGCTGGTGTTCGGCGTGTTGGAAGACGACACCGATCATGCCTTCAACGCCATCAGCTGCGCCGTACTGATTCAACAATTGGCAGCGCAATTAAACGAAGAACGTCGAGCAGACGGCAGGCCAGAGATCCACTTCCGCATTGGTGTAAACTGCGGGGCCATGCTGGCAGGCAATCTGGGATCTGAAGAAAGAATGGAATACACAGTGGTCGGCGATGCAGTCAATCTGGCATCCCGTTTGTGCTGCGAGGCGCAACCGGATCAGATCATCATCCGCGAGCAGCTGTACAGCATGCTGAAGCCACGCATTGTCGCGCAGGCCGGGAAGACCCTACCCATCCGAGGCAAATCCACCCCGGTGGGTGTTTACTCCGTCCAGGATATACACCGCGACTACCAGCCAGCGCTCAGGGACAACCTGAGCAAAGTACTGAATACAAGAACCACCCAACCGAGCGAGCGGACCGCCGAACATGCCTGATTGCCGGATAGCGTTATTTTGCTTTCTGCTATTGCCCCTGCTGCCCAGCTGCAGCCTGATGCCTACTCAACAACAGACCCTGGAGGGGTTTTCCCCCGAGACCGTGGATCTGGCCCGAGAGCAGTCGGCAAACCTCGATAAGCTACAGGCCCTAGAAACCAAAACCCCAACTCAACGACGACTCATTGATCAGTTGCGCACCGACCTGCAGCAGTTCGAGCGCAGCGCAATCCGCACGGCCAATAGGCTGGAACAGCAGGGTGACTGGCACGGCGCAGAGCAGGTTTTAACCGGTGCAGCACGCGTACTACCTTCCAGCGAGGCCCTCCTAACGGCGCGCCAGCAACTGGCCGAGCGACGTCGCTTGCGGGAAGCACGTGTGCGCATGGAGCTGGAAATCCATCGCGGCGAGCAGTTACTGAAAGATACCGAGGCCTATCAACGTTTGCGGCAACTCAAGGGCCCCGGCGTGCTCACATGGCTGGAATTGAAAAATTTTCAGCGCAAGCGTCGCGCGTCTGCAGAGTCCTTACAAGAGCACGCCGAACTGGCAATGACTCGAAAGGATTACTCCCTCGCGCAACATGCCCTGACGATAGCCAAAGGCCTTTACGGAGACGATCTTCAGCAGGACGAAGACCAAAGGGGAAAACTCGAGCGTGATCTCGCCCGCGCCAATCAGGCACTTCGCCAGCAAAAGCGAAAGACGGCCATCACCTCACAGAAAAATGACTCCAGGAAACAGGCTGCCGAGAAAAGAGTCCTGCAAACCGCCATTGCCGACCTGGAAAAGACGCTGGGGGCTGGCGACCTGATAAACGCTCGACATCAGTTAGCCCACATACAGGCAATGTCTCCACAACATCCCAAACTGCCATCTCTGCAAAGAGAATTTCAGACGCAGTTAAACAGCCGGATCGAAGCAGCCATAAAGCGGGGTAACGACCTGTACAGTCAGGGCAATATCGAGCGCGCGCTTCATGTATGGCGCGACGCCAGGGTGCTGGATCCGAACAACCTTGAACTGCAGGCCAATATCGCACGTGCCGAAAAGGTGCTCCAGAACCTGCGAGCCCTGTCGACACCGTAAGAGGCTAGCTCGACGCGCAGACTATCGCTGCGGCAACGAGTAGCTGAGGGGGCACAAGTAACCGAGTTAATTACTGCCTGAAATGAAAGTTCTATTGAAAAACCCCGGCTGTAGTGCCGGGTTTTTAGTTTGTAGCTGTCAGCCACTAGTTCCAGTAACGGTTACCAGCCTACTCCCACTCAATGGTGGCCGGTGGTTTGCTGGATACGTCGGAGACCCCGCGCGAGATATTTTCGAGCTCATTGATAATCCGGCTGGAAACCTTCTCGATCAGCTCCTATGGCAGGTGCGCCCAGCGAGCGGTCTAAAGTCGACGGTTTGCAGCGCGCAGTGCCACCACGTATTCGTATCGCCCACGCCCCCAGCAACTTGACTGGCAAGAACACCACAAATGCCTAGCCAGTTTCGTGGTACCAGCCTGCATTGTGCAATTCCTCGATGCAGATATTTAGTGGGCAAGGCTTTTCGCGCGGTATAAGTTGCGCTCCGTCCAAACGCAGAATTTCCATGAGAATGCGTAGTGAAATGAAACATTATTGTGAGACTACCTAGAACAGCCGGAAGTGTATCGAGCATGCTCTGCTTCCCGAGTTATTTCCGTATTTTCAGAGACAGTTAAATTGCTCTCAGTTTATTTCCATTAATCACACCCGTCGACGGTCCGAACGGTTTCGGTTTCGGTTTCAGCCCCAGGTCAGTGAGTGCTTCGATAAGAAGCTTTTGCGTATTGAACTCCTTATCGGAGAGCTCGGAGTTCATGTGCAGATGACGACGCCATTCAGTGAGCTGATCCTGCATTTCCCAGATCGACTGCGCGATAGCATCGTGTGTGCCCGCCTGCTTGCGCGCATCGCCGTCAAACAACAGACCGCGGCCGGGCTCAACCACGCGAGCAGGCTCTAGGAAAAGGTCAGGGTAAACGCATCAAAATGCTGGCTGATATATAAAAGCTGCTCGACCAGTAATAGCATAATGCCGGCAGACAACAACGTCCGCGCTGGTATAAACAATTGCTTTCCACGGCCTGGAAACATCGAAATTGCACGCGTATAAAACCCCGGTGAGAATGCCGGGGTTTTACAGGCTTCGGAAAGAAGGGGGAGGCTGATCTGAAGACACGCCGATCGCGACAACAGCGATCATGCCCGCCAGCAGATTGCTCACAGCAGTCCCAGCAGCAACTTGCAACCGCCCGGGAAGCACAAAAATCCTAAAAATTTTTAAATGTCGCAAATATCTACCAATTTTTGAGATATATGCAGCACAAAATCCCAGCAAGATGCTGGTACTAAATGACAATTGGGCGTATCTTCAATCACGTACAGATGACAACGCTATCATTTTCTAATGACAGCGCTGTCCCGTGCCACTGGAAACTCAACGGCATTTGTCGTGACAGCACGGAGGGGAACGGCGGAGCTCGCTTCTACTTCCCGCCGGACACCCGGTACAACCATTTGTACATTCAAGCAGGCTATCTCGCTGTAGCAGTAATAGAGAAAGCAACAGTGAGGTCGCGGCGGGATTCCCGGGGTTTGCGCATTGATTCGCCGTTGGCCTTTTCGGTTTCAAACCAAGATGTTTCAAACCAGGATCACGGTGAAAAATATGAAAATAACGACGTATTTACGGCTGGCGGCAGCGTTCCTGCTCAGCCTATTGGCCGGGCAAGCGTACGCGTACGACTGCGGCGGCCTTCAGGTATATGTGGATGGCAGCACGTACAACTCGGGCGACACAGTCCAGAACAATTCGGTGGCCTACAGTTGCAAGGTTGGCGGTTGGTGCACTGTTGGGGGTCCCTATGCGCCCGGTGAAGGCTGGGCCTGGACCGAGGCCTGGTCCGACCTGGGCTCCTGTGATGGCAGCTCGTCTTCCAGTTCGTCATCCTCTTCATCCAGCAGCTCCTCTTCATCCAGTGGTTCCTCTTCCGGCGGAAGCTCCAGCGGTTCTACCAGCTGCGGCAACCTGCCGGTATGGGATGCGACGGCAGTCTATGTTGGCGGCAACGCCGTGCAGCACTCGAGCGTCAAGTACACCGCCAAGTGGTGGACTCAGGGAGATAACCCGAGCCAGAGTGGTGAATACGGCGTGTGGCGCAACGACGGCTCCTGCTCTGGCAGTTCCTCGAGCTCCAGCTCTTCCAGCTCATCTGGTGGTTCCTCTTCCAGCAGTTCGTCAAGTGGCGCCTCTTCCAGTGGCGGAAGCCGACTGGGCGGTTACTTCGTTCAGTGGGGCGTTTACCAGCGCAATTACCACGTAAAAAATATCGTCACCAGCGGATCTGCTGAAAAACTGACGCACATTTACTACGCCTTCGGCAACGTGCAGAACGGCCAGTGCACCATCGGCGATTCCTATGCTGATTACGACCGGTTCTACACTGCCGCAGAGAGCGTGGATGGTCAGGCGGATACCTGGGATGCCGGTGCGCTGCGCGGCAGCTTCAACCAGTTGCGCAAGTTGAAGCAGATGTACCCGCACATCAAGGTGCTGTGGTCCTTCGGTGGCTGGACCTGGTCCGGTGGGTTCGGTCAAGCGGCGCAGAACCCACAGGCATTTGCAGATTCCTGTTACAACCTGCTGCACGACCCGCGCTGGAACGGCGTATTTGATGGCATCGACCTCGACTGGGAATACCCCAATGCCTGCGGCCTTACCTGCGATACCAGCGGGTATTCCTCACTGACCGACGTCATGGCAGCCATGCGCGCACGTTTCGGTAACGAGCTGGTCACTGCGGCGATTACTGCCGACGGCACACCGGGAGGCAAGATCGACGCGGCGGATTACGCCGGTGCCTCCCAGTACGTCGATTTCTTCAATGTCATGACCTATGACTTCTTCGGCGCATTTGACGCGGACGGTCCCACCGCCCCGCACTCGGCCCTGTACGACTACCCGGGAATTCCGAATGCCGGCTTCTATTCAGACCGCGCCATCCAGGCACTGAAGAACAAGGGCGTGCCCGCAAACAAGCTTAATCTGGGTATCGGCTTCTACGGTCGCGGCTGGACCGGCGTCAGCCAGTCTGCCCCGGGCGGCTCCGCCTCCGGCGCTGCTGCCGGTTCATATGAAGCTGGAATCGAAGACTACAAGGTATTGAAGAATACCTGCCCGGCTACCGGCCTGGTGGCGGGTACCGCCTATGCGTTCTGCGGCGACAACTGGTGGAGCTATGACACACCGTCCACCATCGCCGGCAAAATGCAGTACATCGCCGATGAAAACCTCGGGGGATCGTTCTTCTGGGAGCTGAGCGGTGACACCGGCAATGGCGAACTGATTGGGGCCATGCACAACAATCAATAACTGAGTTGAGGTACTGCTCTGCGAGTCTTGCGACTCGCAGAGCAAGTTATTGCAGTAAAGACTGCAATACTTTCCAAGCGTTGTGACCCACAAATGAAAAAACCCAGCGCTTGCGCTGGGTTTTTTAGATCGGCGAATCTTGAGTGCCAGGCGATCAATCGCGCCCGTCACTCTGGCTCGATCATTCCCACTCAATCGTCGCCGGCGGCTTGCTGGAAACGTCGTAAGCCACTCGCGAGATATTTTCGATCTCGTTAATGATGCGATTGGACACTTTCTCGATCAGCTCGTACGGCAAGTGCGCCCAGCGCGCTGTCATAAAGTCCACGGTCTCTACCGCACGCAATGCCACCACATATTCATAGCGACGGCCATCGCCGACCACACCGACAGACTTCACCGGCAGGAATACCACAAATGCCTGGCTGGTTTTGTGGTACCAGTCCGCCTTGTGCAACTCTTCGATAAAGATGGCATCCGCTTCGCGCAGAATGTCCGCGTATTCTTTTTTCACTTCGCCGAGAATCCGCACGCCCAGTCCCGGGCCCGGGAAGGGGTGACGGTAGACCATATCGTACGGCAGCCCCAGCTCCAGACCGATCTTGCGCACCTCGTCCTTGAACAGTTCGCGCAGCGGTTCCACCAGCTCAAACGCCATATCTTCCGGCAGGCCACCCACATTGTGGTGGGACTTGATCACGTGGGCCTTGCCGGTCTTGGCTGCGGCGGACTCGATCACATCCGGGTAGATGGTGCCCTGGGCGAGGAACTTCACATCCTTCAGCGTGGCGGCTTCCTTGTCGAAAATCTCGATAAAGGTATTGCCAATAATCTTGCGCTTGGCTTCCGGCTCATCGACACCAGCCAGACGAGACAGGAATTCTTCCTCCGCATCGGAACGGATGACCTTGACCCCCATATTGTCGGCGAACATCTGCATCACCTGGTCGCCTTCGTTCTTGCGTAACAGGCCGTTGTCGACAAACACGCAGGTCAGCTGGTCGCCGATCGCCTTGTGCAACAGCGCCGCCACCACGGAGCTGTCGACGCCGCCGGAGAGGCCCAGCAGCACCTTGGCTCCACCGACCTGCTCGCGCACCTTGGCGATGGAGTCTTCAATAATATTGGCCGGAGTCCACAACTTCTCGCAGCCACACAGCTCGATCACAAAGTGCTCGTAGATCCGGGTGCCCTGCAGGGTGTGAGTAACTTCCGGGTGGAACTGCACACCGAAGAAATTTTTCTCCGCATTGTACATACCGGCAATCGGGCACGACGGTGTAGAGGCCATCAGCTCGAAACCTTCAGGCATTTTCACCACTTTATCGCCGTGGCTCATCCACACGTCGAGCAGCGCGCTGCCGCTCTCGTCGAGATGGTCGCTGATGTCGTGCAGCAGTGCGGACTGACCTTCCACTTTTACCTGCGCGTAACCGAACTCGCGCACATCGCTGCCCTGCACGGCACCGCCCAGCTGGTGCGCCATGGTCTGCATGCCGTAGCAGATACCCAGCACCGGCACGCCCAGTTCGAACACAGCCTGGGGCGCGCGCGGGGAGCCCTCTTCCGGCACTGACTCCGGGCCACCGGCGAGAATGATGCCCTGGGGGTTGTACTCGCGGATTTCCTCGTCGCTCATATCGAACGCGCGAATCTCGGAGAACACACCCAGTTCGCGTACGCGGCGGGCGATCAACTGAGTGTACTGGGAACCGAAGTCGAGGATCAGAATTCGGCTGGAATGGATATCTTGGCTCATGGCTTACTCGTACCAGTTTTATAAACGGCAAACGGACCCTGAGAGGTCCGTTTGCGGTTCACTTGAAAGTGCACTTCTGTTTTTGATTGCCCCTGACGGGGCACAATTTCTCAGGCGTGGCTATTAACGCCCGCCAACCGGGTAGTTTGGCGCTTCCTTGGTGATCTGCACGTCGTGTACGTGAGACTCACCCATGCCTGCCGCGGTTACCCGCACAAACTCAGGCTTGGTGCGCATGGTTTCCATGTCCACACTGCCGGTGTAGCCCATGGCAGAACGCAGGCCACCCATCATCTGGTGCACGATGACGGAAATCGGACCCTTGTAAGGTACGCGACCTTCGATACCTTCCGGCACCAGCTTTTCAGCGCCTTTACTCGCATCCTGGAAATAGCGGTCGGAGGAACCCTGGGTGCGCGACATGGCACCGAGGGAGCCCATACCGCGGTAGGACTTGTAGGTACGGCCCTGATACAACTCCACTTCACCGGGGGCCTCCTCGGTACCCGCGAGCATGGAGCCCATCATCACCGAATAGGCACCGGCCACAATAGCCTTGGAAATATCACCGGAGAAACGGATGCCACCATCGGCAATCAGTGGTATGCCGGTACCTTCCAGGGCCTTGGCCACTTCCGCAATGGCAGAAATCTGCGGTACGCCAATGCCAGTAACGATACGGGTAGTACAGATAGAACCGGGACCAATACCGACTTTCACCGCATCCGCACCGGCTTCCATCAGCGCTGTCGCTGCTTCGCCGGTCGCGATGTTACCGCCGATCACATCCACCTGCGGGTGCATCTCCTTGATACGGCGCACACGATCGATCACGTTCTTGCTGTGGCCGTGCGCGGTATCTACTACCAACACGTCCACGCCCGCCTCAACCAATGCCGCCACGCGGTCATCGGTATCCGGGCTGGTGCCCACGGAGGCACCCACGCGCAGACGGCCATCGCTGTCCTTACAGGAGTTGGGGTACTGCTCAGCCTTGTTGTAATCCTTTACGGTTATCAGGCCGCGCAGTTCGAATCTGTCGTTGACCACCAGCACCTTCTCGATACGGTGTTTGTGCAACAGCTCGCGCACCATTTCCGGGGCGGCGCCTTCTTCGCAGGTCACCAGACGCTCTTTCGAGGTCATGATCTGCGCCACCGGGATATCCAGGTTGGTCTGGAAGCGCACGTCACGGCTGGTGACGATACCGACCAGGTTACCTTTATCCATCACCGGCACGCCGGAGATATTGTGATGGGTGGTCAGCGCGATCAGCTCGCGCACGCTGGCATCAGACTCGATGGTGATCGGGTCCTTTACAACGCCCGCTTCAAATTTCTTCACAGCACGTACCGCGAGCGCCTGCTCTTCGATACTCATGCTCTTGTGAATAATGCCGATACCGCCTTCCTGGGCCAGGGCAATGGCCAGACGCGACTCGGTCACGGTATCCATAGCAGCGGACACCAGCGGAATATTCAGGGTGATGTTACGAGACAGTTTTGTCTTCAGGGAAACGTCTTTGGCTGTAACCTCGGAATAACCGGGCACAAGGAGGACGTCGTCAAAAGTGAGGGCTTCGCGTGCTATACGCAGAGATTCAGACATGGACACTCAAACCTCTAGGGAGCGGGATTGGGTATCGGCGCGATTATAGCCGCAACGATCCCGGAAACAAAAGCCTATTTCGTGAAGAATGGCAAATCTCTTTACCTCGGCGGGCATCCTTGCAATATTGGCCGCCCAAATCGAACGACATGAGGCCGAAATGCCAAATACTCCCCCGGGCGTAGTCAACCCACTGCCCACCGACGGCCGCCCAGTGCTGTCTGTCAGCGAGCTCAACCGGGAGGTCAAGCACCTGCTGGAGGGCAGCGTGCCGCTGTTGTGGATCAGCGGGGAGATCTCCAATTTCGCCGCCCCCAGCTCAGGACACTGGTATTTCACCCTCAAGGACGCCCGCGCCCAGGTGCGCTGCGCCATGTTCCGCGGCCGCAACCGCAGTGTGCGCTTCCAGCCCGGTAATGGGCGGGAGGTGCTGGCGCGGGCCCGGGTCAGCCTGTACGAGGGCCGCGGCGAGTTCCAGCTAATCATTGAGCATCTCGAAGAAGCGGGATTTGGCGCTTTGATGCGCCAGCTGGAGATGCTTAAGGCAAAGCTGCAGGCGGAGGGGCTGTTCGATCTGGCACGCAAAAAGCCCCTACCTTACTTGCCCACCACCATAGGCATCATCACCTCCCCCACCGGCGCGGCAGTAAGGGATATGATCCAGGTGCTCGGACGGCGCTACCCGGCAGCCAAAATTGAACTGATCCCGGTAGCGGTACAGGGCCAGGGCGCCGCGCAGCAGATCGCCAATGCCATCGCCCTCGCCGGCCGACTGCAACGTCACGACCTGCTGATCGTCGGCCGTGGCGGCGGCTCCCTGGAGGATCTGTGGTCTTTCAATGAGGAAATCGTTGCGCGGGCACTGGCGGCCTGCCCAATCCCCACCATCTCAGCGGTCGGTCATGAAACCGATACCACGATTGCGGACCTCGTCGCGGACGTGCGCGCGCCAACCCCATCGGCAGCGGCAGAAATCGCCAGTGCCAATGCCGCGGCACTCAGCGAGGAAGTCGACGGCGCCCGCTGGCGCCTGACCCGCGCAATGGAGTTACAATTGCGCCACTTGCGACAGCAGGTGCAGCTGGTGAGCAACCGTATCCGCCATCCAAAGGAACAGCTACAGAACCGCGCGCAACGCCTCGACCACTTGGAAATGCGCCTACAGACTGCCGTGCGCAGCCGCACGCTTGCCAACACCCAGCGCCTGGCGCAAGTGGAGAGAGCACTAAACCATGTGCATCCGCGCCAGCAAATTGCTCTGGCACAGACCCAGCTTTCACAGCAGGCTCAACGCCTGAAAAAATCGATCGATAGCACGCTACAGCACAAGCGCGAACTGGTGACCCATGCCGGGCAACTGCTCAACAGCGTCAGCCCGCTGGCGGTACTCGACCGAGGCTACGCCATTGTCCAGGATGAGCAAAAACAGGTCATTCGTCGTGCGCAGGATGTGATCAGCGGACAGAAAGTCTACGCCCGACTTTCTGAAGGAGAAATTACTGCAGTGGTTGAGTAACCGCTGCAGCACCCGACTTCCCCGTCAGTAACAATTTCTCCGCGGCGACTCTACGATTGGCAGCTCGTAGTTTTGCGGAAAGCGGAGTCATCCATGGCGCCCCAGAATTCCAAGCAGCTACTGCTGCCACTCCTGACGCTTGTCCTGTGCGGGTTATTTTTAGGATTCGAATGGAACTCTAGTAAGCCCGCCCCACCGGAGCCCTCCCCGGAAACTCCACCCGAGGAGTTCAAGCGGGAAAGTGATACCCGCTTCGAAAACTACGATGAACTAGGGGATCTGGGTGCATTGAAAAAACGCGGCACCATCCGCTTTGTCACCCTCGCCAGCAGCGAAGATGACCTGCTCCCCCGGGCAATGATTGTCTCCCGCTTACACTATCAGCTGGCGAAAGATCTCGCCAAACAACTCGAGCTAACCCCCCACTGGATTGCCGCAGCATCGCCAGAAAAGGCCCTGCAGTTGATCAAAAGTGGGCGCGCCGACGTATTCACCGGCAACCTGGCGAAGACCAAGGAACGCGCTCAGAATTTTGATCTTTCGGACGCTATTTCCACCTCCCACCAACAGCTCGTTACCGGGAAAGATGGGCCGGATGTCAATCACCCGGACAAACTCAAAGATGTCATCATCTCGGTTATGGCCGGCAGCACATATGCTGCTACTGCCAACGCCCTGCAGAAGAAAATCCCTGGCTCCAAAGTTGAAATGCGCGAGTTGCGTAAAGACGATACGGTCGACCGCCTGGTTGACAATATCAACCGCAGAAAAAATGTGGTGACCATTGTCGACAGCACGATTATTGATGGACTGAAAAGCTACCGGAACGACTTCAAGGCGGGTGTATTTGTCAGCGATGAGGAGGACATTGTATGGGCAATGCGCAAGGGTTCCCCGGAACTAAAACTGCGAATCAATAACTTCCTTACCACAAAATTGATCGACGTACCCCTCGACAGGCCTTCAGACTGGGATGCCATCAAAAAATCCGGGCTGATCCGCTTCCTAACCTACAACGGTCCCACCAGCTACTTCATGTGGAAAGGTACACTGATGGGTTTCGATTATGATCTCGCCAAGGCATTTGCGGAAAAGCACGACTTGGAGATGGAGGTCATCGTCGTTCCATACGATCAGCAACTGATCGAGTGGCTTAAGGAGGGACGAGGAGATTTCGCCGGCGCTTCCATCACCATTACCGACAAACGCAAGGCACAGGGAGTGGCATTCACTACCCCTTATATCGAAATGGCGGAGCAGATTTTAAGCAACAGCGGCAAGCCCGCGATCAAGAGCCTGCAGGACCTGAATGGGCGCACTCTGACCCTGCGTGCATTTTCGGTTTTTGAGGAAATCGCAAAGTCACTGCAGAAGAGTGGCATTCAGGTCGAGATTGAATTGGCCGATCCGCAAGTGAGTTACGAGCAGATCATCAACATGGTCGCAGAAGGAGAAGTCGATGCCACTATTGTCGATGCCAGTGCCGCAGAAATCGGTGCGACTCTCCGAGATGAACTGGTGACAGGCCCGCGGGTAAGCGACCCGCTTCCCCAGGGTTGGATGGTGACGAAGGACAACCATTCCCTGCAGAAAAAACTTGACGAATTTATCAAGGAATTCAAAGCATCCAAGAAGTACGAAAAAAAGGTCAATTACTATTTCAAGCCAAACGAGCAGGCTGGGAAAAAACTGATGAGCCGAATTATTCCTGGCGAAGATCTCTCTCCCTACGACAAGCTCGCTAAAAAATCCGCGCGCGCGTATGAGTTCGACTGGCGGCTTATCGTGGCACAGATGTGGCAGGAGAGCAGTTTCAACCCCAAGGCTGAATCACCGGTGGGCGCACAGGGTCTCCTTCAGGTTATGCCCCGTACAGCCGAGGAGATTGGGTATCCCCCACCTCTGTACGAACCCGGGCGCGGGATCGAAGCTGGAGTTAAATATCTGCGGTGGATTCGAGACCGCTTCGACGAGGACATTACACTTGAAAACCAGGTGTGGTTTTCCCTCGCCGCTTACAACGCTGGTATCGGCCACTTATACGATGCACAGCGTCTTGCCAGAAGCCTGGAGCTTAATCCCAATGTCTGGTTCGACAACGTCGAAACGGCAATGCTCAAACTGTCGGAGCCGCGCTACTTTAACAAAGCGCGCTACGGCTATGTACGCGGCGCAGAGCCCGTTCAATACGTACGCAACATCAGCAAACTCTATCGCGCCTACACAGCGATTACTCCTGGAGAAATCGCGCTGCAACTGCGCTATCTTCCAGACTTCACTCGCACTCAAGTCAAGCCATCAAGAAAAGGACACTCTTGTCAACATGGTCACTGGACTCTACCAGCGGGAGGAAATTTCGACCCGCCCCACTACAGTGGCCCAGACGAACCATGGACCTACCCCACCAACGTGACCACCGAAAGTGTCAAGCTGGTTGATCAGCTGATCTACCCGCCGCGACCTTAAACTATCAGGCACAGAGGCGTTCAGGCGTGTCTATGGCTAAAGAAATCGCAACATTTATAACCAGATTGAATTACCACACGGTTCTCTTCTGTGTGCTCTTTCTTACACTCTGCTTTAGTGCATGTGATCGCCAGGATGCACCACCTCACGGTTCAAAAGCTACCCCGGATCTGGAGCTGACGGATGACCGGGGCAGCGGAGACCGCAGAGCCGAGAAAACGACTACGACGAAGATCTCTGAGGTAGAAAACTATATAGAAACGGGAGATCTTGCGGCGATCAAAAAGCGCGGTGTGATTCGGTTCGTCAGCATGACCGGTGATAATCAACCGATCCTGCCCCGCGAAGCAATCGTCAACCAAACGCACCGGCAAATGGCGGAAGACTTCGCCAAAAGAATCGGTCTTGCCACACGATGGTTTATCGCAGAGACCCCGGATGAAGCCCTCAGGATGGTGAATGATGGCGAGGCGGATATCGTCGCAGAAAATATGAGCATAACCCCGGAACGCCAGGAAATTGTGGACTTCAGTATTCCCATTTTACAGACCTCGGACGTTTTGATTTCAGGTAAAAATGGACCGGACATCAGCGATATCCGAAACCTTACGGGCACGGAATTTATTGTCCTGGCGGGTAGCACTTACGCCGAACGCGCCCAGGAATTAGTGGCCAACCACCCAGATGCCAACCTCTCAGTTCGGGAAGTGTACCTGATGGATGAGCGGGACACGCTATTTGACATGATTTCTGAGGTGGATAATGCAGTTACGATCATGCACAAAAACCTGGCAGAGGAAACGCTGAAATATCGCGATGATCTAAAACTGGGTGCGACGGTGGGTACCAGGGAGAATATTGCCTGGGCGATTCGCAAGGACTCCAAGCGACTCAAAAACCGCATTGACAATTTCCTAACCCGAACCCTGGTCACCGATGTACCAGAACGAACCTCCCACTGGTACGCAATAAAGAAGTCCGGCGTGCTACGCTTTGCAACCTACAACGGCCCAACGAGTTACTATCTGTGGAAAGGTGTCCTGCGCGGCTTTGACTACGAAATGGCAAAGGCTTTTGCGGACAAGCACAAACTGCAGCTGCAAGTCATTGTGGCACCCAACGAGGACGACCTGGTGGACTGGGTAGTGGACGGTCGCGCCGATATTGCCGGAGCCTCCTCCACGGTAACCCAGGAGCGTATCGACCGCGGGATCGCGTTCAGTACCCCTTTCATCGAGACCACCGAAAAAATCATCAGCAATCGCAAGCTGCCCAAGATCGAAACCCTCGCCGACCTGAACGGGCGAACCATTACCCTTCGCGCATACTCCTCATTTATTCAAACCGCACGCACCTTGCGCGATCACGGTGTAGATATAGATATCCAGGTAGCCCCCTCTGAAATGTCGTTTGAGGAGGTGTTAAACAAAGTCGCCGAGGGAGATTTTGAGGCAACCATTGAGGACGGCTATATTGCCGATATTCAGGCGGCCCTGCGTCCAGAACTGGTGATCGGCCTGCAGGTCAGCGAAGGTCAACAACAGGGGTGGATGATCAAAGACGGGCACAAAGACCTCTTGCGACAGGTTAACCGGTTTTTAAAGCGGTTTAGCCGAAGCAAGGAGTTCGACCAGCTACTTGTAGCTTACTTCGAGCCCGACAAACACCTGGTGCAAAAAATCTCTGCTCGGGTAATCCCCGGCCAAGCGCTGTCTCCCTTCGACAAGATGGTTCAGGCATCGGCACTCGAAAATAACTTTGACTGGCGCTTGATCGTCGCGCAGATGTGGCAGGAGAGCAACTTCAACCCCAAAGCAGTATCCCCTGTCGGTGCTCAGGGTTTGTTACAGGTCATGCCGCGTACCGGTGAAGACATGGGATATCCACCGCCGCTGTTCGATCCGGAAAAGAATATCCAGGCGGGCACAAAATACATGAGATGGGTCCGCAATCGCTTCAAGGACCCCCTGCCTGTCAGTGAGCAGCTCTGGTTTACACTCGCGTCTTACAATGCCGGCCTCGGCCACCTGCTGGATGCCCAGCGTCTTGCGGAAAAACTCGGCCTTGATCCCAACAAGTGGTTTGACAACGTCGAGGTAGCGATGCTGAAGCTCTCTGAACCGCGCTACTTTGAAAAGGCACGCTATGGCTATGTACGCGGTTCAGAGCCCGTCGCCTACGTGCGCAAGATCAGCAATCTGTACCAGGCTTACACGAACGTGGCCAGCGGTGATATCGCCAAAGGCTCACAGACATTCCGCGGGAAACCGCTGGCGAACATCATGGCGTCAATACGATCTTGCCAATATGATTACTCGACTCCATCAGCCGGTGTGCGTCCGCCACGTCGTCCAGCGCAAACGTGGCGGCAATCAGTGGGCGAATCTTGCCCGCCTCGATCATTGGCCATACCTTTGCCTCCAGGTCGCGGGCTATTTCCGCTTTCACCTCCGGGGGCTGCGGGCGCAGGGTCGAGCCAGTAAGCGTTAACCGCTTCAGCATCACCGGCAACAGGTTGACCTCGACCTTCGCCCCACCAAGAAACGCGATATTGACGATACGCCCGTCTTTCGCCGCTGCGCGGATATTTCGATCCACATAATCCCCGCCGACCATATCCAGAATGACGTCGGCACCGCGACCATCGGTGGCCTGCTGCACGGCCTCAACAAAATCCGCTTCCCGGTAATTAATTGCAAGATCAGCGCCGAGTTCTGTACAGGCTCGGCATTTTTCATCGCTACCGGCGGTGGTAAGCGCCTTCACCCCCATGGCATGGGCCAGCTGGATTGCTGTAGTGCCAATACCGGAAGAGCCTCCGTGGACCAGCAGGGTCTCACCAGTAGCCAGCTTCGCGCGGTGGATCAGGTTACTCCAGACGGTGAAGAAAGTTTCCGGCAATGCCCCCGCCTCCACCATCGTCAGCCCCTTGGGCACAGGTAAACACTGCCCCTCCGGAGCCAGCGCATACTCCGCATATCCGCCACCATTGGTCAGCGCACAGACCCTGTCGCCAACAACGTAGCGTTCTACGCCCGGTCCGACTGCAGCAACCTCGCCCGCCACCTCCAGCCCGAGAATCGGCGAGGCACCAGGCGGTGGTGGATAGAAGCCAGCGCGCTGAACAACATCCGGGCGATTGACCCCGGCAGCAGCCACGCGGATCAATATTTCTCCAGCCTCTGGAGTGGGCTTGTCGCCTTCGGCAACCACCAGTTTTTCGGGGCCACCATGTTCCGGCAGATCAATAAATCGCATAGGTCGTCTCCTTATCCTGAGAAAAGACTTTAGCGGATTTCCACAACAAAAAAAGCCCGGCGCTGGGCCGGGCAAGTGATAAGACTGAAAGGAGGTGAGGAAAATCAGATTTCGTAATTGAGCTCGATACCAACAATACGACCGCGATTGATCGGGGTAAAGGTAGAGTTCGGCCCCAGAGTTACCGGACCGAGCATACCTGGCAATTGGGTATCGTTACCTTCACTGACTTCATCCAGCATGTTCTTGCCGAACAACGCCAGGCGGTAGTTGCCGGAATCCGGGCTGAAGCCGATGCTGAAGTCCACCATTTCCACTTCGCTCAGCATGCCGGCGTTGTTGTCGGTGTAGGCAGAGGCATCGCGGTGGTTGTAGTTGATACGAGAGGTCAGCGCACCCCAGCTGCCCAGCTGCAGGTCGTGCACAAGGCCTACGCCGTAAGTCCACGGCGCCAGACGCGGAATCTCCAGATCGTAATCGGCACCGTCTACGACACCGTCGCCGGTGAGGTCCAGCCAGATATCGTCATACTCACCATCTACATAACCCAGATTCATGGTCATCAGCAGTGAGTCGGTCAAACCGGCCATCATTTCAAATTCAGCACCACGGATGGTTGCGTTCGCGGTATTGCGAATGAGCTGGGCCACACCAGCAGTTTCACTGGGCAGGTTAACCTCACGCTGCATATCGTCGATGGTGTTGTGGAACACGGCCATATTGGTTTTCACACGGCCACCCAACCACTGGGATTTGGCACCAATCTCAAAGCTATTCTGCTCTTCCTGATCGGTCGGTCCCGGTGATTCGCCAAATGCGGTGTTGCGCATGTTGTAACCACCGCTACGGAAGCCTTTGGTCCACACCGCGTAGGCTTGGGCGGAATCGCTCAGCAACCACTGCATACCCAGTTTCGGGGTAAAGGCACTCCACGATTCAGTATCGCTGAAATCATAGGCAGGACAAGCTTCCCGATCACAACCATTGCCCGGGATGATGGAGGCAATATCCGCAGACTTCTCCTCGCTGGAATAGCGACCACCCAGGGTGAGCACCCAGGATTCGTTCAGGTCGATATCGGCCTGCGTGAATATCCCCTTGGCCGTATGGTCCTGCACACCGCCACCGGCCATAACCAGGGCGCCGCCTAACAGGTTGCGCTCTTCAATATATTTCAGGTCCTGGGAAAACCAGTAGACGCCGCTGGTCACCGAGGTATTGCCAAAGCGACCGGAGTACCGCAGCTCATTACTCAGCTGATCCTGATCGATCAGGCTATAGGAATGGAACAGGTGTACCGGCAGAGAGTCGATGTCCCCCTCGCCTGCAGTCTCGTAATCACGCCATGCAAGAATATTGGTGATGGTACCGTTACCGAAAGCCACATCCTGGTTGTACTCGGCGATGGCCTGATTCCAGTCGGTTTCCGCCCAGCCCTCATTGTCAATCGCCACTTCAAAGGAGTTTTCGCTGTTATCCCAGTCGGTAACACCGACTGAGGCCGCGATTGCCTGGGAGAAATCTCCACGGTTCTGACCAATCGGACCATCGGCATCTACATGGCCCGACTCGAGACGTACTATCAGGTCGGCGGATTCACCGATATCCACGGTAAAGCTCGGGCGCACAAACCAGGTGGTGGAGGCACCCAGGTTATCGTTGCCGTTTGCCTTGTTCTCAAACCAGCCTTTGTCATCGCTGTAATAGGCCGTCAGGCGGCCGTTGACCTTTTCACTGATTTGTCCGGATACGGTACCGGCGAGATTGGTTTCCTGCTGTGCAGTGGTAGAGAACCGCACTTTACTCATAAATTCTTCGGTAGGCTTGGCAGTCTTAACCACCACCGCGCCACCAGTCACGTTGCGTCCGAACAGCAGGCCCTGAGGGCCGCGCAGCACTTCGATCCCTTCCAGGTCGAACAGGTCAAGGATCACGCCCGCATTGATCCCCATATACATGCCATCGACAAACACACCTACGGTGGGGTCAATGGAGGGAATGGAGCTGTTTACCCCGAGACCGCGCACGGTGAAGTTGGCGGTGCTTTTGATGGTGCCGGCATCGTCCATCTGCACGTTGGGCATTTTGAACGCGAGGCTTTCGAGGTCGCGGGTCTGCAGCGCTTCCAGCTGGTCGCCGGAGTATGCGGTCGCGGCAACCGGCACGTCCTGCAGACGCTCGGCGTCCCCGCGTTTACGCGCAACAACTTCCACTTCTTCAAGCAGGGTATTGATGGAATTCTCTGCTGCGTGGGCCGAACCCACACCGCAGGCCAGAGACATGGCCGCAAACGAACAGGCCGAAGCCAGAACCAGGTTCTTGCCTCTGCTGTTTACCGTTTTCAGGGTAAATTGGTGTTTATTGAAAGCGTCAGATTGGCTTCCCATGTTTTCTCTCCATTGCACCGAGTTATTTTTATGTATTTTTCAGCAACAGAACTACCGCGACCGGTACCACTTTGCCGCCACACACTCAGGCGACCCGGCCAACAACCGCGCTGTCTTCTGCCGCCCCTGTGCCGGGGCTGACAGGAGAAGACTACAAGAGGTTTTTCCGTTACAAAAGTTTATTTTTTGAGTAATTCATTCTACTTATTCCCGTGGGTCTGAAATGACAACCACTGAAATAAACCAGAAATAAATGACTACAGCGTCACACTCGAGTCACGTCAGAATTCGTTCCCAAAATTCTCCAAACCACCGGTACCGTGGCGGATCCAAAGGAAATTGATTCCAACGGTAACACTTCGCAAGCCGTACCAAATTAAGTAAACAAATATCAGGTATCCGTTTCACCAATGGCTTGCTGACACTACCGAGTGTGTGCCGGGATATCCCCGTGCGCCATAACCTCACCGGTAATGCCTCTGCGCACTGCCTGGCCCGATCTGGTATGGGACCCGGCTTCACCACCTGCCCTGAATATTCCCCGGCAATACCCCCGACTTCCATTACCCCGGCGGTAGTGGCACGCATCCCCCGCCGACGTCAACCTGTGCTCCTGTCAAGATAAACAGTTACAGGGGTATACCGAACGTGAACAATAAGTACACGCCGGAAGAGCAGGCGTTTCGCAGTGAAGTGCGGCAGTTTCTCAAGGAGAAACTACCGCAGGATATCCAGCGAAAGACTCTGCTGGGCATGCATCTGGAAAAGGAAGACTGCGTGCGCTGGCAGAAAATTCTGCACGAGCAGGGATGGGCCGCGGTGAACTGGCCCGAAGAGCACGGCGGAACCGGATGGACCGCGACCCAGAAGAACATCTTCGAAACCGAATGCGCCCTGGCGGGTGCCCCCGAGGTCGTCCCCTTCGGTATGAAAATGGTGGCGCCGGTTATTTTCACCTTCGGCAGTAAAGAGCAGCAACAACGCTTCCTACCCGATATCCTGGCCAGTAACGTATGGTGGTGTCAGGGCTACTCTGAACCCAATGCGGGCTCCGACCTCGCCTCCCTGAAAACCACGGCACACCGCGACGGTGACCACTATGTGGTGAACGGCACCAAGACCTGGACCACCCTGGCGCAGTACGCGGACTGGATCTTTTGCCTGGTGCGCACCGGCGGGCCGCAGGAGAAAAACCAGACGGCGATCAGTTTCCTGCTGATCGATATGCGCACACCGGGTATCAGCCTGTCCCCTATCCTCACCCTGGACGGCTATCGGGAAGTCAATGAAGTGCACTTCGACAATGTCCGGGTACCGGTGGAAAACCGGATCGGCGAAGAAGGTAAAGGCTGGACTTATGCCAAGGTTCTGCTCACCCACGAACGCACCAATATTGCCCGCGTAGCCCACTCTCGCTGCCAGCTACAGCGCGCCCGCGAACTCGCCAGTGAAACCCCGGACGGCAACGCGAACTTGATCGATAACCCGATCTTTGCTCACAAGTTTGCAGAGATCGAAATTGAATTGCTGGCACTCGAATATACCGAGCTGCGCACCCTGGACGCGATCCGCACCGGGCAGGCACCGGGCCCGGAATCCTCGATTCTGAAAATCAAAGGCACCGAACTGGCCCAGGCCATTGACGAACTACATGCGGAAATCGCCGCATACGGCGGACTACCCTATGCCCCATGGCAGCTAGAGGAGGACTTCGACGGTGCGCGGGTTGGCAGCGATAGCGCCATCAACAGCTGGCTGCGTTACTTCAACAACCGCAAATCATCCATTTACGGCGGCAGTAACGAGATCCAGAAAAATATCATCTGCAAGGCCGTGCTGGGCCTGTAACCGGAGGACGCAGATATGGATTTTTCATTGAGCGAAGAACAACAACTACTGCGCGATAGCGTCACCCGCTTTATCCGACAGGACTACGGGTTTGAAGCCCGGCAGAAAACGGTTACCAGTAACGCACCTTTCAGCCAGGCATACTGGCAGACGTTTGCCGAGCTGGGCTGGCTGCTGGTGCCCTTCTCAGAAGACGAGGGCGGCCTCGGTGGCTCGGCCGTCGATCTCATGGTGGTAATGGAAGAATTCGGCAAAGGCATGGTGGTTGAACCGCTGCTGGCAAGCGCCATCCTCGCCGGCGGTTTGATCGCAGAAGCGGGCAGCGAGTCCCAGAAAAGCGACTGGCTGACACCCCTGATGGAGGGCAATCTGCAGCTCGCCTTTGCCTTTGCGGAATCGCGAAGCCGCTTTGATCTCGGCCGGCTGGACACCACCGCAAATACGGATGGCGATGACCTGATCCTGAATGGCCACAAAACCGTGGTATTGAATGGCGCTGCCGCAGATACCCTGGTGGTATCCGCCCGCACAGCCACGGCCGAAAACGGTGGTGTTAGCCTGCTGCTGGTGGATGCGGGGACGCCGGGCGTCACGCGCAACAACTACAAAACGGTGGACGGCCACAACGCCGCAGAGATCTATTTCGATCAGGTCAGGGTTCCGCGTGCCAATCTCCTGGGCACCGAGGGCCAGGCGCTGCCCGTTATCGAGAAGATCATCGATCGGGCCACCTTCGCCATCTGTGCTGAAGCGGTCGGCGCCATGGAGAGCGCGCTTGAAAAAACCGTGGAATACACCAAGACCCGCAAGCAGTTCGGCGTCAGCATCTCAAGCTTTCAGGCCCTGCAGCACCGCATGGCGGAAATGTTTATCGAATGTCAGCAGGCCCGCTCAATCCTGATGATGGCGGCCATGGAGCTGGACGCCGGTAACGGGGTTGCGCCAAAGGCGGTCTCCGCGGCCAAGAGCCGTATCGGTAAAGCCGCCCGTCATGTGGGGCAGGAAGCTGTGCAGATACACGGGGGAATCGGAGTGACCGACGAGCTGGATGTGGCACACCTGTTCAAGCGCCTCACCACTATCCAGCACCTGTTCGGCAGCACGGATTTTCACACCCAGCGCTTTATCAAAGCCTGACGCTTTTTCGGCAAAGTTGATAACCACAATAAAGGCGGCTCCCTGTGGGGCCGCCTTTCTTCTGATTCGTGAAGGATCAAAACTAGATGCCTCAGGGGCTCAACCGCTCGACCTGCCACTCGCCACCTTCCAAAGCACGGTACACAAAACGGTCATGCAAGCGCGACGCACGCCCCTGCCAGAACTCCACCGCATGGGGTTGAACCCGGTAGCCACCCCAGAATTCGGGGCGCGGCACGTCCTGGCCATCAAACCTCTGGCGACAGGCCTCAAAGTTTTCCTCCAGTAATTTTCGCGAAACAATGGCATCGCTCTGGTGTGACGCCCAGGCGGCAATCTGGCTGTCTCGCGGACGGCTTCTGAAATACGCATCCGCTTCAGCGTCACTCAACAGCTCAGCGGTGCCGCGCACAATCACCTGGCGCTCGAGAAAATGCCAGGGAAACAGCAACGACACCTTGGGATTGGCGGTAATATCCCACGCTTTCTGGCTTTTCAGGTTGGTATAGAAAACGAAGCCGTGCTCACCGAATCCCTTCAACAAGACAATGCGCTGAGAAGGCTGGCCGCTCGCATCTGCGGTACTCAGGCACACTGCACTGGGGTCGGAAATATCGGCCTTCACCACCTCTTCTAGCCAGGCGCGAAACTGGCTGATGGGATCCTCCGCCAGATCGCTTCGCTGCAGCCCGCCGCGCAGGTAGTCCCGTCGCCACTGATCAATTTCCATCGCTGTCATATCCTTACCACTGGTTCATTGGCTGTTTCTGAAAAGTCTGCCCGCAAGTTTACGCAGTTGTGTGCCAAATCCCAATTTGCGCAATTTTCCCCGTCACAGGCTGTGACTACACTCAATTATCCGGCGTATTCCCCGGCGGAAACGCAGAGTCTGCGGACGCTTGCAGGGTGCATGCTGGCCCGCTAGGCTCCGGCGCAAATCTGATCGAAAACCTGATCATCCAACTGATAAAAACCCACAAGAGAGTCGGGGTATCGTCCATGCACACGGCTGAACATCAAGATCCACAAAACCCCTCCTGCGCCCAGGTACTGATGCACCTGCTGCGCCAGTACGACGTCGATACCGTATTCGGTATTCCCGGCGTGCACACCATTGAACTGTACCGGGGCCTGCCCGGCAGTGGCTTGACCCATATCACGCCACGCCACGAACAGGGTGCGGCCTTTATGGCGGATGGATATGCGCGCGCCAGCGGTAACCCGGGGGTTTGCTTCCTGATTACCGGCCCGGGGGTAACCAATGCTGCAACGGCCATGGCGCAGGCCTACTCCGACTCCATTCCCATGCTGGTAATCAGTGCCGTCAACCGTCGCGAGGACCTCGGCATGGGCCGCGGTCGCCTGCATGAACTGCCGCGACAGCAGGACGTGAGCCGCGGTTTCTGCATCTGGCAGCACGCACTGACCAGCGCACAGCAACTGCCGGAAGTGCTCGCGCGTGCTTTCCAGTTGATGCGCGGCAGTCGACCGGGCCCGGTGCATATCGAAATCCCCATCGACCTGTTTCCGGCGCCCATGCCCGGGCAACTGACAGATTACCGCGCCGCCCCGGCACCGAGCCTGCCGGGCACTGACAGCAATACGATTGACACCGCCGCCGATTGGCTGAGTTCAGCAGAAAAGCCTGTGATCCTGCTCGGCGGAGGCGCACAGCGGTGCGGCAAAGCCGCCACTGAACTGGCAGAAAAACTCGCCGCACCGGTATTCGAATCCCTCGCCGCCAAAGGCATCGTAGACGAACGCCATCCCCTGTGTGGCGGCGCCAACCTGAGCTTTGCCTGTGTGCGCGAGCGCATCGAATCTGCCGACGTGGTACTCGCCGTCGGTACCGAGCTGGCGGAAACCGACCGCAATCTGGTGCGTGAAAACTACCAGTTCCGCGGCAAACTCATCCGGGTGGATATCGACCCCGCACAACTGGTGTGCAATGCGCAGCCGGACCTCGCTATCTGCGCGGATGCGGGCATCACCCTCGCGAGTCTCTCTGATGCGGTCACCGATAGTGGGGAACCCCGCCGCCAGTCGGCCGCGGCAGAAGTGGAATCCCTGCTGCATGCGTGTCGCACAGAGTGGTGGCCTGGATCCGAGGAGCGCTTACCCTGGGTACAGGCCCTACGCGATGCGCTGCCTGCAGAGGGCATTCTGGTAACCGACTCTACTCAGCTGGCCTACAACACCAACCACGCCCTGCCCCTGTACCAGGCGCGCAGCCACATCACCTGCACTACCGGCTACGGCACACTGGGTTTCGCACTGCCTGCCGCCATCGGCGCAGCCCTGGCGAGCCCGCGCCCGGTGATCGGACTGATTGGCGACGGCGGTATTATGTTCACCCTCGGTGAACTTGCTGCGGCGGTGGAGCAGAAACTGGCACTGCCAATCTTGGTATGGAACAACAGCGGCTACGGTGAGATCCGCGACTTTATGGATGAAGCCGCGGTTGAACAGGAAGGCGTCAATCTGCACGCACCGGATTTTGTCACCCTCGCCCGCGCTTTCGGTGCCGAGGGCTGTCGCATTGATCGCCCGGAACAATTGAGCGAAGCGGTGGCGGAAGCATTCGCGCGCAAGGGCCCGACATTGATCGAGATCACCGCCCCTTGAATGCGATGATCAGCGCATCGCGATAAAAACTATTCAATGAGCCGATAGATGGTTTACCGCGCTATCCGCTCAGCCAAACTTCAAAACCGGAAACTGACGCAATGGACGTATCAAAACTCAACACGCAACAGCTCTACATCAATGGCGAGTGGCGCGATTCCAAGGGCGGCAGCCTGCATCCCGTCATCAACCCCGCCACCGAAGAAACCCTGTGCGAGGTAATCCAGGGCACACTCGAAGATGTGGATGATGCAGTAGCCGCCGCCAAAGCTGCATTCAAGGAATGGCGCCACAGCCGCGCTGCCAAACGCCAGGCCCTGATGCACGCCATCGCCGACGGCATGGAAGCGCGTAAACAGGACCTGATCGATGCCGTATCCCAGGCCCTTGGCTGCCCACCACACATTACCGAATGGCTGCATATCGACGGCCCCATCTACGCCATGCGCTACTACGCCGACCGCGCCGCACTGATGGAGGAAACCGAAAAAGCCGGCCACTCCGTGGTACTGAAAGAACCGGTAGGCGTGTGCGGGTTTATCACCCCCTGGAACTACCCCCTGCACCAGTTCGTGGGCAAAGTGGCCCCGGCCCTCGCCGCCGGCTGCACCATGATCCAGAAGCCCTCGGAACTCACCCCGCTTCAGGATTACGTGATGGCAGAAATCATCGACGCCGCCGGCCTGCCCGCCGGTGTTTTCAACCTGGTGCCCGGTGCCGGGCCGATCGTTGGCGCAGCGCTGTCCAGCCACGTGGATATCGACATGGTGTCCTTCACCGGCTCCACCCGCGCCGGTATCGAAGTGGCCAAATCCGCGGCCCCCACGGTCAAGCGGGTTACCCAGGAGCTGGGCGGCAAGTCGCCGTTGATCATTACCCCCGGTGCCGACCTGGAAGCCGCCGTGCGCTGGGGCTGTGAAGATGTCTTCATCAACACCGGACAAACCTGCACCGCCCTGACCCGCATGCTGGTACCCGCCGAACGTTACGAGGAAGCGGTAGACATCGCCAAGAAAGTCGCCGAAGAAGTCGCCATCGGCACCGGCAGCGACGACTTTATGGGCCCCCTCTCCTCTGCCCGCCAGCGCGACATCGTGCGCGGCTATATCGACAAAGGTATCGCCGAAGGCGCCCGCCTGGTTGCCGGTGGCAGTGAACCACCCGAGAACTTTCCCAGCGGCTTCTACGTGAAACCCACGGTCTTTGCCGATGTCACCAACGACATGGCCATCGCCCGCGAAGAAATCTTCGGCCCCGTTACCTGCATGATTCCCTACAAGGACATGGACGAAGCCATCGCCATTGCCAACGACACCGAGTACGGTCTCTCCAGCGGCGTCTGGGCCAAAGACGCCGAGGCAGCGATGCCCGTCGTGCGCCGCATTGAAGCCGGCCTCTGCTTCGTCAACGGCGGTGAATTCAATTACGACGCACCCTTCGGCGGCGTAAAGCGCTCTGGCAATGGGCGTGAATTTGGCGCAGCGGGCCTGGACGAGTTCATTGAACTGAAATCCGTGCAGCTTCCCGGATAAAACTCTGACGCGCCGCCCGTAGTGGCGGCGCGGTTGACTGAGTGTTCCGCCATCGCTATCTTTGCTCCCGACATCAAGAGAGTGGCTGACGCCAACGCCAACCTGCCTACCGGGGCAAGGTGGTTTCCCTTCACAGAATGTGCAGGGGATGGGGCTCTTGCTGGTAACCGAGTTGTTCGGACCAGCTGTGCAATCCAACCGGGATACGGTTTATTCAATCGTGTCTTCCGCCGTCAGCCCTCCAGAATTTTTGGAGGGAACATGTCCGAATTCCAGATTACCAGCACCGACGTTATCGAAATCCAGATTGCCCCGCAGCGCAGTCGCACAGCGGTCCGGGCGGTCAAACGCAATGATCGACAACTGTTGTGGCAATTGCTGTTCGACTCGACGGAAGACGCGCTGGCCTTCGCCACCCATTGCCGAGCCAGCGACGCGCCAGTCACGGCCCACAAGGCCTGTGAGCTGGTTGGATAGCTAATTTTCATCAAAAAGGCGGGTGATCGTCATAGATGACGCCCCAACCTACACTTACGGCAGTTCACCAGCGTCACCGCCATAACAGTCGTTAATTGGGAAGACCTCCCCAGAACATAGCCCTTTTGCCAAAAGCACTACAGGAGCCAATAACAACGTCATGTCCAAGCCCGAGCAATTTTTCCAGCACCTGCGCGATGAACTGAAGCAGATCGAAGCCGACGGTCTCTACAAGCGCGAGCGCATCATTACCTCCCAGCAGAGTGCCGAGATCCAGGTCAACAACGACAGCCAGGTACTCAACTTCTGCGCCAACAACTACCTCGGGCTCGCCAACCACCCCGACCTGATCCAGGCCGCCAAAGATGGCCTCGACCAGTACGGCTTCGGCATGGCCTCCGTGCGCTTTATCTGCGGCACCCAGGACATTCACAAGGCTCTGGAATTCCAGCTCTCAGAATTTTTGCAGACAGAAGACACCATCCTTTACACCTCCTGTTTCGACGCCAACGGTGGCCTGTTCGAAACCCTGCTGGGCCCGGACGATGCCATCATCTCCGACGCCCTCAACCACGCCTCCATCATCGACGGCGTGCGCCTGTGTAAAGCCAAGCGCTTCCGCTATGCCAACAACGACCTGGCAGATCTCGAAGAGCAGCTGAAAGCCGCCGACGCCGCCGGTGCAAAAACCAAACTGATTGCCACCGATGGCGTCTTCTCCATGGACGGCGTCATCGCCGACCTCAAGGGTATCTGCGACCTCGCGGATAAATACAACGCCCTGGTCATGGTCGACGACTCCCACGCCGTCGGCTTCCTCGGCCAGCACGGCCGCGGCACCCACGAATACTGCGATGTCGTCGAGCGCGTCGACATCATTACCGGCACCCTCGGCAAAGCCCTGGGTGGCGCCTCCGGCGGCTTCACCTCCGGTCGCAAGGAAATCATCGACCTGCTGCGCCAGCGCTCGCGCCCTTACCTCTTCTCCAACTCCGTGGCGCCCGCCATCGTCACCGCGTCCCTGAAGGTGCTGGACATGCTGGTGGAAGGTGGAGAACTGCGGGACCAGCTGCAGGAAAACTCCCAGTACTTCCGCAAGCGTATGACCGAAGCAGGCTTCACCCTCGCCGGTGCCGACCACGCCATCATCCCGGTGATGATCGGCGACGCCGCCCTGGCCCAGAAAATGGCCGACAAGATGCTGGAGAAAGGTATCTACGTGGTCGGCTTCTTCTATCCCGTTGTGCCCAAGGGACAGGCCCGCATCCGCACCCAGATGTCCGCGGCGCACACCCGCGAACAGCTGGATCGCTGCATCGATGCATTTATTGAAGTCGGCAAAGAACTCGAGATTATCTAAGCGGTATTTATGAAAGCATTATCCAAACTCAAGTCTGAACCCGGCATCTGGATGACCGATGTCGAGGTACCGGAACCCGGGCACAACGACCTGCTGATCAAGATTCGCAAGACCGCCATCTGCGGTACCGATATGCACATCTACAACTGGGACGAGTGGTCACAGAAGACCATTCCGGTTCCGATGGTTGTAGGCCACGAATATGTGGGCGAAGTGGTCGGTATGGGCCAGGAAGTGGCCGGCTTCAAAGTGGGCGACCGCGTTTCCGGCGAAGGCCACATCACCTGTGGCCACTGTCGTAACTGCCGCGCCGGACGCCGCCATCTGTGCCGCAACACCTACGGCGTGGGCGTGGACCGCCAGGGTGCCTTCGCTGAGTACCTGGTGATCCCGGCACTGAATGCGTTCAAGATCCCGGACAATATTTCCGACGAACTGGCTTCCATCTTTGACCCGTTCGGCAATGCAGTGCACACCGCACTGTCGTTCGACCTGGTGGGTGAAGATGTCCTGATTACCGGTGCCGGCCCTATCGGTATTATGGCCGCAGCCGTCGCCCGTCATGTGGGTGCACGCCATGTAGTGATTACCGATATCAACGATTACCGCCTGGATCTGGCGAAGAAAATGGGCGCGACCCGCACCGTCAATGTCAGCAAGGAAAAGCTCACCGATGTGATGAAAGATATCGGCATGACCGAGGGCTTTGATGTTGGCCTGGAGATGTCCGGCGTTGCCGTGGCCTTCCGGGATATGCTCTCCGCCATGAACCACGGTGGCAAGATCGCGATGCTGGGGATTCCTCCGGGTGAAATGGCGATCGACTGGAGCCAGGTGATTTTCAAGGGCCTGATCCTGAAAGGTATCTACGGCCGGGAAATGTTCGAGACGTGGTACAAAATGGCCAGCCTGATTCAGTCCGGTCTCGACCTTTCCCCGATCATTACCCACCAGTTTTCCGTGGATGAGTTCCAGACTGGTTTTGACACCATGGGTTCAGGCGAGTCGGGCAAGGTTATTCTGAACTGGCAGTAGCCTATCCAGGTCTAACTATAGGGATGCGCAAGTATCCCTTAGCTCAAATCAGTCAACACATTCACAGCCCTTCATCAGAAGGGCTTATTAAGTCCTAAAGAAAACCAGGAGCCAACTCAAAGCCGATGCCCAGGGTCCGTACACGCACTGAATAGTCGATCAAACTTTCTCCATAACCGTCAAAGTATTTCACAAAACCGCGCACTCGAGTGGTTATCGGAAACTTCCAGTTAAGTTCAATCGCACCATAGTTTTGCGAACTCAGGTTGTTACGTACTTTTATCGAAGAGGTGTAACCGCCCGATCGATAACCCCCGGACAGCTCAAAATTTCCAAAATGGTCGTCCAGATCGGGGCCTCTTCCCGCATCCGGATCCGTTGAGAGTCGGTACCAGGGCTTTATTCCGACAAAATATCCGCCGTTTTCAAAGGTGAAGTCAACGAACACGCGATTCCACCCTCGCGAGTAAGCACCGCTACGGCCGTTCGACTGGTGACTTATGCCGGCCTGCGAAACAACATTCCGAAAACCCAAAATGTGCCAGTTGCTTGTCCAGGTTGCCAACAATTCCACTTCATGATTAATTTCGCGAAAGGGGCCAGACTGAGCATAGGCCTGCCAGAAGCTCCGGTTGGTATAAGCAGCGCTGAGAAATGAATCCGCCCCAAGAAAACCGCTCCACAGCGGCACTTGAAGCGAAAGCTGAAACTGCACCTCTGCAGGTTCCACGGTTTGCATTCCATAGCGGTTCTCAGCTGCAAACAGCTCTTCAGAAATATCCCGGTAAGCGATAGGCAGCACATAATTTGCCTTATGCGAGGCCAGTGAAAATGGATTATTGACCGCATCGCGAACAGCCTGAATTCGATCGCTAACCAAAGGTATGGTCCCCTGAGGCGCCAGTGAATCGCTATCGCCACGTGTAGACACTGGCTCCCGGCCGGCCAATTGCCGCTCACCAGCCAGGGGGTTCTCAGAGGCTGTCTCCGAAGCGGAGGATACCTCTGCACCAAGGGCACTCATACTCGGCAACATATTTGCAGATCCGTCCGCCATTGCCTGCGACACCAACCCAGCACTCAAAGCCGCAGCTGAAAAAACCTGCAATAACGCCGCAGAAAATTTTCGCCACACACAGGACATATACCTAACTCCCTGACAAATTTTGCTGAATTAGCTTAGCCCGGTGAGTACTGACCTGCAGACGCATTGATCAATGAGACGAAATGAAGTGATCAGAGAGCCAAATCGTATTCGCGTAAATTCACCCGCCCGCCCTGAAGGTCAAAATTTAACCAAAACTGGTTACAGCCTATTCAGCCAGCTAGCCCCTCAAACGGAAGCCACTAATCCTCTACAGGCAGGTCACGCCACCGGATTGCACTTTTTTAACTGATCCTGTACTTTCCGGCCGAAAGAAACAGGTGCCATTCAGTTCGTCGCGACTCGGTCTGACTCGTAGGCCTCCCTGTCAAAGCGCTCCTCCCTTTTTTACGCATCCCGAAAGTACAGGATTCGATACATGCAGTGTTTTGCAGCGCTACGCCGCTACTTATTCGTGCTGGTGTCTCTGTGGCCACACCCCGTCTTCGCCGAGTTCATCAACTGGGAAGGCACCAAAAAATCCCTATTTGACGCAAAATACGAAATTGGCGCTGCGGTTGGTGGAATTACCTACCTCGGTGTAAAGGAATGGAACTGGGGAAGCGCTTCGTTCAAATTCAACGACGAAGGGTGGTTTGGGATGGATACCGGCAGCGGCGGGATCGACAAACTAGGCCATATGTACTCCTCCTATCTGATTGCGGAAGCGATCAGTAATGGCCTGTCGCGTGACAACACCCCCGAGTTTGCAGCCACTTACAGTGCGCTATGGGCAAGCAGCCTGATGCTTTATGTGGAAGTCTTTGATGGATATTCCGCCGATCATGGATTCTCTTACGAAGACGTAATCCTGAACTCCACTGGCGTTGCGTTTTCTTACTTGAGAACCCGATACCCCAGAGTCAAGGAGCTTCTCGACTACCGATTAGATTACCGACCTTCCGAGGGCATGAAAGGCTTCCACCCTGTCACCGATTACAGCGGTATGCGCTACCTTCTTGCGCTAAAGGCGGCGGGAATACCCGCCTTGCGCGATACCCCGCTCAAATATCTGGAGTTTAACCTGGGCTATTCAGCACGGGGCTTCAAGGCATCGGATGCACCTTATATTCCAGAGCGCAAAAGCGAGCTTTTCGTAGGAATCAGTTTCAATCTGGATGAACTGTTATTCAAGCCATTTGCAGATCAGCTAGGCCGTGTAGGGACATATGCATCGACGCTTTCTCACTACTACCAGCCCCGGGGGAGCTATATTAAAACAACTGTGCATGAGCGGGACTGAGCGCGCCCCATACTCTGTTCCTGCCACCTTCGCCGTGTAGCTATACGGCTTATCGCCACGAGGAACAAGAAATCAATGCTCAGAGTCATCGGTGTACTGATCTTCGCACTTATTGTTCTCGGCCTCGCAGGCCATCTCTTTTACTCCCGTAAGGGAGAGTCTGAAACGGGGCACAACCAGTCGACCTGGATGCACCACCTTGCCCAGGTTGAAGTTACAGCCCCAGCTTCCTGATCAGGCGCGCGCTGGTTGTGCCCTGCACCAGTAGGGAAAACAGCACCACACCAAACACCATCGACTGTACTGTCCACCAGTAAGGCAACTCTGTTGGCAGCGACAGCACCAGCGCCACCGCAATCACGCCGCGCAAACCACCCCAGCTTAAAATCAAGCGCCAACTCTGCGGAATGGGCGGCCCTACGAAGCGGGCCAGCGGGGACAGCATGAATACTGCCAATCCCCGCGCACCGATTGCCGCCACAATCGCGATGATCATCGCCAGCCATTGATCGGTAAACATCTCGAAGGTAATCACCAGGCCCATGATCACAAAGATCAGCGCATTGAACAGAAGGCCAAGCCACTCCCAGGTCGGCGACGCGTGGGTTAAATAGGTTTCCTGCTGCTCGCGCAAACAGGCCCGGGAAACAATCGCACAGACCATCACCGAAAGAATCCCCGAAACACCCACCACATGCTCCCCCAGATAAAAGCTGCCAAACGCGGCCAGCACCAGCACCACCAACGCCGCACCTGCCGACCCCAAAAAAAGAATGACGATTGCAGTGAGCAGGCCACACAGTGTGCCCACCGCCAGCCCGCCAAAAAACAGTACCGAGAAATACAGCGCAAAACTGCCGGCACCGGCAACCGTCTCGCCGGTTGCCACCGCACCTTCCATCACACTGTGGCTGGCAATGCCCAGAATAAAAGAGAACAGAACGACCGCCACTGCATCGTTGAACAGGCTCTCCCCTTCCACCAGGGTCAACAACTCCTCATTGGCGTGGCTCTGGCGCATCCGCGCGATAATCGAAACAGGATCGGTGGCCGCAAGAATGGCCCCGGTGAGCAACGCCGCGATCCAGGGGAAGCCTGTGGGGTGATGGACACCGTAGTACACCAACACCGCCGTGATCAGCCCGCAAATCAGCACCCCCAGCGTGGCGAAAAGCAAAATCGGCCCCAGCCAGCGGAACAGGACATCCGGGTCAATCTTCCAGGCAGATTCAAAAATCAGCACCGGCAGAATCACGAAAAACACCATCTGGTGAATATTCTCGGCACGCAGCCCGGTATCGTAATCGAGTACCGGTAGCAGAACACCGGCGAGCACACCAGCAATCAGGCAGCCCAGTGTATTGCCGCGCTTCAGTATCCGCGCAATGGCCAAGCCGACTACCGCGGCCACCGCCATATACAGGCCCTGCCCCACCAGAGTGGTTACCCCTTCCATGGTCTTCTCCCGCTGTCCGGTTATTGGGTTCCGCGATCCGAGGCGATCAGGGATTTGGGTGGCACTTCCGGTACCAGGTCGGACAGCGGGACCGGTGTGCCGCGCTCGTTGATGACCTCTACATGGGCGCGTCGCAACTGGCGCGGTTCCGGCACACCGCAGGAGTGGGCCAGCATACCCACCTCGTGTTCCATATTGTGCGCGTAATGGTAGACCCGCTCCGCCTTGTCCATGGGGTCCAGGCCCTGCTGCAGGTCCGGGTTGTGGGTAGTGACGCCCGTAGGACAGGTATTCTTGTTGCACTGCATGGCCTGAATACAACCCAGCGCAAACATGAAACCCCGTGCACAATTAACGAAGTCCGCACCCATCGCCAGCGCCCAGGCCACCATGGATGGGGTGAGCAGCTTACCGGCACAGATGATCTTGATGCGATCCCGCAGTCCGTACTGGGTAATCAGGTCAACAACCATGGGCAGGCTGCGATTGATCGGGAGCCCCATATAATCCATCAGACTCTGGGGAGCCGCGCCGCTGCCGCCATCAGCACTGTCGATGGTGATAAAGTCCGGCGCAGAGTCTAGGCCGCGCTTCTGAATCGTTTCACAAAGCTCGTGCAACCAGTCGCTATTACCGATCACGCACTTGAATCCGGTGGGTTTGCCGGTGACCTCGCGGATGTGGCCAATCATATCCAACAGCCCGCCCACATCCCGAAACTCCGGGTGCCCGTTGGGGCTGATAGAATCCATACCCACCGGGATACCGCGCACATGGGCAATTTCCGGCGTGACCTTGATGCCGGGGAGAATCCCGCCCTTGCCGGGCTTGGCACCCTGAGAGAGTTTCAGCTCGAACATCCGGACCTGTTCGTGCGCCGCCACCGCGCGCAACTTGTCATCGGACAACCTACCCTCCTCATCGCGCACACCGTATTTGGCGGTACCTATCTGAAATACGATGTCGCAACCGCCTTCCAGATGATGCGGAGAAAGCCCCCCCTCACCGGTATTCAACCAGATACCCGCCTTGGCCGCTCCCCGGGACAATGCGCTGACCGCCGGCACCGACAGCGCACCAAAACTCATACCGGAAATATTGAAAATCGAGCGGGTGGTGTAGGGTCGTCGGGCCACACCCTCACCTACGGTCACTTCCCGGGGCGGCACCGCATCCTTGGCCAGGGTGGGAAACGGGTGATTGAGAAATACGATATCCCCGGGCTGGTTCAGGGGCCTCGTGGAACCAAAAGCGAGTGTGGAATCCACATTCTTTGCCGCGCGATACACCCAGCTGCGCTGGGCGCGGTTAAACGGCATCTCTTCGCGGTCGAGGGCAAAAAAGTACTGGCGAAAAAACTCACCTAGGTGTTCAAACTGATAACGGAACCGCCCCAGCACCGGAAAATTGCGCCGGATGGCCTGCTTGGTCTGGCTCACATCCGATAGGTACAGGTACACCACGTATAGCACCAGCACCACCAGCCCGAAGGCAAATAGCATCGCAAACACCTGCAATACCTTGACGGCAAAAGCGTATATCGCCGCAACAGCCTGAAGATCCATTCCCTGCTCCCTACGTTGAAACCGCTTGAACACAACCCAAAACTATTCGGTCATTGTATGTGCTCACGGCCCCTCTTGCACAGTCCCGGGACCGGCAATAAACTGTACAAACATACAGCACCCCAAGAAAGACATGGCCAACGATTCACCAAGTAATCCCCGCAGTACCCTCAAGGGCCGGGGTGCCGTCAGCAACCTGGCCGGTCGCTTTGTGGACCAGGTGAGCAGCCGCGAGAGCGATGGCTGGGAAATGGCGCTGGAGCCAGTGGAACGGATCGAAACCGTGGCCATCGAGGAGAAGGCGAAGTCGATCATAGCCACCAACAGCTCGCCAGATATCCCCTTTACCCAGTCCATCAACGCCTACCGTGGATGTGAACACGGTTGCGTGTACTGTTATGCCCGTCCGGCACACGCCTATATGGACCTGTCACCGGGGCTGGATTTCGAAACGCAGCTGTTTTACAAACTCAACGCAGCCGAATTGCTGGAAAAAGCGCTGCGTAAAAAAGGCTACCGGTGCAGTCCCATCGCCATGGGCACCAATACAGACCCCTACCAGCCACTGGAAAAAGACAAGCGGATCACCCGCCAGATACTGGAAACCCTGCAACACTACCGCCATCCCGTGACCATCGTCACCAAGAGCCAGCTGATTCTTCGCGATCTGCCGGTACTCGCGGAAATGGCCCAGGACAACCTTGTGCATGTGGGCATCAGTGTGACCACCCTGGATAACGGGTTAAAGCGCAAACTGGAGCCCCGCACCGCCGGGCCCGCGGCGCGCCTGCGTACCATCGAGGCTTTGGCCGCTGCCGGGATACCCACCGCAGTTATGGCCGCCCCCATCATCCCCGCACTGAACGACGCCGAGCTGGAAAAAATACTGCACAGCGCCCACGGTGCCGGCGCGATTCACGCGGCGTATATCCTGCTGCGGCTGCCTTTTGAAGTGGCGCCACTGTTCCGACAATGGCTGCAGGAACATTACCCGGAACGTGCAGAGCACGTCATGAGCATTGTGCAGCAGAGTCGTGGCGGCAAGGACAATCAGAGCGAGTTCGGGCAGCGACAACGGGGCACGGGAGTATTCGCGCAGTTACTGCAGCAGCGCTTTCGGGTAACCTGTCGCAAACTGGGGCTGAACGAACGAAAGTTGGATCTGGATTGCACTCGGTTCACTCTGCCGCCTCAGTCCGGCGATCAGCAGAGCCTTTTTTAATCTGGGAAACTGTTTTGTCTGGCTGGTTTGTTTATCTGATCCGCACCAAAAATGGCAGCCTGTATACCGGTGTTACCCGGGACGTGGCGCGCCGCTTCGAGGAGCACAACAGCGGTGGCCCGAAAGCCGCAAAGGCACTGCGCGGGCGCGGACCACTGACGCTCGCCTTTCACTGCGCCATGCGCAGCAAATCCGATGCCTTAAAACTGGAAGTGGAAATCAAGCGCTGGCCCAAGCGCAGAAAAGAGCAGTTGATCGCTAACGGGCCAGCTTTCCTGAGAGAAGTTTTGGGGGAGGATTACCAGGGAATGGTCGTGCCATCGTAATTATAGAAGTGGCCACTGCTAGTCTCGTCCGCTTCCAGCAAAACTTTCTTCAATCCCGCCACACTCTCCTCTACGGATATCAGCGCATTCGGGCCACCCATATCGGTTTGTACCCAGCCGGGGTGCAATGCCAGCACCTTGATACCCTGCTCCGCGAGGTCAATGGAAAGGCTTTTTGCCACCTGGTTTACCGCGGTTTTTGAGGAGCGGTAGATATAACCACCACCGGAACCGTTGTCGCTGATACTGCCTACCTTGCTACTGAGGATTCCCACCACCTTATAGTGCCCGTTCACCATATGCGGGTAAAAAGTCTCCACCAGTTTGTAGGGGGCGATGGTGTTGGCTTCCAGTACCTTGCGCCACTCCTCCACATCCACACTGCCCAGCCCTACCCCTTTGGGGCCGTAGTAGCCGGCGTTACTGACCAGGACGTCCAGGGAGCGGCCCTCCAGGTCCTTTGCCAGCTCGGCCATTTGCGCGTAATCGGTCACGTCCAGGCCGTGGATCTCGATATTGTCGTGGGCCTCGGCGAGCTCGCTGAGCTCCCAGGCAGCTGAAGGATTGCGACAGGTGGCGACCACCTGCCAGCCATCCGCGGCAAATTGCCGGGTCATTTCCAGACCGATACCGCGATTACAGCCGGTGATGAGAATCGTGCCGGGCATACTCCCTCCTCTGGTGGTATTCTTGCGCGTTCAGATGATATAGCAATCAAAGTACCTATGTATTACTCACTCGGCGACCTCGTGTGGCTATTCCTGATCGGCCTGGCGGCCTGGTACTTCTGGGCCGGCATGGCGGCAAAGGATCGCGTGCGCCGCATCGTCAAGAGCCACTGTGCGGACACCGGTGTACAACTGCTGGACGATACGGTGATGCTCGCCCGCACCCGCCTGAAGCGGGATCGCAGCGGCCAGGTGCGCCTGCAGCGACAGTACGAATTTGAATTCACCTCTACCGGGGAGCGCCGCTATGGCGGAGTCGCGGTGCTGCACGGCCAGCGCGTGAGCCAGATCCAGCTGTCTCCGTTCCACATGAGCTGACGCCCCGCAACCCGATACAGACGAAGACACCAATATGCAGAAAGGCATCTATCGCCACTACAAGGGCAATCTCTACCATTTGATGGAAATCGCCACCCACAGTGAAACCGGGGAACAACTGGCCATCTACCGGGCTCTGTATGATGAATTCGGCGTGTGGGCACGCCCCCTGGCGATGTTTTCAGAAACCGTGGAGAAAGACGGCCAGACGATACCGCGCTTTGCGCTGGAAAAAGCCCTGGACTGACCCGGCCCCACACCACTTCCAAAACCAGAAAAACAAGGTCCACAAGACCGGACACAATAAGGATAATCGGTGAACAACAAGCAGATCCTGATTTACGGTGCCTACGGCTATACCGGCGAGCTGATCGCACGCCAAGCGGTGGCCCAGGGCCTGAAACCCATTCTCTCCGGCCGCAGCGCGGCGAAGCTGCAGCCTTTGGCCAACGAGCTGGACCTGCCCGCCATTGCCGTCAGTCTCGACGACGAAGAAACCCTGGTGCGTACCCTGCGCGATGTATCCGTAGTCATCCACTGTGCCGGCCCCTTCTCCGCCACCGCAGAGCCGATGATGCGTGCCTGTATCGCCAGTGGCACCCACTACCAGGACATTACTGGCGAAATGGCCGTATACCAGCAGGCCCACGCCCTCGAAGCCGAGGCCAAGGCCGCGGGTATCGTACTTTGCCCCGGCACCGGCTTTGATGTGATTCCCACCGATTGTCTGGCGTCAGCCCTGCACAAGGCCATGACCAGCGCGACGCACCTCACCCTCGGATTTGATTCAGATTCCGGCCTGAGTCCCGGCACGGCCAAGACCTCCATCGAGAGCCTGGGTGTGGGCGGCGCGGTGCGCCGCAATGGCAAGATCGAGGTGATTCCCCACGCCGCGCTGACTCGCAAGATCAACTTTGGCCGCGGCGAGAAGTTCGCGGTGGCAATCCCCTGGGGCGATGTGGCAACCGCCTACTACACCACCGAGATCCCCAATATCGAGGTATACATCCCGATGAGCCCGCGCCGGGCGAAAAAGATGGGCCACCTGAACAAATTCCGCTGGCTGCTGCGTATGAACTGGGTACAGAACTGGCTCAAGGGCAAGGTCGACAAGAAAGTGCGCGGTCCCTCGGAGAACAAGCGCGCAGAGCAACAGACCTGGGTATGGGGCGAAGTGCGCAACGATCGCCGCGGCGAGCGCCGGGTGGGCCGTGTGGTTACCGCCAATGGTTACGATGTGACCGTGCACGGCTCTATTGCCGTGGCGCAACACCTGCTGGGCTATATGGGGCTGGGCGGCTACTACACCCCGTCTAAACTTTGCGGCCAGGAGCTGGTGGAAAAACTGCCCGGATCCGGCGCGATCAAGATCGGCATCGACTGAACACGCTTTGCAGGAGCCTGCCCTACAGGCTCCCGCACCCTAGCGGGCAGGTTTCACGGACCTGACACAATTCGTTCAAGCCAGCGCAACAAATGCTTCGTACTTTTACCTTATGCGAAGCTTACCTATCACTCTGAAAACGGTAGATGTCTCCCTGGTCCTGCGTATGGCCGAACGGGCGACACGGCCGGCCTCCCGCAGGAACTACCTGCTGCTCTCCCGCTCTGCCGACGGCTGGCTGTATCTGTTTTCCCCCCTGCTGATCGCGCTGGTGGATACCGACGCTGCACTGCGATTCTTTTACGCATGCGCCGCGGCCTACGCCATTGAACGCTCACTCTACTGGACCATCAAGAACACCACCCGACGCAACCGCCCGCCGGAAGCCATTCCCGGGCTGCGCTCGATCATCATCGCCAATGATCGATTCAGCCTGCCTTCCGGCCACACCTCCGGCGCCTTTCTGTTTGTCACCGTGCTGAGCCAGTGCCTAAACCCCCTGTGGGCCCTGGGTTACTTCTGGGCCGCCGGTGTGGGCATGTCGCGGGTGGGGCTCGGTGTGCACTTCCCCACCGATGTATGCGCGGGCGCGCTCCTCGGAACCTGTGTGGGCTTTGCGGTCAGCGGTTTCCTTATGTGAATGCGATCTGAAGGTGATGTAACGGCGATCTAACGCCGACATCTCGCTGCGCGAACAGCCCCCCCCCCAACCCACATGCAAAAACCTGTCTGCTCAATCGGAGAAAAACTTTGAAAATACTCTACGGCGTTCAGGGTACCGGTAACGGGCACCTGTCCCGCGCCCGGGCCATGGCAGAGGCGTTTCGCCAGTTCCCCGACCTGGAAGTCCAGTGGCTATTCAGCGGCCGCCCCCCGGAAAAATTCTTCGCCATGGAAGCCTTCGGCAATTACTGGTGGCGCGAGGGGCTCACCTTTGTGCACAAAGAAGGCAAGATCGACCAGTTTGCCACCGGCCGCCAGCTCAACCTGAGCCGCCTGCTGAAAGACATACGCGAATTACCGGTGCAGGATTTCGATCTGGTGATCAGCGACTTCGAACCGGTCACTGCCTGGGCGGCGAAGAAACGCAAGCACCCGAGCCTAGGCCTCGGTCACCAGTACGCATTCAGCTTCTCCATTCCCACGCCTTCCTTCGGCTGGGCCGCGCGCGCGATCATGAAAATGTTCGCACCGGTACAGGTAAGCCTGGGGATGCACTGGCACCACTTCGGCCATCCGATCCTGCCGCCGATTGCCCACGCGCACGAGGAGCCCGCGCCCGCGCAGCAGGAGCACGTGCTGGTCTACCTGCCGTTCGAGCACGCGCAACCGCTGTTGCAACAGCTGGCGCAGGTACCGCAGCGGTTTATCGTGTACGGACTGCCCACCGACCTGCCAAAAGCGGAAAATATCACGCTCAAAGCCCCGTCCGTGGACGGCTTCCGCCACGACGTGGCCACCGCCAGAGCCGTGATCTGCAACAGCGGCTTCGAGCTGATCGCCGAGACCCTGACCCTAGGCAAGCCGATACTGACGCGTCCACTCAAGGGACAGTTTGAACAGGAAGCCAACGCCCTGGCGCTGGAAGAATTACAGCTCGCCACTGTGGTGCCCCAGTTCGATGCCGCGGCAATCGGTCACTGGCTGGAGAAACACCCTGTGGGCGTGCGGATCTGCTGGCCGGACGTGGCCGGCGCGATTGTCTACTGGGTGGCCAATGGGCGCCGCAACAGCCCTCAGGAGCTTACCGAAAGCTTGTGGGAGGCCGTCATTCCCGG
This sequence comes from Microbulbifer sp. YPW1, assembly GCF_013367775.1. Classification (NCBI taxonomy): domain Bacteria; kingdom Pseudomonadati; phylum Pseudomonadota; class Gammaproteobacteria; order Cellvibrionales; family Microbulbiferaceae; genus Microbulbifer; species Microbulbifer sp. YPW1. The sequence continues at coordinate 4,524,208 of NZ_CP055157.1, forward strand.
CAACGCGGCCACGGCTTCTTCGGGGTCGCAAAGCCCCCGGACCACGGGGCGAACGGAGGCCATACGGGATATCAAGGGTAGCGAAAGCACGTGAACCGGCGCCATGGATTAGTCCCAGATAGCCCTGCCACCAACAGATGCCAGTAGCCATTACCTGCAATGTCATTGCCCGTTTTTACACCACTCCATAATCTGGCCTGAGCGACAGTAATTGATGATTGCGAAGGATGTAGTGAAGATGAGCGAGCAACTGCTGAACGACCGGGATATCGAATTCCTGCTGTACGAATTTCTCGATACCGAAGCGCTGCTGCAACGCCCGCGCTACAGTGAGCACTCCCGGGAGGTGTTCAACGCGACCCTGGAAACCGCGCAGACCATCGCCAGGAAGTATTTCGCCGATCACTACACCAAGGGCGACGCTAACGAACCCACGTTTGATGGCGAAAAGGTCACCCTGATCGAAGAGACCCGCAGGGCATGGGACGCCTTTGCCGAAGCCGGATTTCTCGCCGCCCACTATGATTTCGACGAGGGCGGCATGCAGTTGCCGGAAGTGATCCTGCGCACGGCAATGGCCCATATCAACGCGGCAAATGTCGGCACCGCGGCCTACCCGTTCCTTACCCTGGGCGCCGCCAATCTGGTGCGCAGCTTCGCCAGTGAACAATTGCGGGACACCTACCTGCCACCGATGATGGATGGCCGCTACGCCGGCACCATGGCGCTGACCGAGCCGGACCAGGGCTCGGCGCTCGGAGACATCTGCACTACCGCCACCCCCTCCGACGACGGCAGTTACCGGCTGCGCGGCCAGAAGATGTTTATTTCCGGTGGCGACCAGTCGATCACCGATAACATCGTGCATATGGTTCTGGCGCGCATCAAGGATGCTCCGCCCGGAGTAAAAGGTATCTCACTGTTCCTGGTGCCCAAGCTCATACCCGGCGCAGACGGCCAGCCGGATACCCGCAACGATGTAAAACTCGCCGGCCTGCTGCATAAGATGGGCTACCGCAACACCACTTCCACAGTATTGAATTTCGGCGAAGCATCGGATGGCGCGGTGGGCTATCTGGTGGGAGAACCCCACCGCGGATTGCACTACATGTTCCAGATGATGAACGAAGCCCGTATCGGCGTCGGCAGCGGTGCGGCAGTACTGGGTTACCGCGGTTACCTGCACGCCCTGCAATACGCCAGGGAACGTCCCCAGGGACGTATGCCGTCCAACCGCGATCCGCAGTCCAGGCAGGTTCCGATCATCCAGCACGCCGACGTGCGGCGCATGCTGCTGATGCAGAAAAGTTATGTGGAGGGTGGCCTGGCACTGTGTTTCTACGCTTCTTCCCTGGTGGAGGATGCCCACAGCGCCACAACGCCTGTAGAGCGGGAAAGGGCCGCGGAGCTGCTCGATCTGCTTACTCCCATTGTAAAGTCCTGGCCATCCAAATATTGCCTCAAGGCCAACGATCTCGCGATCCAGGTACTGGGTGGATCCGGCTATATTCGCGAGTATCCGCTGGAACAGCTTTACCGCGACAACCGCCTCAACCCCATCCACGAGGGCACTGAGGGTATCCAGGCGATGGACCTGCTCGGACGAAAAGTGCCGGCAAAAGGAATGGCGGGATACCAGATCCTTACCCAGGAAATTCACAATACCCTGTCCGCCTGTGCGGGAGACAAGGCACTGCAATCACTGGTGGATGGGCTGAATTCGGGACTGAATCAGCTGAATGGCATTTCCGAAAACCTGTTACTGCAGATGTCTGCAGACCCCGACCGGGGTCTGGCCAATGCCACGCTGTACCTGGATGTTTTCGGGCGCGTGGTGGTGAGCTGGATCTGGCTGAGACAGGCCGCCATCGCCTCGGCAAAGCTCGCAGAAGGCTCTGCACTCAGTGCCGAGGATGAGAGTTTTTACCGGGGTAAACTGCAGGCGGCGCGTTTTTATATCGAGTGGGAATTGCCGGAGATCACCCCGCAAATCGCACTGCTGGAGTCGGCCAATTCAGTGCCTTTCGACATGCAACAGGAGTGGTTCTGATTACCCGCCGCGGTCAATCAGCCCCCACTCCATTCACAACGTTAGAGGTTGTGGCGTGCCTGCTCCCGCTTCAGGTGCGCCACAGCCTCGCGCATGGTAGTGACCCAGTAGCGGTCCGGGTGCGCGGCCAGGTGATCCAGTAACTGCTGGTGCGCTTCGGAAGTGACCTCAATGTAGTCTCCGCCCACCCCGTGAAACATAAAGCCCACCAGGCTGTTGTTATCGCGCGCCGCTTCTGCCACCGCAATGAGCTCTTCCGCACTCTTGTCCGCCCCGTCAAAAGAAGCCAGACGATACAGATCTTTGTTGTCCCGATGGTGCTGGCCGTCATCGGAAAAAAGGCGCGCGCCGCTCACCAGCTTTTTCAGGGCCGGAACCACATTCTCACCGCCGGCGAGCATGTCACCACAGGGATAGGCAAAGGTGCGCTGCTTTTTGCCGTCGATCGCCTTCAGCATATTGTTGGTGGCCTGCACTTCCTCGGCAAACTGTTCCAGGGAGTAATTGTCCAGATCCTGCCAGGGCTTTACCCAGCTGCGGTTGGAGAGGGATTTGCGACAGGGATGGTACAGCATGTGGTTGCCCAGCTCGTGACCGCGCTCGGCCGCGCGCCGCCACTCATGCATACGCAAGCGGATGGAGGGGCGCGCCCCACTGATGTAGAAAGTACCGGGCAGGTTGAGCTGGTTTAACTGCGGGATGGCGACATCGAGATGGGAATCCAGGGCATCGTCATAGGTGAGCACCACTGCCACTTCTGCGCCCCCGGGCCATGGGGAGTTTTGCTCTGCGCCAGCGGCTATTGACCACAGGGCAAGCGTGGCAGCGAGTAGTTTCCCGAAGAGTGGTGTTTGCATCTAAATTCCCTTTTTTAAATTCCCTTTTATAAATTCCGTTACAAGGCCCTGGAGCACCCCGTCCAGGCCGCGCCCTGTCAGAGGCTGATCCGCAGGCTCAGGCCGCCGAGATCCGCATCGCCACGCTCCTCTGGGGGCACCGTGGCAATCTTACCGTGATAACTCTCCACAATATCCACCACCACCGCAAGTCCGATCCCCTGCCCCTGTTGCTGCTGGTCCGCGCGCACCCCGCGCTGCACCACTTGCCGCCACTGGGTTTCACTGAGTCCGGGCCCGTTATCGGATACCAGAATCTCGAGGCCGCGCTGGTCCGCGGTGTTCTCAATCTTGACCAGCAGGCGGCCACCGCCGTACTTGTAGCCGTTGTCCAACAGGTTGCCGAGCATCTCCATAAGATCCCCCTCATCCCCGTAAAACAGTACCGAATCATCGCACAGCAGCTCCGCATCCACAGACTTGCCGCGGTAGACCTTATCCAGGGCCGAGAGAATCTTTTCCGCCAGTGGCTGCACCTTTACCCCGCGTAAAATCGACTTGGGTGAAGTCGCTACCGCGCGTTTCAACTGATAGCTAATAATACTGTCCATGCGCTGGACCTGCTCGGCCAGCGCAGCCTGGGCACTCTGTGGATCGGTTTTGGTGTCGAGCCCTTTCAATACCGCCAGCGGCGTCTTCAGGCTGTGGGCCAGGTCGCCGAGGGTATGCCGGGTTTTCTCCCGCTGGCGGCGCTCGTTTTCGATCAGCAAGTTGAGGTTGTCGGTGAGCGGTACCAGCTCGCGGGGAAAGCGCCCCTGCAGGGTATCGCTACCGCCCTGCTGCATTTCCTTCAGTGCCCGCGCCACCTCGCGCAACGGCGCCAGGCCCCAGCGCAATACCAGTAGCTGGACCGCGATCAGTGCCAGCGCGCCGATTCCCAGCCAGCGCCACAATGTGCCACTGAACTGGTTCACCTGGGCGTAGAGCGGCGCCGCGTCCTCGAGAATCACAAACGTAAACTGAAGTTCATTTTCCAGCCCCCAGGCAATGCCCTGGCGGAAACTGGTGTACGGCGTATCCAGGTCCGGCAGCTGGACTTCGGCAAATACCTGCTGCCCCTGACGCAGGGGCAACGGCAGTGGCAGTGCAGAAAAATTAGGCAGGCTGAGGGCCGACTGGGAACGCCAGATTACCCGCCCCCGGGCATCCATCACCGCGCCGATCAGACCGGAGTCCGGCTGGTTGAACCGCTGCTCCGGCAGGTTTAGCGGCAGATGCAGGGTGTCTCCATCCGGTTCCGCCACTGCCAGCAGGGTGTAAATATGCAGCTGCAATTCACGCGCTTTGGCTTCATCCAGCGAGGTCCGGTAGGCGCGCTCCAGCACGCCGGACAGCACCGCCAGAAACACCAGCAAAACCAGGGTCGCCACCAGGGAGAGGCGGCCGGAAAGGGAGTGCCACCAGCGCGAAAGGGATATGCGCGCACGCGGCATTGACGAGAAACGCCGCGAAAGCGACTGGAGCCCGCGCGCTAGCATGGAGTCAGCCCGCTTCAGCGGTGAATCGATAGCCGCGGCCGCGCAGGGTTTCGATGGGTTTTACACCGCCCGCCGCGTCCAGTTTTTTTCGCAAGCGGCCGATAAACACTTCGATCACATTGCTGTCGCGATCGCAGTCCTGCTCGTAGATATGCTCGGTAAGGGTGGTTTTCGACACCACTTCGTCCGGGTGCAGCATCAGGTATTCCAGCACCTTGTACTCAAACGAAGTGAGTTCCAGCTCACTGCCGGAGACTTTCACACGCTGGGCACTGGTATCCAGCTCGATGGGGCCGGCGTTAATGGTGGGGGAAGAAAAACCGGCAGAGCGGCGCACCAGCGCGTTCAGACGCGCCAGTAATTCTTCGGTATGGAAAGGCTTGGTCAGATAGTCGTCACCCCCGGCCTCGAGTCCACGCACCCGCTCCTGCCAGTGGCCGCGGGCGGTAAGAATCAGGATCGGGAAATGCCGCCCTTCCTTGCGCAGGGTTTCGATTACCTGGATGCCGTCGATCTTGGGCAAGCCGAGATCCATTACGGCCACGTCGTAGGGATACTCGCGGCCCAGATAGAGGGCCTCTTCCCCGTCCGGGGCATCATCCACCGTGTAGCCTGCACTGCGCAGGGATGAAGCCAGTTGTTCTCGCAGGGCGTACTCGTCTTCCACCAACAGTGCGCGCATAAAATATCCTCTGCCTGTTATCTACCGGTGCGGCTTTCAGCGGGAAATACGCCCGCTCGCTTTGTCCACATACACCACATAGACCTGACTCTTGTCAGAAAGTCCCTTCACCCGGTACATGCTGCGACCATTGCGCTGCACTTCACTGATCGCCAGGATCTTGCCGCCGTAGCGCTTCTTCACAATGGCCGCCGCCTGGTCCCGGGAAATACTGCGCTTTTGCACTCGCACGGTGGCCAGTGGCTGCACATTGAGATAGTGCAATCCGCGCTGTTTCGGCTCCGCAATTGCAGCCCGCAAATCCTTCTGCTGCCCGGCATGGAGCGGAGAGGCAATCAGCGCGACCAACAGGCCGGTCACCAGTACCATCACAGCTTTTGGGGTAGCGGGAAATTTCACAATGCAGCTCCTGTTATTCTGAAAACACCGATCGGACTCCATCAAAGGACCGGCGTGACGTCTACGCGTACCCGGATTCTATCTCCAGGATGCCGGTCAGTGCGAATTAGATATTCCTGACCGTTATAGCGGTAGTTTACGTCATATCCTACCAATTCCCGACGGGTGCTGAATTCTTCGACAACCTGGCAGCGCTGCTGGGTACCGTACTGCACCGGTGCATTGTGGCGACTGACGGCGCTGCCGATCATTGCGCCCACTGCGGCGCCCGCCAGCGTGCCGGCCCCTTTGTTGCCGCGATGGTAATGACGGTGGTGACCGCGACCGTGGCGATAACCGCGTGCGGCGTCACGCCCGACGGCGGCACCGATCAGGCCGCCAATGATGGCGCCCGCAGGGGATGGTTGCTGGTAGGTCACGGTCTGGTCCCAGCACTGAGTGCGCGGCTCGACCACCTGAATATCGTTGTAGATGGGGGTCACGCCGGTGACGATGGCGTAATCGTAGCCGTCCTGGCCCTCGTAGTAACCGCTCTCACCGGCATTGCTGTAGGCACTGACACCCACCAGGCTCGCGGTCAGGCCGACAAAGGCCAGTTGCTTGATAAGTCTTTGAATATTGATCATGTGCAGTGCTCCCTGAGACCCGGGCGGCGATGCCCGCTGGCGGCCGCCGCCCCGTCCGGGGTACGGCAATCCGCGTCTGTTAAACGGCCTTTCCAGCCGATGGAAGCACTTTAATTCCGGCAGCCTGAATCTTTCCTGAATCCGGCGGAACTTTTTTGTAGAGCGCTCACGCCACCTCGGCGGATACGCTTTTCGGACCCAGCCAGCGCTGGGTGAGCGTCCCCGCAGTCATGGCACCATTCACATTGAGCGCGGTGCGCGCCATATCGATCAGAGGCTCCACGGAGATCAGCAGGGCTGCAATCTGTACCGGCAACCCCATGGTGGGCAACACCACCAGCGCGGCAAACGTCGCCCCGCCACCGACCCCGGCAATACCGAAAGAGCTGATCACAATCACTGCGATCAGCGAGGTCAGCCATACCGGATCAAAGATATTGATACCCATGGGAACCGCCACCATCACCGCGAGCATCGCCGGATAGATACCCGCGCAGCCGTTCTGGCCGATGGTGGCGCCAAAGGAGGCGGAAAAGTTGGCGATCGCCGGGGAATTTTTCAGCTCGTCGATCTGGGTTTCCACATTCAGCGGAATAGTGGCGGCACTGGAGCGGGAACTGAATGCGAACACCAGCACCGGCCAGACCTTGGCAAAATAGTGTAACGGGCTGATACCGTTCACCAGCAACAGTGTCCCGTGCACGATAAACATCAGGGCGATGGCGACAAATGAGGCAATCACGAAGTTGAACAGATTAAAGATATCCGCCCAGCTGGATTTCGCGATCAGTGCAGTGACCAGCGCCATCACCCCGTAGGGGGTGAACGCCATGATCAGGCGGACAAGCTTCATAACCCAGGCTTGGGCCACGGACACGAAATGCTCGATGGCCGCCCCCTGCTCCGGGTTTTCCCGCCGCACACCCAGTGCAGCGAGGCCGAGCAATACCGCAAACACCACCACCGCAATCACCGAAGTGTCGCGCGCACCGGCAAGGTCGGCAAAGATATTACGCGGGATAAAAGAGGTAAGGATCTCCGGGATACTCAGGTCGCTGACACGGCCGATACGCTCGTTCAGCACCTCGACACGCGCCGCCTCCCGCGCACCTTCCACCAGCCCCTCAGCGGATAGCCCGAACAGCCAGGCGATCACCACACCGATGAATGCAGAAATAGCCGTGGTACCCAGCAACACCGCCAGTACCGAGCCACTGATCTTGCCCAGAGAACGAGTGTCACTGACTTTGACCACCGCACTGAGAATGGAGACCAGTACCAGCGGCATTACCAGCAGGTGCAGCAGGTTGACATAGCCATCGCCAATCAAGCCCACCCAGTCAAGCACCCACGGCGTGTCCACACCCCACCCCTGCAGCAGGTGCATAAAGCCACCAAACAGCACTCCCAGCAGCAGGCCGGCGAATACCGCCGGCGCCAGGGAATTGCGGCTGCGATGCCAGCGCGCCAGCGGCCAGATAAGGAAGAGGTAAAACGCGAGGAGAAGAAACGCACTAAACTGCACGGAATTTGAGTCCCAATTTACAAACTTTACGGTTAGAAAATTGACCGCATCCTAACAGCTGGCGCAGTTTCCCCTTAAAGACACTTTAGTTATAGCCCTAGAAGTTTGCGCCCTGGTCCACGCCGGAAATCGCCTCGGCAATGGATTCGGCAGTCTGCGGGCCCACCAGTGTGCGACGCCACTGCCCGTCGCGACCAATAATCAGGGTAGACGGTAAAACCTGTGGCATGGGCTGCCCCCAGCGCCCCTGGGGGGCCGCCGCGAGCAACGGGAACTGGATACCGAACTTGTCCGCCTGCTGGCGCACCTGCTCTGCCGGTAACTGATCAAAGTTGATACCGAGCACCAGCACCTGTTCGCCATGCTCCCGGTAAAACGCGTTCAACTCGGGAATTTCCTCGCGACAGGGCGCACACCACTCTGCCCAATAATTCACCAGCAGGATCTTGCCCTCGCTGGCCAGGGGCTCGCCACTGAGTGCCTGCATGCCACCGGGGGGCTTGCCGCAACCGGCGATCAGCAACACCCCCAGTAACGCTACCCGCACCTTTGAAAAAAGCGCGGCATATAGGCGGGCCTCAGGACTTGGCTGTTTTAGTCGTCGACTTGCCATTGCGGGCATTGCGGCTGCTCCCTTTATTATTGGTTTTCTTGCTGTCCTTCTGTTCCGCCGCCCCACTGCTTTCCGGCAGCGACAGCGCAGGCTCCGCATCCGTGGTATCTACGGATTTCTCCCGCATCTCTGTAGCCATGGATTCCCGGAACAGATCCCCCAGGCTCTGGGAGAACTGCTTGCGGGAATATTCCCGCGCTTCGCGGAAACGCGCATCCACCTGCCGGTACCAGGGCCGCTGCTGCAGTTCGCGATGGGCATTTTCCGGCAGCGGCGTGGGATGCAGCCAGTCCGCCAGTTGTTGCAGGGTGATGGAATCCAGGTCGCGCACCAGCACGTAGTCGTTGCGGTCGGTTTGGGAAATCACCCGGTTGGACTGCAACACCTCGCGAATCTGTCGCCATTGTGAAGGCCGGATACCCGCGCGGGAAATATCCTGCTCGCATACCGGCATCCCCTTCTGATAATTGCTGAAGAACTTCCACAGCAACGACAGGGTGGCCACCAGATCGGAATAGTTTCGCCCCTGGGCCGCAGCATGATAGGCAGACAGTGTCCGTACCAGCACGCAGCCTGCCAGCACGATCATCCACATCAGGTAAATCCAGATCAGAAACAGCGGCACAAATGCAAAGGCACCGTAAATCGCCTGCACCGAACTGCGCGCGACGATGGCACCAAACAGGTACTTGGCCGCTTCAAACGCAAAGGCGGTAATCACACCGCCGGCGAGACCGTGGCGCAGGGGAACACGACAGTTGGGCACGGCGACAAACAGCAGGGTAAAGGCAATTGCGGTAAACACCCACGGCAGAATCCGCAATACCACAGGCAACAGCCCCAGGCTGTCATTTTGCGCGAGGACTTTCTGTGAAAACAGATAAGTGGTAGCGGCCATGCCGGCCCCGAGCAGGATCGGCCCCAGACTCAGAATTGCCCAGTACAGAAGAAAACTGGAAACCCCGCGACGCCCCTTGGGAATATCCCAGATGGCATTGAAAGTGGCCTCGATGTTTTTCAACATGAATCCGGCGGTCAACAGCAGCAGGCCGATGCCCGCACCGGTGAGGCGCTGGGCTTGGGAAGAAAAACTGCTGATGTACTCCTGCACATCGCGCCCGCTCTCCGGTACGAAGTGGGAGAAAATCTGCTGCTGAATCTTGCTTTCGAGACCGGCAAAATCCGGAAACAACGACAGCATGGCGTAGCTGACAGTTACCAGGGGAACAATCGCAAACAGCGTCATGTAGGTGAGCGCCGCCGCATTCTGTCGGCAGTTTTTCTCGTTGAATACCGTCCACAGGGAAGTAAAAAAGCGACGCCAGCGATGCACCATTTCAGTCATGGGTCTTCTCAGTTTGTTATATAGCCACGACTGCCGGAACCGCGTGCGGGCTCCGTGCAGAAAACCGTGTATTCTGTCTGTAAAGTACGCCATACCTCAGCGTAGTCGACGAATGCGGCGGGTTCATGGACGCCCCACCACCACCTGTTAGAATACGCCAAACCTTAACAGGATACCCCTTCAATGTGGACGATCTATCACAACCCGCGCTGTTCAAAATCCCGCCAGACCCTGCAATTGCTGCAGGACAACAATATCGAGCCGGAGGTGGTGCTGTACCTGGAAACACCGCCGGATGCCGCCGCACTCAAAAGCCTGCTGGGTAAACTCGGCATCGGTGCACGCGACCTGCTGCGCAAGGGCGAAGACGCCTACAAGGCTCTGAACCTGAAAGATACAGCCCTGGCCGACGATGCCCTGATCGAGGCAATGGTGGCGCACCCCAAACTTATCGAGCGCCCGATCGTGGTCAAAGGCGACAAGGCCGTGCTCGGCCGCCCGCCAGAAAATGTGCTGGAGCTGATCTGATGGCCACAGCGCCCTACATTCTGATCCTCTATTACAGCCGCAGCGGCGCCACCGCCAAAATGGCAGCAGAGCTCGCCCGCGGCGTCGAGCAACAGGGAATGAGCGCACGCCTGCGTACCGTGCCGCCGGTCTCCCCGGATTCCGAAGCAAGCTTGCCGCAGGTGCCCGACAGTGGCGCCCCCTACTGCACAGCGGACGATCTGCGCCAGTGCGCCGGCCTGCTGCTCGGCAGCCCGACGCGCTTCGGCAATATGGCCGCCCCGCTGCGCTATTTTCTCGACCAGACCAGTGACATGTGGCTCGATGGCAGCCTCACCGGCAAGCCTGCAGCAGTATTCACTTCCACCGGCAGCCTGCACGGCGGACAGGAGAGCACCCTGATCTCGATGATGCTGCCCCTGCTGCATCACGGCATGGTCATCGCCGGTATCCCCTACTCTGAAGCGGCGCTGATGCACACCACCACCGGTGGCACCCCTTACGGTGCATCCCACTGGGCCGGGGGTAGCGACACCAGCGACCTGAGCGAAGACGAAACCATCCTGTGCCGCGCTCTCGGCCAGCGCATCGGCACCCTCGCCCAGCAGTTGCTGGTGAAACCCGGCCAGGAACAGGGAGATCATCATGGCTAAAAAAGCCAAGCCCATCGACCCGGTGCGCGTTGCTCGCAAGCTGGAGATTGCCCGCAAACTCAACTGGGTCTGCTACGGCGGCCTTCTGCTACTGTTCGCTGTATGGAACCTGTTTCTGGACGGCTCCATTAAGTGGTGGCTGCTACAGACGGTACCTCTGCTACTGGTGCTGCCGGGGTTACTCAAGCAGCGTCAACGCAGCTATTTATGGCTGTGTTTTATCCTGCTGCTGTACATCACCGCCGGAATCGTCGACGTAATGATGCCTGGACGCGGCTGGCAGCATGGCGTATTAACCGCCCTCAGCCTTATCCTGTTTGTATCTGCAATGATGACCAGCCGCTGGCAGGTGCAATTGCACAACGCAAACACTTAGAACTACAACAGACCGACACAAGGAGTTTCAGGTTTGACCGAAGCAACCCGTCACCGCGGCCCCATCCGCCGTTTTTTTGGTGCCATTGGCGGCGCCATCACCTGGCTGCGCCGGGTATTTACCAACCTGCTGTTCCTGTTGCTGTTACTGTTCATCGGCATGGCCATATTTGGCGGTGAAGAGCGCATCACCGTACCTCAGGGGGCTGCGCTGAAAGTCGCACCGGGTGGATACCTGGTGGACGAAGTGAGCCAGCCCAGTGGTGTACCCGCATTTTTTGGCGGCCCGGCTACGCCCCCGGAGACCCGGGTAAAAGACCTGGTCGACGCTATCGACCGCGCCGCCAACGACAACCGCATCGCCGCGCTGGTACTGGAACTGGATCAGCTTGGAGGCGCCAGTCTCAGCAAACTCGAAGAAGTGGGCGAGGCTGTACGCCGCTTCAAGTCCAGCGACAAGCCGGTCTACGCCATTGGCGACAACTTCACCCAGGGCCAGTACTTCCTCGCCAGCCACGCCGACAAGGTCTATATGAACCCCATGGGTTCACTGTTGCTGACCGGCTTTGGCAGTTATCGCAACTACTACAAAAGTGCCCTGGACAAGCTCAAAATCAATTTCCACGTGTTCCGGGTCGGCGATTACAAGGACTTTATTGAGCCTTACACCCGTGACGACATGAGTCCGGCATCGCGCGAAAACAATGCCCGCTGGCTGCACCAGCTGTGGAGCGAGTACACCGAACAGGTGACCGGGCTGCGCAACCTGCCGCCCAATGCGGTGGACAGCTATATCGCCGACCTGCCGCAAAATCTCCGCGCTGAAGGCGGCAGCTGGGCGGATGCAGCGCTCGCCAACAAGTTTGTCGACAAGCTGCTCACCCGTCGCGCCGCCGTAGCGGAGCTGCAGGAACTGGTCGGGGTCAACGAGGCCGACAAATCCCAGTACAAGGCAATCAATGCCATGGATTACCTGCGGCATATGAAACTGACCAACCTGCCGGATCCACGTCATCACAAGGAAAAAATCGGCCTGATCAGTGCCGCAGGCGCTATCGTCGACGGTGAGGCACCCGCCGGGCAGATCGGCAGTGCCACCCTGGGCAATCTGATCGCCGAGGCCCGCGAGAAAAACGTCAAGGCCCTGGTACTGCGCATCGACAGCCCCGGCGGCTCCGCCTTTGCCTCCGAGGGCATCCGCCAGGAGCTGCTCGCCACCCGTGAAGCGGGTATCCCGGTGGTCATTTCCATGGGCAGTGTCGCCGCTTCCGGTGGCTACTGGATCGCCGCCGGCGGCGACCGCATCTGGGCTTCCCCGTCCACCATCACCGGCTCCATCGGCGTGTTTGGTGCCTTCCCCACGTTTGAGGAATCCCTGGAGCACCTGGGCGTATACAACGACGGCGTGGGCACTACCGAGCTGGCCGGCACCATGCGCCTGGATCGCGCACTGCCCGAAGCTGCCGCGGACATCCTGCAGCAGGGAGTGGAGCATACTTACAACCAGTTCCTGCGGCTGGTCGCGGAAGCCCGCAACAGCACACCGCAGGAAATCCATAAAATTGCCCAGGGCCAGGTATGGACCGGACGCACTGCCCATAAACTGGGACTGGTGGATGAGCTTGGCAACCTGAAGGACGCCATTGCCGACGCGGCACAGATTGCCAGCCTGGAAGATTACGAAATCGTGGAGATTCAGCGCGAGCTGACCACCAGTGAAAAGCTGATGCGCGCACTGGCCGATAATGTAGACGCCAGAATTGCCGCCAGCGTCGAGCAGAACCTGCCGCTGGGAGCCTGGTTCAACAGCCTGCAACCCGCGCTGCAACCACTGGCAGAACTGAAGACCTTCCGCGATCCCCGCGCACTGTATGTGCGCTGCATGAGCTGCGTAGCGCCCTGAGCAACTCCCTGAACGCCCGCCCCGCCGGCATTACCGGTGAGGGCTGGCGCTGTTCTCACCTTCCCGGCACTACTTCGACACTGCCCCAACACCAGCCGCACCATTTTTCCGCACGCAAAACATGCCGGAGCACGACTCGCCCCAATTTGGCGCATTTTCTCCGCCGTCCCCAGGGGCACCGACCCAACATAATGAATTCTTCGCCAATCAATGGCCTGCAAGCACCGTCGTAGCTCACTTTTCGCCGACTGGCACTATTTTTGGATTGAGGTATCGGTAGTACACAAATGAATAATCGATAAATTTCCCACCAGCCCGGATTTCAATGACTGCCAAACAGCAAGCGCCGTACCCATCCACCGATATTCAATGGCTGATCGCCAGTGACCTGGATGGCACCCTGCTGGACCACTTCAGTTACTCCCACCAAGCGGCGGATGCCACCCTGGCCGGGCTCGAAGCCAGTGGGATCCCGGTCATTCTCAACAGCAGCAAGACCCGCGATGAGATGCTCGAACTGCGCCGGGCTCTGAACAACCAGCACCCGTTTATCGTGGAAAATGGCTCGGCGATTTTCATTCCCCGCGGTTACTTCCCCCACAAGCCGGAACGGGCCCGTGAAGAAGCGGGCTACTGGGTGTTAGAACCCGGTGCGCGCCGGGACTGTATCCTCGATTTCCTGAAACAGGATAGCGAGGCCCACGGCGCCCCCTATTTAAACTTCGCCGCCGCATCCAACGCGGATATTGTGGCTGCCACTGGGCTCTCCCACAGGGAGGCCGAAAAGGCCAATCAGCGCGGCTACTCTGAACCCCTGCTGTGGCAGGGAGATGCGCAGCAGAAACTGGCTTTTACCGCACGCGCCAATGCCTCCGGGTTTGCCACCCTACAAGGGGGCCGCTTCCTGCATGTACTGGGCCAGACGGACAAAGGCCTGGCCACCAAACTGCTGAAAAAAACCTATCAGCAGTACACCGATCGAGAATGCAAGTTAATCGCCAGTGGCGACGGTCCCAATGACCTCGACATGCTCAAGGTCGCAGATATCGCCGTCATTGTGCGCTCGCCCGCGCACCAGCCCCCCACCCTTTCCCACCCTTCACTGATCGTCACCCGTGAAACCGGGCCCCGGGGTTGGGCGGAGGCCATCGCAGAAATTTTCGCCCCGGACTCCGCGTCCCAGGAGCGGGCCCGCCCTTAATTCAGAACGCAAAATAGGAAGTGAACCGTGACCGACTTTTTCCAGAATGGCGACATCACGACCCTGCACAACCTCTCCAACCGCAGCCTGGAAGACATGGAGGCGGACCTGATCCGTTTCTCCAAGCATCGCCCCATGTCCCTGCTGCTGCCCTCGCTCTATTCGGAACTCGAAGGCGAGGCCCTGCCAAAGATTCTGAAAATCCTCTCCGAAGTGCCCTATCTGTCAGAAATCGTCATTGGCCTGGACCGCGCCGATGAATCCCAGTATCGCGACGCACTCAAACAGTTCAGTGTGTTGCCCCAGCATGTGCGGGTACTGTGGAACGATGGTCCGCGCCTGCGGGAACTGGACGCGCAGCTGCAGCGGGACGGGCTGGCGCCCAAGGATGCCGGCAAGGGCCGCAATGTATGGTATTGCCTGGGATACATACTGGCGTCGCGCCGGGGGGAAGCCATTGCACTGCACGACTGCGATATCGTCACCTACGACCGCGCCATGCTCGCGCGCCTGTTCTACCCCGTGGCCAACCCCAACTTCAACTACGAGTTCTGCAAGGGGTATTACTCCCGCGTGGCCAACGGCAAAATCAATGGCCGTGTGTGTCGACTGCTGGTCACCCCGTTGATCCGTACCCTGAAAAAAATCTACGGACATACGCCCTACCTGGAATATATGGACAGCTTCCGCTATTCCCTCGCCGGTGAATTTTCTTTTCGCCGCGACGTAATCAATGATCTGCGGATTCCCAGTGACTGGGGATTGGAGATCGGCGTACTTTCGGAAATGCACCGCAATTACTCAACCAACCGCTTGTGCCAGGTGGATATTGCCCACGCCTACGATCACAAGCACCAGGATGTTTCATTCGACGATGAACACGGCGGCCTGTCCAAAATGTCCATCGACATCGCCAAGTCGTTTTTCCGCAAGCTGGCCACCCAGGGCACCGTGTTCTCGTCAGAGACTTTCCGCAGTATCAAGGCCACCTATTTTCGTGTGGCCCTGGACTTTGTGGAAACCTATCGCAATGACGCCATCATTAATGGCCTGAATTTTGATATCCATAAGGAAGAGCAGACGGTGGAACTCTTCGCCAGCAACCTGGTGAAAGCCGGGCAGGCGTTTCTCGATAACCCGATGGAGACGCCATTCATTCCCAGCTGGAACCGGATTACCAGCGCCGAGCCGGGCTTCCTGAAGCAGCTGAAACAGGCGGTGGAGACGGACTACGAAGAGTACAACGTCTGATCCAGTCAATGACGACCCAACAGCCCAATAAAAAATACCTGTAAACCGGGGGGAAACCGTGAGCCATTCCAACTCTCATGTTCCGATCAAGGAGGTTCTCCACCAGAAGGTGGTGGACCACCTGACCTTCATCTATCCGAAGCTGGAGATCGAGCCCATTGCGCAAGATCTGATCCGCACCATGCGCCTGGATGAGGACTGCCAGAGCCCCCTGGCCCACAAGAACCTCTGGGACCAGACGGATATTGCCGTCATCACCTACGGCAACAGCATCATCAATGGCAACCAGCCCCCGCTTAAGACCCTGCACCATTTTCTGCATACGCACTTCCCGATGCTGATCAATACGGTGCATATTCTGCCGTTCTTCCCCTACACAAGTGACGACGGATTTGCGGTATCCGCTTACAAGCAAGTGGATCCTCCGCTCGGGGACTGGAACGATATTCTGCGTATCAGCACGGACTTTCACCTGATGGCGGACCTCGTCATCAACCACTGCTCGGCGCAGCACGACTGGTTCCTGAACTACCAGAAAGGAGAGGATCCCGGCAGTGACTTCTTCGTGGAGATGGACCCGAAAGAAGATCTCAGCAAAGTGGTTCGACCCAGGGTCACCCCACTTCTGCGGGCCACCACTACCCCCCGCGGTACCCGCCACGTGTGGTGCACATTCGGCCACGACCAGATCGACCTGAACTTCGCCAACCCCAAGGTGCTGGCCAAAATCGTCGACATTATCCGCCTGTACCTGGACATGGGCGTACGGGTGTTCCGGCTGGATGCGGTGGCGTTTATCTGGAAAGAACTGGGCACCAACTGCCTGAACCTGGCAGAAACCCATGAGATCGTACGTCTGCTACGCACGCTGATCGAACACGCCAACCCCAATGCGGTGATCATTACCGAAACCAATATTCCAAATCAGGAGAATCTTTCGTACTTCGGCAATGCCAACGAAGCCCACTGTATCTACAACTTCTCCCTGCCGCCCCTGCTGGTCAACACGCTGGTCACCGGCAACTGCCGGTACCTGAAAAACTGGCTGATGAGCATGCCGCCGGCACAAAACGGCACCACCTATTTCAACTTCATCGCTTCCCACGATGGTATTGGCTTGCGCCCGGTAGAGGGGCTACTCGAAGACAGTGAACAGGAAGCACTGATCCAGACCATGGAAAACTTTGGCGGCCAGATTTCCTGGCGCGCCCTGGATGACGGCAGTAACAAGCCCTACGAGATCAATATTTCGCTGATTGACGCCCTCAAAGGGACCACCGAGGGAGAAGACGAGTGGCAATTGCGACGCTTTATCTGCGCACATGCCATTATGCTGGCTCTGGAAGGTATTCCCGCGTTTTACCTGCACAGCTTAACGGGCACCACCAACGACTACGAGCGGATGAAAGAGCACGGGCACAACCGCGCCATCAATCGCCGCCAGTGGCAGGAACATGAGCTGAACGAAGTGCTGGCCGACCCGGAAAGTCACCACCACCATGTGTTCCATCAGCTGCGCAAACTGATCCAGCTGCGGAGGGACCAGCCGGCCTTCCACCCCAACGCCACGCAGTTCACACTGCACCTGGGGGATCAGGTATTTGCCTTCTGGCGCCAGAGCCTGGACCGCAGACAGAGCATTTTCTGCCTGAATAATATCTCCGATCAGCCCCAGACCATTTCGCTCAACGCCATCAATCTGATTGGCACCGATGAATGGAAGGACCTGATCAGCGATGTCACCTTCCACGATATGCTGGCCACGCTAACCCTGGACCCCTACCAGACACTGTGGATCAGCAACCGCTGGTAAACTGTGTGCGACGCCCCGGAGAGCATGGTTCTCCGGGGCTCAACTCAGTACTGTCGCGTTTTTACAGCGCGGCGGACGTCGCTCCCCGTCCCCAACGCACTTCATTTCCCGCCGCCGGTAGCGCCGGGATGTTCTGAGCCAGCAGCAGAGATCCCGCGGCCATGGCCGCACCGCACCAGAACACCGCTGCCGGCGAGGCCAACCACATCAAACCGAACATCACTGGAATCACCACCGCTGCGATATGGTTGATGGTAAAGCTTACTGCCGCAGACGAGGCGATATCCCGGTCATCCACTATTTTCTGGAAGTAGGTTTTGATCGCGATGGCCATGGAGAAAAACAGGTGATCGATAATGTATAACGCCGCGGCCGCGGTGGCCGTTTCCACGATCGCGTAACCGCCGAAGACAATAATCAGGCCAATATATTCGAGCGTCAGGGCCCGGCGCTCGCCGAAACGCACAATGAATCGACCGATCTTGGGCGCCAAGTACAGGTTGAGCAGGTGGTTGGCGATAAACAGCTGGGCAATCTCCGCCACGCTGTAGCCAAATTTCTCCACCATCAGGAATCCGGCAAACACCACAAATATCTGGCGGCGGGCACCGCTCATAAAAGTCAGCGCGTAATACAGCCAGTAGCGTTTGCGCAAAATAATCTTGCGGTGCTGCACATGGGGTTGTTCGAATGCAGGAAACATCAGCCAAAGCGCAGCAACAATCGCGACAGTGATCCCGCCACCCAGCAAATAAATCCAGGTGTAATCCAGCTGCAGCTTGTCCGAGGCAAACCACACCAGCCCGTAAGCCGCGAGAGACGCAAAAGAGCCCGCCGCCACAATGCGCCCGAGCCAGATGGCCGAGGTCTCTTTGGGCAACCACTGCAGGGCCAGTGACGTTTTCAGGGCCTCGTAATAATGGAAACCCACCGACATCAGCAGAGTGGTGCACAACAGGCCAACGGTGGAAGGAAAATAGCCGGTCAGCGCTACCCCCACCCCGGTCGCGATCAATGAGATAAAAGCCAGGCGCTGCTCGCGGACCAGAAACAGTACGAATACCACGGTAAACGCGAGGAATCCGGGTATCTCCCGCACACTCTGCAGCAGACCGATTTCCGCACCGGTAAATTGCGCACGCTCGATCACAAAATTGTTCAGCAGCGCCTGCCACACACCAAAGGAAAGCGGCATTGCCAGCGCCAGCAGCAATAACAGGATTTCCGGTCGACGCCAGTTGAGTTGGGAAAGCATGAAGATCAGTTCTCTGCAGAATCAGATTGATGGATACGCAGTTGACGGAGGGCACCGCTGAGCCAGGCAAGTACAAAAGCCACCAGGCTGAAAATACCGGCCCACCACAGGGTAGTCAGCGGGGCGGAAAACTCACTGATAGCGCCCGCCACCAGCGCGCCAATCGCCGCACACCCGAACAGCGACAATTGATAGATCGAAATGATCCGGCTGCGCACCTGCTCTGGAGCCAGCAATTGCACAATCGACTTGCCCAGCGCCGCAGAGGCAGCAGCTACCGCGCCCCAGCAAGCGCACAGGAACATCAGCCCATAGGCCGTGGGGCCAAAACTTATGGCGATCAGTAATGCAGCGCTGTAGAGCAGGCACATCAGCACACCGCGCCCGGGCGTATCGCCCTGCCCCCGGCGCAACATGGTCACGGTCGCCACGACGGTTCCCAGTACAAATGCAATCTGCAGGGTCGCGTAATAACTGGCTCCGCGACCGTAGCTTTCCGCCATCAGTGGCAGCACCACCAGGAATACGCCGATATGTACCAGGCCGTTGAATCCCACAAGCAGTACCAGTTCGAAAATCGCACGGCTGTTTTTTACCTCGGCAAACCCCTCAAGCAATGCCCGCGGCAGCTTCTGACGGGCCGCGTGTGGTGCCGGCCCCAGATGACGCAGGGAAAAGAAAAACAGTGCGGCGGCGAGCAGAACACCTACCTGGATCATCAACAAAAGTTCCGCGCCCCAGTGATCAAAGCGGCTTGCCAGTAGCATTCCCACCGCTTGGCCACCGTACTGGGCCAGCATCATCCAGGTCACTGTATGCTGAACCCGCGCTTCACTCAGGCGTGCGCGGCCATCTTCAGGTGTGCGCGCACACCGCTGTACCAGATTATCCCGGGCCGGCTGCAGGAATGCGGTGCAGATGCCAAGGCTCACGCCGTATAGCAATAGAAGATGAAGGCTGGGAAGTCGATCCAACAGGTAGTAAGCCAGCGCCGTATGACACAGGCCCAGGCCGAGACAGGACAGTGCCGCCACACGCGCGGAATCGAAGCGGTCTGCGAGTGCGCCGCCAAACAGAAGAAAAACCAAATTGGGTAGCAGTACCGATGCCTGGACCCAGCCCAGCTGCAGGGCCGGCAGTTCGACCAACGCCACCGCGATCCACGGCAGCAGTACTACCTGCAGGCCGGTGGCCAGTGAGGTGCCGCTATAGCCCAGCAAAAATGTTCGCAGCCGTGCGGCCAGTGCGGGAAATGCCATTACAGAATCCGGAAATGCGTTTGCGCGCTGCCACCGGAGGACTGGATTGCGTTCCCAGCCACAATCCGGCGCTGCTCCCGGCGCAGTTCGGGCGGGCACCAGCGCCCACCCGAGGGGGCGCTATTGTCCCACAGATTGACCTTCTGTGGGGCTGTCAGTGTGCCGCAGGGTCCCCCGGGCCAGGCGCAGAGGCCAGAAAGTCCGCAGCAGACGCCGCAACTGTTTTTCCGCTTGCTCGTCATCCCCATAGGCAGCTTTTTCGTACGCGCTGGTAATGCGCGCGGCCATCGGACCGAGGCGCGGCAATTCGCGCTCGATCCTGCGGGCGTAATCCCCGGGGGTTTCACCGGGATTGCGCGCCAGCCCGGCACCGGCCATGCGCTGGCAGAAGCGCAGATACAGCCGGCTACTAGTTGGCAGTGCCGGGCCGCGGCTGGATAGCTTCAGCCACACGAATAAACACAGCAGCGCCAGCAGCATGGGCAACCCGATAAACAATGCCATCCGCAAGGGAGAAACCTCCCCCAGTATTCTTCGCAGTAATCCCTGCTGCCGCTCACTATCGAAACTCACTACCGTCTTGTACCAGCGATAGTTGACCATGTCCCACTGCAACCGCAGCCGGGAGACAAACGCGAATTTGTGCAGAGGAACCAGCGAATCCTGCATAAATTCGTCAGCGGCAGCACTCTGCAGACCATCGCGAATCCGCTCCGGTGCGACCGCCGCCGTCGGATCCACTCGCACCCAGCCCCGTGCCGGCAGCCAGATTTCCGCCCAAGCGTGGGCATCGTACTGGCGCACCAGCAAATATTCCTCCTGCTCCACCCACTCGCCGCCCTGATAACCAGCCACTACACGGGCCGGAACCCCAGCCGCACGCATGGTAAAGACGTAACTACTGGCAAAGTGCTCACAGAAACCCTCGCGGGTGGCAAACAGGAATTCATCCACACTGTCGCCACCCAGAGTGGGTGGCCGCAGGGTGTAGGTGAAACGGCGGTTGTAGAGATTCAGCAAGGCGTCGGAAATGGCCTCGGCACTCAAACCTTCATCGCGCCGGGCCCGAGCCCAGGCCCGAGCCCGGGGATTGCCCTGTGCGGGCAACTGCAGATGACTGCGTCGCTCCAGCGCGTCCAGCCGATCGCTACCCGTATTATCGCGAGGCCAGGAGCGCACATCGTAGGCGAGCCTGCTTGCCACCGGTGTCTTGTACACCAGGGTATCGTCACCAGTTTCGCGCACGCCGCGGGTCTCCGAATGCGGCCGGGCCAGGGCGAACAACCAGGGAGAGTTGCTGGGCTCCTGAATAACCTGGTAACGGTAGCGCGGCCCCACTGCGGGAAGTGGTCGCTCACTGGCGTCGGTATCCTCGCCCCGGAGGCTGCGCCCATGACCGCGGTTACCCTGCCCCGAGCGCCCCCAATAGAGTCCACCCCTATCAGCGCCGGGCTCACTCCAGCTGCGGCCGTCGAAGTGGGTATATACCAACCCCCGCCAGTAGCGCTGCTCCGGCGGCGGCACGGGGCCGTCAAAACTGATGCGCAGGGCCGGCTTGGCGGACTTGGACAATTCGCTCAGGTCCCCGGGGCTCATGGAGTCACTGATGCCGGTACTCGCCGAGTTACTGTTCTGAGGCACCGCCCACAAGGGGCCGAGGCGCGGCACCACTACAAACAGCACCAGCATCACCGGCATCGCCTGCGCCAGCAGCTTGGCCGACAATCCCAGCGCCCTGCCCGGGCGCGCACTGCCAAGACCCTGCTGCGCGATCAGCGCAGCAGTGATGATCACAACACACAGAATGCCGTACAGCGCATAGGGAATCGTCTGCTCAAACACGAACAGGGTGGCGGCGAGGAAATACGCCAGCAGCAGGCTCAGCAGGGCGTCCCGTCGACTCACCAGCTCGATATTTTTTAAGGTAAAAGATACCGCCAGAAGCGCCACCATGGGCTCCAGGGCAAACCAGCGCCGGTAAGTGAGCACCAGGCCGGCCAGCGCCAGGGAGACCGCCAGTAGCTTGACCATCCGCCCGGGCATCTCGCGCCGCCCGCGAAACACTTCCAGGCGCCAGTAAACGGCAAGGCACCAGCCACCTAGCAGCCAAAGAGGCAAGTGTGCAGAATGCGGCAGGAGTACCACCAGCTGCGCGGCAAAAATCCATAGCAGGCTCTCCCGCGGCAGCAGTGATTCCAGCTGACTGACACCCCCGCTCATTGACTGACCCCCTGAACCGGGAACAACGCCAGGCGAGTGAGTACCTGCTGCCGGTGCGCGGTGCCAAGGTCGGGCGCTATGGTCTGCCCGGGGATACGCAAGCCGTAGGGGACCTGCGCGCGATCCGCCTCCAGCACCCAGGCACAGAGGTTGCTGAGGCGGGTTTCCACATCTCGGCCTCCCAGCAGGTCCCAGTCCAGCCACAGATGCTGATCGCTGCCGGAGGCGTATTCCTTACTGTAGAGGTCGCGCCCCCCGGCGTACTGCTTCCAAGCCACATGCCGCAGGGAGTCCCCCGGCTGATAATTTTTCAGTCCGGCAAAGTCTTCACCACTGCGGGCAAAGGACTGCAGCTGCTCACCCTCCCCCACACTGGCGCCGAAAGGCAGTGGTCCAGCGGGCCTGGGTTGCGGATACACCAGGAACTCCACATCCAGATCAACCCAACTCCAGCAGGTGAACAGCCCGAGTGGAAAACGGCTGTGTACATAGATCCGCGGTGCGCGCACACGCCCCCGCTGTAGCAGTGGGAGATCGAGGTGGACCTCACGGGCATCGCTTTCAATGACGTCGGCAATAATGCCTTCCTCCGGTGGCCACGCCAGGCGCACGCGCTCGTGGCTGCGCTTGCCGGTCTTGCGCAAAGCCATCCTGGCCCGCCCGAAATCGCCGGCAAACGCGGGCTCTGTATCCAACAGCTGCAGTTCCAGACCGGACAGGTTGGCAAAGGTGTGCACCGGCAGCACCACAAACAACCCTACCAGCAGGAATGCGACAGCAAACACGAGGTTGTTTTCGTAATTGGTGCCGAGCAGCCACAACAGGAAAATTACCAGCAGGAATCCCATGCCTGCGCCGGTGGGCAGTACGAAGAGTTTGCGGTGATCCAGGGTAACCCGGCGGGCGGCGGGCAGTCGGCGGTCCAGCCAGCGCAACCAGCGCGCGCGGAACAGCGGCCGAATTGCCGTTTGGCCGGTTTCCGCGGGTGTGTCGCTGCTGTTTGCAAAGCGTTTTTCGAGCACGTCGAGGGCCTCAGGCGGCGATGATGTCCACCTGGTGCATCATGCGTTCCACCAGCTGTGTGCCGTCGGTGCCATCCGTCTGCAGGCGGTGACCTGCAACGGCGGGCAATACGGCCTGAAGGTCTTCCGGCAGCAGGTGGCCGCGGTTATGGATAAGGGCCCAGGCGCGGGCCGCATGCAGCAGGGCCAGGGCCCCACGCGGGGAAAGGCCCACCGCACATTCGGGGCTCTGACGACTGTGCAGCACCAGGCGCTCCAGATAATCGAGCAGGGACTCGGATGCCTTTACCTGCCCCACCAGGGACTGCAGCTTGCGCAGCCCTTCGCTGTTGATACGGGGTTCGAGCTGGGCAAGTTGTGCGCGCGGGTCAACACCCTGAAACAGCGCGCGCTCGGCCTCACGAGTGGGGTATCCGAGGCTGATACGCATCAGAAAGCGGTCGAGCTGGGATTCCGGCAATACGAAAGTACCGGATTGCTGCAGTGGATTCTGGGTGGCGATGACGAAAAAGGGCTCGGGCAACGCGCGGGTTTCGCCGTCGATACTGACCTGACGCTCTTCCATGGCTTCAAGCAGCGCACTCTGGGTTTTGGGAGAGCTGCGGTTGATCTCATCAGCAAGCAGCAACTGGCTGAAAACAGGGCCTTCGTGGAAGCGGAACTGACCGGAGTCGCGCTCGAAAATACTCACGCCGAGAATATCGGCGGGCAGCATATCGCTGGTGAACTGGACGCGCTTGTAGCTGAGGCCGAGGACCTGTGCCAACGCGTGCGCCAATGTGGTTTTGCCCATACCGGGCAGGTCTTCGATCAACAGGTGCCCGCGGGCCAGCAGGCAGGCCAAAGCCAGTTTTACCTGATGCTCTTTACCCAGAAGGACCTTGCCGATATCGGCAACAATCGCGGAAATGATTTTTTGCACGGCAAATCCATTACTGCTCAGTTTTTCTTCACTAGCCATTAATGATAGGCCTCGCAGTTAACGAGGCCATTCATCATGTCACATTCCGCGCCATTGTGACCGGATTATGCGAGGGTCGACAAGCCTCGCGCCAGATCGGCTTTCAAATCTTCCACATTCTCGAGTCCTACCGAGATCCGGATCAGGTTTTCACTGATCCCGGCCCTGGCCTTGTCTTCTTCGCTCAGGCGACCGTGTGTCGTGGTGGCCGGATGGACGATGGTACTTTTCGCGTCACCCAGGTTGGCGGTAACCGAGAAGATCTTGCACGCATCGATCACCTGCCACGCGGCCTCGCGATCACCCTTGACGGTAAAGCTGAACACCGCGCCGAAACCGGATTGCTGGGCCGCGGCCAGCTGGTGATTGGGGTGGCTGGGGAGACCGACGTAGTTGACCTTCTCCACCTGCGGCTGCTCTTTCAGCCACCAGGCCACATCCAGTGCGCTGGTGCAGTGGGCCTGCATACGCAGCTTCAGAGTTTCCAGCCCCTTGAGAAAAACCCACGCGTTGAACGGGCTCATGCTGGGGCCACAGGTACGCAGGAAAATGACGATCTCGTCCATCACGGCTTTGGGCCCGACAACCACACCACCCACACAACGGCCCTGGCCATCCAGGAATTTGGTAGCGGAGTGCACAACAATATCTGCACCCAGTTCCAGCGGGCGTTGCAGTGCCGGTGTACAGAAGCAGTTGTCGACCACCAGTTGGGCGCCGGCGCTGTGGGCGAGATCCGCCATGGCACGGATATCTGCCACTTCACACAGCGGATTGGAGGGCGTTTCCATAAACAGCAGTTTGGTGTCGCCATCCAGTGCGTCTTTCCAGGCCTGGAAATCGGTGAGGTCTACGAAGGTGACCTTGACGCCGAACTTGATCATGTAACGGGTGAACAGTGCGGTGGTGGTACCGAACACACTGCGCGAGCAGATGACTTTGTCACCGCTTTTCAGCAGTGCCATGCACAGGCTGAGGATGGCGGCCATGCCGCTGGATGTCGCGACGGCGGCCTCCCCTCCTTCCATGGCGGAGATGCGCTGTTCGAACATGCGCACGGTGGGGTTGGTGTAGCGCGAGTAGACGTTGCCGGGTGATTCCCCGGAAAAGCGCGCGGCGGCTTCTGCCGCTGAGGGAAAGACGTAACTGGAGGTGGCGTAAATGGATTCGGAGTGCTCGCCTTCCGCCGACCGGCTCTGGCCTGCACGTACCGCCAGAGTTTCCAGTGCGTAGCCGTCGTCTTCAAACATGGATTAACCGTCCCGGGTTAGAAATAGTTGGACCGGTAATCTTACCCCATCAAGGCAGTTTTGGCAGACCGAAAGCCAAGAGGCACGAATCAGGGAGCTTCGTAGATAGTTCGGTGGCGGCGCCGCTACCGATGGTTGTTTGTGAGACACCTTCTCATCGGATAAAAACACTTCGGCCCACACTATGGTGGGCCGAAGGAGCGATGAGACTGCAGAAAAACTACTTTTTACAAAGAGCTTTCGTTGCCCTTGCCCGTCTTCGCGTTGTCGTTACGCGCAGCATGCAGACTGTCGAGATATTCTTCAGTGACATCACCAGTGATGTACTTGCCATCGAATACCGCGCAATCAAATTCCTTGATGTCATGGTTACCGTCAGAAGACGAAACGATCAGCTCATCAAGGTCCTGATAAACCAGCCAGTCCGCACCAATTTCCTCGCACACCTCTTCAGTAGTGCGGTTGTGCGCAACCAGCTCAGTCGCAGACGGCATATCGATACCGTAAACATTCGGGTACTTCACCGCCGGCGCCGCCGACGCAAAGTATACCTTCGCAGCACCCGCCTCACGGGCCATCTGGATAATCTGCTTACAGGTAGTGCCGCGCACAATAGAGTCGTCCACCAGCAACACATTCTTGCCGCGGAACTCCAGCTCGATCGGGTTCAGCTTCTGGCGCACAGACTTCTTGCGCTGTTTCTGGCCCGGCATGATAAAAGTACGGCCGATATAGCGGTTCTTCACCATACCCTCACGGAACTTCACACCCAGACGGTGTGCAACCATCTGGCCGGCAGAACGGGAAGAGTCTGGAATCGGGATTACCACGTCGATATCGTGGTCCGGGCGTTCGCGCAGAATCTTTTCCGCCAGGTGCTCGCCCTGACGCAGACGCGCCTTGTGTACAGAAACGCCGTCCATGATGGAGTCCGGACGGGCGAAGTACACGTGCTCAAAAATACACGGACGCAGCTGCGGATCTTCCGCACACTGTTCGGAGTGCACGGTGCCATCCAGCTCGATATAGATACATTCACCCGGCGCCACGTCGCGCACCAGGGTGTAACCCAGTACATCCAGTGCCACGGACTCAGAGGCCACCATGTACTCGGTGCCCTTGTC
The DNA here is from genome assembly GCF_013367775.1 of Microbulbifer sp. YPW1. NCBI lineage: Bacteria > Pseudomonadati > Pseudomonadota > Gammaproteobacteria > Cellvibrionales > Microbulbiferaceae > Microbulbifer > Microbulbifer sp. YPW1. The sequence continues at coordinate 4,550,616 of NZ_CP055157.1, forward strand.
GGTCTCGCGCTTGCCGTAAACCAGCGGACGGATGCCGTTCGGATCGCGGAATGCAACAACACCGTAGCCGACAATCATTGCCACACAGGCGTAACCACCGCGCACACGCTTGTGCACTGCACGCATGGCCGTGAAGATGTCTTCTGCCTTGGGCTGGAGTTTGTGCTGCTTGTGCAGTTCGTGGGCGAACACATTCAACAGCACTTCGGAATCCGAGTCGGTGTTGATGTGGCGCAGGTCCTGCTGGAAGATCGCTTCCTTCACCTCGGTGACGTTGGTGAGGTTGCCATTGTGGGCCATGGCGATGCCGTAGGGGGAGTTGACGTAAAACGGCTGGGCGAGTGCGGGGCCGGAGCTGCCGGCGGTGGGATAGCGCACATGGCCAATGCCAAAGTTGCCTGTCAGGCGCTGCATATGGCGCGCGCGGAACACGTCGCGCACCAGGCCATTTGCCTTCTGCTGATTCAGGCGGTCACCATCACAGGTGACGATACCCGCGGCATCCTGGCCCCGGTGCTGCAACAGGGTAAGCGCGTCGTACAACTGCAGATTGACGTCACTTTTACCGACGATTCCAACGATGCCACACATACTTCAGATAACCCCAGTCATTTCGAAATGGTCATGGTGCCCCTGTGCCGCATCCTGCAGCCCAGCGATCAATCAAGTTGCCCTGCGAAGAAATCCTTGATCGCGCCAGCCGCTTCGCGCGCGCGATCCTCAAATTCTAGAAAATGCGGTATCAAGGTCGATTCCTGCCACCAGCTGTCTTCGTTGACCGGCGCCAGCGCCGGGGCGAAGATCAACAGCGCCATCACAATGATGCAGCCGCGAAACAATCCAAATACCATCCCCAATACCCGATCCGTGCCGGAAAGGCCGGTGGCCTCTACAAAGGCAGACAGGGTCATGTTCAGGCCGGCTCCGGCCAACAGGGTGAATATGAACAGGATGGCAAAGGCGGCGATGGCCTGCAGCGAAGGTGTATCGACAAGGTTGGAGAGCAGTGGCGCCAGCTGGTCGCGAAACATCATTGCCACCACGAATGCAGCCACCCAGGTGAGTAGCGACAAGACTTCGCGCACGAAGCCTCGGCTCAAGCCGATCAGCGTGGAGATGGCAACGATTGCCAGAATGGTCCAGTCAGCCCAGTTCATTCAACCCTACCTGCTACGCGGCGGCTGCCGCGAAGAGCGCGCATTCTAACTTACCGACCGGGGCCCGTGAAGCAGTTCACCGAATCCCGCGAAGTTAATCCGCGGACAGGGGGCAGGAACTTACTGAACTGTCCGGTCAATCACGTCAAATAACACCTGCAGGCCGGCTTCGAATACAGAACGGTAAGCGTAGTGTGGTTAACAGGGGCGCGGTATCACGCCCGATAGCGCAGAACCAGGGTCTCGGTCTTGAGCAGCTTGTCGAGCTTCTGTTTATCCGACTGGGCATCCACCCGGCTTAGCTTGGGCCCGACAAATACCCGCACAAAACGTCCTTTGGCAGTGTCCACCGAACGGGTGTAAGCGCGGAAACCGGCGTCCATCAGTTTTTTCCGCATCCGCTCGGCACCGGCAGCCTCTTTATAGGCCGCCACCTGAACTACCCAACCCTCCGGCAGGCCCTGGTCGTCCAGCTGGGTTTTCTCCGCCGGTAGCTGCACCGCGCTCGCGGATTCCGACTTCACTTCCGGCTTGGGTTTGGGCTCAACCGCGGCCACTTTTGCCTCGGTTTTTGTCTGGGCTTGCGGCTTGGCTTCCGGTTCCGCCTTCAGGGAGACGGACTCTGGATCCGGCGCGGGGGATTTCGGCTCGACAAACTCCGGCTGAAACACCTCGTTTACCGGGGGGGCCGGTTCCACATCGGCAACGGGCTCTGGCTCGGCAATGGCAATCGGCTTGATATCCGGAGCGGGAGGGATCTGACTGGTCACGTCGATATAGCGCGCGCCCTCACGGTCAAACAGGGTCGGCAGAAAGATGACCGCCAGTGCAGCCAGTACCAGCGCCCCCACAATGCGCTGCTTGACCCCGTCATTCAGGCGGCGTGAAGCGCGCCGGTTTTCCGGGGAATAAGAGTCCGAATCACTATTCCGGCTGGGCATCTTGTTGTTCTCTTGTGAGCTGGAGTACCTCTGCAACGGTAAAGAAAGAACCGAATACAAGCAACCTGTCGTCCTCACCCAACTCTCCGAAAGCACGCTCCAGCTGGGACTTCACCGCCATACTCGGGGTAGAAACCTGCTCTGCCGGGACAGCCGCAGCGGCCAGCGCCGCCTCAATCTGCTCCGCGCCCGCGGCCCGCGGGTTATCCGGCAACAGTGCCGGATACCAGTGGTCAATGGAGGACCTGAGTGGCGCCAGCAGACCTGCCAGGTCCTTGTCTGCCATGGCCGCGAAGAGTGCCAGTGTCCGTCCCGGCACAGGATGCTGCTTCAGCCAGCTGGCCAGATACTCGGCCGCCGCCGGGTTATGCCCGACATCCAACACCAGATTACGCCCGCGCATGGTGAGCGCCTGACAGCGCCCCGGCATCTGCAGCTGCTCCAGGGTTGCACATACCTGGTCCGCCCCGGGCAGTGCACCCGCCACGGCCAGCGCGGTAATCGCTGCCGCCACACTCGCCGGCGGCAGCCGCAACTCGGGCAGTCCGAGCACCAGTTCGGGTTCGGCCTCCAGCCGATAAGCGCCATCCACCAGGGAAAAATGCCGGTCGATAAAATAACTGTCACACCCCAGCTTGCCCGACACATCGATGACAGAGGCCGGTGGTCGCGGATCCGCGCACACGAATGTCTTGCCCGCCCGCAGAATCCCTGCCTTCTCGCGTCCGATCACCTCCCGATCACTCCCCAGCCAGGCTTCGTGATCCACCGCCACACTGGTGATGATTGCGACATCCGGGTCCACCAGATTCACCGCATCCAGCCTGCCACCGAGCCCCACTTCCAGCAGCGCAAACTCCACATCTGCCTGCTTGAACAACCAGAAGGCCGCAAGCGTGGTGAACTCGAAATACGTCAGGCTGGTCTCGCCGCGCGCCTGCTCCACCGCCTCGAATGCGGCGATCAATTGCGCATCTTCTACTTCTTGCCCATTGATCCGAATCCGCTCGTTAAACCGCAGCAGATGCGGTGAGCTGTACGCCCCTACCGAATGATCCCCGGCACGCAACAGCGCTTCCATGGTGCGCACGCAACTGCCTTTGCCATTGGTACCGGCTACAGTAAACACGCGCCGCGCGGGCACCTGCACATCGAGCGCGCCGGCAACGGAAGAAACCCGCTCCAGTCCCAGTTCAATTTCAGAGGGGTGCAATTGCTCCAGGCGTGAAAGCCAGGATTGAAGGTCTCGCATCGGGTCACCGGTTGTTAGTCTGGTGTGGGGATTTTAGTCGGGAAGAAGAAAGGGAAACAGAGATGATTTACAAAGCCCGGGGAAGGACTGGGGAAGCAACCCCGGTAGCGGCGTTATAACAACACCGGCTACCGGGATCTCAGGATGGATTCGGCCGGGATCAGTTATTGGTGAGCTTACCCAGCAGGCGACCGACCGTGTTGCGCATGTCCTTGCGCGGAATAATCATGTCGATGGCACCGTGCTCCAGCAGAAACTCGGCGCGCTGGAAGCCCTTTGGCAGCTTCTGGCGAATGGTTTGCTCAATGATATTCGGGCCGGCAAAGCCAGCGCGGGCACCGGGCTCTGCGGCATTGATGTCGCCCAGCAGCGCCAGAGAGGCAGAAACCCCACCGTACACCGGATCTGTCATGATCGAGATGTAGGGCACGCCCGCCATGCGCATCTTTTCCAGCACCGCCGAAGTCTTCGCCATCTGCATCAGCGAGATCAGCGCCTCCTGCATGCGCGCGCCGCCGGTCGCAGAGAAACAAACCAGCGGAATGTTTTCTTCCAGCGCGCGTTGCGCAGCACGGGTGAACTTTTCTCCTACGACATAGCCCATAGAGCCGCCGTGGAAAGCAAATTCAAACGCAACGGCAACAACCGGTTTGCCCTCGAGAAGGCCCTGCATGGCAACCAGTGCATCTTTTTCACCGGTCGCTTTCTGGGCCTGGGTCAGGCGATCCTTGTACTTTTTGACGTCCTTGAACTTCAGACGATCCACCGGCTCTACATCGGTAGCCAGCTCTTCACGGTGCTCCGTATCCAGGAACATATCCAGGCGACGGCGGGCACCGATACGGAAATGGTGTTCGCACTTCGGACATACGTCCAGGTTGCGCTCCAGCTCCGGCAGGTAAAGGGTGGAATCGCACTTCACGCACTTTTTCCACACCCCTTCCGGCACCTTGCTGGCACCGGCACGACGCTCGGTACGAATGACCGAGGGAACAATTTTTTCTAACCAGCTCATTCTGTTTCCAAAATCCGATGCTTGCAGAATTTAACTTGCCGGGACACCAGCCCCGGGATAGAGGCATAGCTTAAATGACCGGCAATTCTAAAACCGCGAATTAAACCACTTTCAAAAAAATTGCTCTTGGCCAGATAAGCCGCCGAATCAGGCTTTCTGGCCAATATGCACTGGAGCCTCAGTTATCCAGCGCAGTCCGCATTTCCGATACCAGGGCGCCAACGCGATCCTTGGCCGCCGCACCATCGGCAGACTCACCCACAGCAGACACCAGCACACTACCCACTACCGCACCGTCGCCATCAGCACTCACCGCCTTGGCGGAGGCACCGTCCTTGATACCAAAGCCGACGCACAAAGGCAGGTCGGTGTGGCGACGGATACGCGCCAGGTTTTCGCGCACGGAATCCAGATCCAGATGGCCGGCCCCGGTGACGCCTTTCAGGGATACATAGTAGACAAAACCACTGGCGAGACGGGTTATCTCGGCGATGCGCTGATCGCTAGTCGTGGGTGTAAGCAGGAAGATGTTGCGCAGGTTGCGCGCCTTGAGCAGCTCGTTGAGAGGCCCCGCCTCTTCCGCCGGCAGGTCGACGGTAAGCGCGCCGTCCACACCGGCCTCACGCATGTTGTCGGCAAATGCCTCGAAGCCCATTTTGACGATAGGATTGGCATACCCCATCAGGATCACCGGAGTGTCCGCATCCCGGGTGCGAAACTCCTGCACCAACGCCAGGCATTTACGCAGGGAAGCCTTGTGCTCCAGCGCACGCTCGTGGCCTTTCTGGATCACCGGCCCTTCGGCCATGGGATCGGAAAAAGGCACCCCCAATTCAATCAGGTCAGAGCCGCTGGCAACCAGCTGATGCATCAGGCCTACGGTGTTTTCCAGACCGCCATCACCGGCAACAATATAGGTCACCAGCGCCTTGCGCCCTTCACCGCGCAGCTTGGCAAAGCGACGGTCGATTCTGTTCTGTTCTTCTGTCACCGTGTCACTCCCTACACTTCTATGCCGTCGATGGCGGCCACAGTGAATATATCCTTGTCGCCGCGACCGGACAGGTTCACAACGATATTCTGCTCGGGTGACATGGTTGCCGCCAGCTTAAGGGCATAGGCCACCGCATGGCTCGACTCCAGCGCGGGCAGGATGCCCTCGCTGCGGGTCAGGGTACGGAATGCCGCCAGGGCTTCGTCGTCATTGGCCGTCACATATTCCACACGACCAATGTCCCGCAGCCAGGCGTGTTCTGGCCCGACCCCTGGGTAGTCCAGCCCCGCAGAGACTGAATGGGTCTCGATGATCTGGCCGTCCTCGTCCTCCATCAGGTAGGTGCGATTGCCGTGCAGAACACCGGGAACACCATCATTCAGCGGTGCCGCATGACGCCCGGTTTCCAGGCCATCACCACCGGCTTCAACACCGTACATTTTTACCGCTTCGTCGCTGAGGAACGGGTGGAACAGGCCGATGGCGTTAGAACCGCCACCCACACAAGCTACCAATGCGTCCGGCAGCTGGCCAAATTGCTCCAGGCTCTGACGACGCGCCTCGCGACCGATCACGGAATTGAAATCCCGCACCAGCTGCGGATAGGGATGCGGGCCAGCCACGGTACCGATGATGTAGAAGGTATCGTCCACATTGGTGACCCAGTCGCGCATGGCTTCGTTCATGGCGTCCTTCAGGGTCTTGGAGCCGGACTCCACCGGAATCACTTCCGCGCCCAGCAGCTTCATGCGATAGACATTCGGGGACTGGCGCTTGACGTCTTCCGCACCCATGTAAACCGCGCACTTGAGCCCCAAACGGGCTGCGACAGTGGCCGTGGCCACCCCGTGCTGACCGGCACCTGTCTCGGCAATCACCCGGCGTTTGCCGCTGTGCTTGGCAAGCAGCGCCTGCCCCACGGTATTGTTTACCTTGTGGGCACCGGTGTGGTTGAGATCTTCACGCTTGAGCCAGATACGTGCGCCGCCCGCCTCCGCGGTCAACCGCTCCGCCAGATACAGCGGGGACGGACGTCCGACATAGTGGGCCAGGTCGTAGTCAAAAGCGGCCTGAAACTCGGGATCGTTTTTCAGGCGCTGGTACATTTCCTGCAATTCATCGAGAGCGCTGATCAGGGTTTCCGATACAAAGCGCCCACCAAATTCCCCGAAATGCCCTTTGGCATCCGGAAAAGCCCCATAGTCGACGGGGGATGCGGGTTTACTCACTGCTCAAACTCCTTGTGTCAATTCTGTACTGCGGGCGCTGCCGCTCTGGGCTGCGCGGGCGGCACGGATAAATTCGTGCACTTTTGCGGCATCTTTTCGTCCCGGTGACGCTTCGACGCCACCACTGACATCCACCGCGTGAGGGCTGGCGACAGCAATCGCCTGGGCCACATTGCCCGGGTTCAGGCCGCCGGCGAGAATGATCTGACGGCCACTGTCCGCGGGAACACGCTGCCAGTCGAACGTATCTCCGGTACCGCCGGGGACTCCCTTGCGATAGGCATCCAGCAGAATGCCCCGGGCATCGGGGAACGCCGCCATCGCCTCCAGCGGGTCCAGCTCGGGCTTCATCCGCAACGCCTTGATATAGGGGCGGTGGAACTGGCGACAATAAGGGGCGTTTTCACTGCCGTGGAACTGCAACAGGTTGAGCGGCACCTGATCCAGCACCGTCTCCACCTGCTTGGGGTGGGCATCGACAAACAGGCCGGTAAGTACCACAAACGGGGACACGGCCCGAGCGATTTCTGCGGCCTGCTGCGGGGTTACATTGCGCGGACTGGGCGGATAGAAGACAAGACCGAGCGCATCGGCGCCGGCATCTACCGCGAGGCGGGCATCTTCGACACTGGTAATTCCGCAGATCTTTACGCGCATAATCCATACACCGCTGATACTGCCAAGGTGTAGACCGCCATCTATCCGGGGCGCTGGCAGCAGAGAAATATCGGAGAGCCAGCGATACTAGCAGATCAGGGGATTAGGCGAAACGCGGCAGTCGATCAATTCAGGCGGATCCGTCGCCACCGATGGTGCCCAACGGCAAGGGTACCAGCAGCGGACCGGGCTCGCGCACCGGCATCGTAAACTCATCCGGGTAGCGTACATCCACCAGATAGAGACCATAGGGTGGCGCGGTTACCCCGGCGGCGCTCCGGTCCCGCGCCTCGAGCACATCGCGCACCCAGGCGGGATCGCGATCCCCTCTTCCCACGGCCATCAAGACGCCGGCAATATTGCGCACCATGTGGTGCAGGAAAGCCGTAGCGCTGATCTCCAGAACAATCAGCTGCCCCACCCTGCCGATGTCGAGCCGGGTAAGGCGGCGCACGGGAGATTTGGCCTGACACTGTGCCGCACGGAAACTGCTGAAGTCGTGCTCACCGATAAGATGCTGGGCGCCGGCACGCATGGCCGCGAGATCCTGGGTGCGCTCGGTCCAGGTCACCTCACTGGTGGCCTGGGCGGAACGGGTGGGAGCACTGTGGATCAGGTAGCGATAGGTCCGGTTGCGGGCGGAAAACCGCGCGTGAAACTGGGGCGGCATTTCCTGCGCCCACTGCACACGCACATCAAATGGCATCTGGGTGTTGACCCCCTGCACCCACGCCTTGGTAGGGCGCTGGGCGCGGGTATCGAAATGGATCACCTGACCGGTGGCGTGCACGCCGGCATCCGTACGCCCGGCACATACCAGGGTAACCGGCTCAGCCGCCACCCTGGATAACGCTTTCTCGAGGGTTTCCTGCACTGTCTGCGGGTCGTGCTTCTGCTTCTGGAAGCCGCGCAGCCGGGTGCCACAATATTCTATGCCCAGGGCTACCCGTCGCACCCCCTCGGGCAGGGACTCCCCCGGCGGCACTTCTCCGTTTGGCTTGTATTCGTAAATCCTGTTCATCGCTTACCAGAACTCCGCACAGGCAAGCCGCGGCGCCCGTATTCGCCCTCAGCTACCGGCAGTATGTCTTCCCGGAAAAAGAAAGACCCCGCGCGTGGCGGGGTCAAAGTGTTGTCGCTGTAGATAGCGTGAAAAATCGACAGCGGGATTAACCAATACGCTCGAGCATATCCTTGGCGCGCTGCTGGTGCTCACCGGCAGCCTCTTCTACCACTTCACCCAGGATTTCCCGCGCGCCGTCTTTGTCTCCCATATCCAGATAGGCCTGGGCCAGCTCCAGCTTGGTGGTGACCTCGTCACTCCCTTCCAGCAGGTTGAGCTCGGAATCCAGATCGCTCTCCAGATTAAAGTTCAGATCTCCCAGCTCCGCGTCTTCGGCAGAACTTTGCGCGCCGGATTGGGCGGGCTCGGACTTGGCTACAGGCTCTTCGGCTACAGCGAGATCACCTTCCAGCTCGAAATCGGTGGACGCGTCAGTGGCGAAGTTACCGTTATCGAAATCCAGGTCGCCACTGTCGAGATCCAGCTCACCGAGATCGATGGAGTCCAGGTCCAGGCTGTCAAAATCATTATCACCGCCCAGGTCATCCGAGAAACTGTCCAGCTCGCCCTCAGATGCATCAGCAGCAGTGGACTGCACAGCTGTCTCACCCGAATCGAGGTCGTCACCGTCTTCCATCGGTGTCAGGTCAAGGTCGAACTCGAGACCGCTGTTTTCTACCGCTTCCGCAGTCGCATTCTGCGAGTCAACCGCGATGGAATCCGACTGCTCCAGGGCACCGCCTTCGGCGGACGCATCCACACTGAAATCGGAATCCAGATCCAGGCTGTCGAGGCTGTCCAGATCCAGGTCGCCATCCGCCATCAGGTCGTCGAGATCGAAGTTGTCCTCTTCGGCAGTACTGCCGGTATCGGACTCAAAGCCGGAATCCAGCTCAAGATCGAATGTCGGTTCTTCTGCAGCAGTCGCGTCAGTCTCGGATTGTACTGCAGACAGATCGCTTTCGAGGTCATCACCCAGGTCAAGATCCAGAGAGAAGCTGTCTTCGTCGGCAGCTTCAGTACCTGCATTCAGGTTGTCACTGCTGTCATCCAGGTCCAGGGACAGGTCGTCGAGCAGGCCGAAATCGTCCTCGTCACCCTTGGTATCCGTATTCGCAGCGACAACAGTCTGGTCTGCAGAGAATTCCTCGAGGTCGCCAAAGCTCGCTTCGCTATCGAACTCCGCACCCATATCGTCGAGCTGCGCCGCTTCCAGGGATTCACTGGAGAAGCTGTTTTCAGGCGCTTCAAACGGGCCGATACCAGCGATGGTCTCGCGCAGGCGCGCGGCGCGGTCTGCAGCCGGTCCATCGCTATATCCAAGCAACTGGCGATAGTGATCATCGAACTCCGCGCCTTTCTGCTGGTGCGCATAAGCCTCCAGCAGCATCAGGCGTGCATCGATATTTTCCGGCGCGCTCTTAAGGCCCGCCAGCAATTTGGATTCCGCTTCCTGGTACTGGCCCAGAGAGAGGTGGATTTCCGCTTCCGCTACCGGATCGTCGGTTTCAACTTCTCCCAGCTGGTCCAGGTCGAAGCTTTCGTTGGATTCGAGCTCTTCCACGGCGCTGAGATTGTCATCCATCTCGCCGATTTCCGGTGCTGCCGCCAGCTCGCGCTCGGCAGCCATTTCTGCCTCGACCTGGCGGATGGCCTCCTCTTCTTCCTTGCGACGACGCCAGGTAAAGAAGCCAAACAGGCCCACCAGCAGCGCACCCGCGCCAATACCGATCGGCACGATATTGTCCATCACCCGCTCCATGATGGTGGGTTCGGGACGGGTCTGTACCACTACACGGTTACGGGTAGTATCTTCTTCAGCGACTTCTTCGGCCGCCGCTACAGGGGCCTCAACAGTATCCGGCTCGGACTCGGTTACCGCATCAATATCGGCAGTTTCTTCCGCAACATCACCCAGCACATCTTCGCCGGTCTGCTCACCAGTTTCGGCGGCAAAGCCTTCCAGCTCTGCGTCTGCCTCTCCATCGATAAGGTCAGAGGTTACTTCGCCGGATTCAGATGCATCTGCCGTCTGCTCTGCTGCAGCCTGCACCGCCTGCAGCTCGTCATTGGAGACCTCGACCAGGCGCTCCATGGTATCGATCTGCTCGTTCAGCTCTCCGATACGATCCTGCAGCTCGGTATTTTCCAGACGGGACTTGTCGAGCTCTTCCTCGGTAACCGCCAGCTCACCCTCAAGGGCTTCGCTCTCACCAGTACCGCTGCCAGAGCCAGACAATACGGATTCGTTGTCGCCAGGGGCGGCAAGGGATACGCGGCCTTCCAGCACATCGCTTTCAACAGCTTCTTCTGCCGCGGCACGACCATCCAGCGGCGCGCCGGTAACATCCGCGGTGCCCACGCGCTCGCGCCAGGCGTCGTTCTGGGTGGCCACCTGGGAGACCGCTTCGGTCAAGGACAGGTTGCGCACTTCATCTGCGGTAGGCAGGCGCAGTACCGAGCCTTTCTTCAGCAGATTGATATTGTTGTTGATGAACGCTTCGGGGTTGAGGCGCTGAATCGCCAGCATGGTCTGCTGGACGGAGAGATCGCGGGACTCGCGGCTGTCGCGGGCGATTTCCCACAGGGTTTTGTTCGCTTCCACCGGCCCGTACACGCGGCTACCGCTATCGGCAGTCGTCTCGGACTGGAATTCAATCGGCTCTTCCGCAGGCGCCTCGTAAGTTGGCTGCTGCGGCTCAGCGGCAACGGTTTCCTGCGGTGCTTCGGGTTCGCTTGCCGGCTGTTCGACAGGTGCCTGCACCGGCTCCGGTGCGCGCTGCACCATGGGTTGCAGCGGTTTCTGCACCGGCGCTTCACGGCGCACCTGCTGGCGCTCGCGCTCGGCGGCACGCACAGGCTGGGAGGCGGTATTGGTGGAGAAGGCCGGCAGGTCCATCAACAGGGTATATTCCCGCAGCAGTCGGCCACTGGGCCAGCGGGTCTCTACCAGGAAATTAAGGAATGGTTCACGGATCGGCGTGCGGCTGGAGATTCGGACAACGGGCTGGCCACTGGAGTAGTCCACTTCAAAGCGCAGCTCGTCGAGCAGGTAGGCGCGATCAACACCAGCACGGTCAAAGTCTTCCGAGCTGGCCAGGCGCACCTTGATTTCACTTTCACCAAGGCCGCGCGTCTGCAGCAGTTTGATTTCCGCATTGAGAGGTTGGTTGAGGGTCGAGTTCAGTTTGATCTCACCCAGACCGAGCGCCAGAGCCCCGTTGCCACCCAGTGCGCTGACCAGACCTACCGCTAGTGCCAGCTTTTGCACACGCATATCCGATTCCCTTTATTGTTAGAATCTCACCGGAACCTGCATAAAAAACACCCAAAGGGCAGGCAGGCACCAGGTCTGTGCAGCCATCGTTCTGCACAAAAATTATTCACAAGAACCAGTGCTGAGACACCAGGCTCTACTCTCCAGCGAAACTCTCCAACGAAAGAGTCGCCCCCCGAAAAAGACTTGGCCTATCCAGCTTCTCCCCACTTTCTCCGAGCTTGCCCCCAAGCGTTGCCGGTGCCCGAGTGCGGGCAAAGTTAAGAAGAAACCTTCAGAAAGGCCGCTAAGTATTAAATATCAATGGGTTTTTAGCAACAAGTGGACAATCAGTACACAGTTAATTGCGACGTCTTTGCGCAAATTGTCGGATGCCGCACAAAAAACGACCTGCCTCGGGTTAATCAGGCCGCTGCGCAACCGCCCCAGCAAGGTATTGTCACTACCCACCGCATCCTGTGCCGAGGGGCGCTCGCGCATTTCCAAACGCGCACCATTGGTAAGCAATCCGCGCACGGTTTCCAATGGCTGCTCCGCATTCAGCTGTACACTCAGGTTGGCCAGCTGACCGTGAAACACGGATGCGGTATTGATGGTGGCATCCAGCGCCACCTGATCACCTAACAACCGACGCAGTTCCAGCACCAGTGCCAACTCGCTGAAGTTGTGGCCGCTGTCCAGCAACGCTTCCGCAGAGCTGAGGTGATTGAACGCAAGGCGTTGGCCGGTCGCTTCATCCACTTCAGGCTCCTGCCCGTTGAACAGGCGTGCAGTCTGTGCCGCCGCCGCGTCCACACTGCTTTTGCCCAGTGCCGACACCGGCTGATTCAGCACGATTTCAACAGACTGCAGCTGGTCCTTGAGGGGGAACAGCGCCTCCGCGATCATCGCTGCGCCGGGCCCGGGCACCGCGATCACTTTGCGGTCCTGCTCGTCACGCGCCGTCAGCGTGGTCGCATTGAGCAGTGGATGCACCAGGTCAACGCTCTCATCACCGCGACTGATCCCCGCGGCGTCCACTACCCAGGCACCAGCACTCTCTGCCTTGGCCAGTGCCGCGGTTGCAATTTCACCCGCCGACAGTAACAAGACGATCTGCTCCGGGGAAAACACAAAATCTTTCAGTGGCTGCACCGACACACTGCGGTTGGCAAACACCTGAGGATCCGCATCGGCCTCGTCCCCCGCAATAAGCTTCAACTGCGCGGGGGTTACTGTCTCCCGCTCTTCCAGGATCTCCAACAGCGCATCAAACGGCGCGCTGCCAACACCTACGATCACCAGTTCCCGGGTGGATTCTGTCATATTGAGTTCTCATGAGCTGATTCGGTTGCTTCTGCGCCAGTTCGGCGAATAAACAGCCTGAAAATGCGGGGGATTATACTCAGGGAGAGTGCGGGGGGAAGCCGCCCCGGGACCGGGGCGACGAATTGGGCCAAAAAAGTCCCGACGAGACTTACAGTTTGCCCAGCAGAATCAGCAGTACACGACGCAGAGGCTCGGCGGCACCCCACAGCAGCTGGTCGCCAACGGTGAATGCGTTCAGATATTCACCACCCATGCTCAGCTTGCGCAGACGGCCTACCGGGATATCCAGCTTGCCGGTGACCGCAGTCGGGGTCAGCTCTTTCAGGGTCACTTCGCGGTCGTTGGGAACCACTTTTACCCAGTCATTGGCAGAACCGATGATCTTCTCGATCTCCGCCAGCGGCAGGTCCTTCTTCAGCTTCACGGTGAACGCCTGGCTGTGGCAGCGCATCGCGCCAATACGCACACAGGTGCCATCGACCGGTACGGTGCTCTCGGTAGAGAGGATCTTGTTCGCTTCCACCTGGGCCTTCCACTCTTCACGGCTCTGGCCGGACTCCAGCTGGGTATCAATCCACGGCAGCAGGCTGCCCGCCAGCGGCTCGCCGAATTGCGCGGTGGGGAAGTCAGCACTGCGCATGTTTTCGGCCACCTTGCGGTCAATCTCCAGAATCGCGCTCGCCGGGTCTGCCAGCTCGCTAGCCACACCATCGCGAATACTACCCATCTGGGAGATCAGCTCACGCATGTGCTTGGCACCGGAACCGCTGGCCGCCTGATAGGTCTGCGCAGTAACCCACTCCACCAGGCCTTCCTTGAACAGGCCACCCAGGCCCATCAGCATCAGGCTCACGGTGCAGTTACCGCCGATATAATTTTTCACGCCGGATTCGATCCCGCGATCGATCACGTCGCGGTTGACCGGGTCCAGCACAATGATGGCGTCGTCATTCATGCGCAGGCTGGAGGCGGCGTCGATCCAGTAGCCATCCCAGCCTTTTTCGCGCAGCTTGCCGAAAACTTCCTTGGTGTAGTCACCGCCCTGACAGCTGACGACCGCATCCAGCTCGGCCAGTGCGTCGAGGTCGTAGGCGTCTTTCAGCGGCGCAACCTCTTTACCAATCTCCGGCGCTTTACCACCGGCGTTGGACGTGGAGAAAAATACCGGCTCGGCAATATGTGCAAAGTCGTTTTCTTCCAGCATGCGACCCATCAAAACGGAGCCGACCATACCGCGCCAGCCTACGAATCCTACCTTGTTCATTTCATTACCCTGTTAAATCTGTGAGTTTCTGGCCCCCGGGTGTCACCGGGGGCGGATACAGCGATGTGACGATCAGCGTTACCAGAGAGTTACTAGAAAGCGGCCACCACTGCTGCGCCCATTTCCGCGGTAGAGACTTTCTTTGAGCCTTCAGTGTAGATATCCGCGGTGCGCAGTCCCTGATCCAGTACTTTGCTGACAGCCGCTTCGATCGCCGCGGCGGCTTCCCCCATATCGAGGGAATAGCGCAGCATCATGGCGGCGGAAAGAATGGTGGCCAGCGGGTTGGCAATGCCCTGCCCTGCGATATCCGGTGCACTGCCGTGACAGGGCTCGTACAGGCCAAAGCCACTTTCATTCATGGATGCGGACGGCAACATGCCGATGGAGCCGGTGAGCATGGCGGCGGCGTCCGACAGGATGTCGCCGAACATGTTGCCGGTCACCATCACATCAAACTGCTTCGGTGCGCGCACCAGCTGCATGGCAGCGTTGTCCACGTACATGTGTGACAGCTCTACATCCGGATACTCCGGCGCCAGGCGATCCAGCACCTCGCGCCACAGTACGGTGACTTCCAGTACATTGGCCTTGTCCACAGAACACAGTTTGCCGCCACGCTTTTGTGCCGCTTCAAATGCGGTGCGCGCGATACGCTCGATTTCGGACTCTTTGTAGACGTAGGTGTTGTAGCCCTGCTTCTCGCCGTTCTCAAGCGTTTTGATACCGCGCGGCTCACCGAAGTAGATACCGCCGGTCAGCTCGCGCACGATCAGAATATCCAGGCCGGAAACCACTTCGGGCTTCAGCGAGGAGGCATCGGCCAGTTGCGGATACAGAATCGCCGGACGCAGGTTGGCGTAAAGGCCGAGACCACTGCGAATTTTCAGCAGGCCTTTTTCCGGGCGAATGGCGCGATCCAGGGTATCCCACTTGGGTCCACCTACCGCACCCAACAGCACCGCATCGCACTCGCCGGCCTTGGCCAGTTCCGCGTCGGTCAGGGGTTCACCGTGGGCGTCGATGGACGCACCACCGATCAGGCCTTCGGTGAACTCCAGATTCAGGCCAAATTTTTCGTCGACAGTTTTCAGTACCGCAACCGCCTGCTCGACAATTTCCGGGCCAATACCGTCGCCCGGAAGGATCATGATTTTCTTGCTCATCGTTCTTCCAATTATTCTGTTGGCCGCTTACTTCACTGCATCAAACAGCCAGGGCGCCTGCTCCCGACGCTTGGCTTCATACGCGCGAATATCGTCCGCATCTTCCAGGGTGAGGCCAATGTCATCCAGGCCATTCAGCAGACAGTGCTTGCGGAATTCGTCCACTTCAAACGCAATCTTCTCGCCGTTGGGCTTGATTACCTGCTGGTTTTCCAGATCGATGGTCAGCGCGTAGCCTTCCTCGGCGTACATCTCCTGGAACAACTGGTCGACGACCTCTTCGTCGAGAACAATCGGCAGCAGGCCGTTCTTGAAGCAGTTGTTAAAGAAAATATCCGCAAAACTGGGCGCAATCACCGCACGGAAACCGTAATCATCCAGCGCCCAGGGGGCGTGTTCACGGCTGGAACCACAGCCAAAATTCTTGCGAGCCAGCAACACGGAAGCACCCTCGTAACGCGGGTGGTTCAGCGGAAAGTCCGGGTTTACCGGACGCTGACTGCAATCCTGGCCCGGCTGACCCTCGTCCAGATAGCGCAGCTCATCAAACAGGTTCGGACCGAAGCCAGTGCGCTTGATGGATTTCAGGAACTGCTTGGGAATAATCAGATCCGTATCCACATTCGCGCGATCCATCGGCGCAGCCACGCCTTTATGTTGGGTAAACGCTTTCATCAGACCGCCTCCTTCTGCATTTCACGCACATCCACAAAGTGACCGGCAATCGCCGCTGCAGCGGCCATGCTCGGGCTCACCAGATGGGTGCGGCCACCGTAGCCCTGGCGACCTTCAAAGTTGCGGTTGGAAGTAGAAGCACAATGCTCACCCGCACCCAGTTTGTCCGCATTCATCGCCAGACACATGGAACAGGAAGGCTCGCGCCATTCAAAGCCGGCTTCGATAAATACCTTGTCGAGCCCTTCTTTTTCCGCCTGCGCTTTTACAGACTGGGAACCGGGTACCACCAGCACCTGTTTCACGCTGTCCGCTTTCTTGTGACCTTTCGCCACGGCGGCCGCCGCGCGCAGGTCTTCGATGCGGGAGTTGGTGCAGGAACCGATAAATACACGATCGAGATTGATATCGGTAATTTTCTGGCCAGCCTTCAGCCCCATGTATTCGAGCGCACGCTCGATACCGGACTTCCTGGTAGCGTCGCTTTCCGCCGCGGGATCCGGCACCTGGGCGCTGATCGGCGCCACCATTTCCGGGGATGTACCCCAACTGACCTGCGGCTCGATTTCTTCTGCCTTCAACTCAACGACCGCATCAAAGTGCGCGCCGTCATCGGAATGCAGACGACTCCAGTTTTCTACCGCCATGTCCCACTGCTCCCCTTTGGGTGCATAGGGTTTGCCTTTCACGTAGTCCAGAGTGACCTGGTCCACCGCCACCATGCCCGCGCGCGCGCCGGCTTCGATGGCCATGTTGCAGACAGTCATGCGGCCTTCCATGGACAGGCTGCGGATCGCGGAACCGCCAAACTCGATTGCGTAACCGGTGCCACCGGCGGTGCCGATCTTGCCGATAATCGCCAGCACCACGTCTTTCGCGGTAACGCCCGGACCGAGTTCACCGTCCACGCGCACCAGCATGTTCTTCATCTTTTTCTGGATCAGACACTGGGTGGCCATCACGTGCTCCACCTCGGAAGTGCCGATACCGTGCGCCAGCGCGCCCAATGCACCGTGGGTAGAGGTGTGGGAGTCGCCACACACCACGGTCATGCCCGGCAGAGTCGCGCCGGTCTCCGGCCCGATGACATGCACAATGCCCTGGCCCGGATCATTGATGCCAAATTCGACAATGCCGAACTCATTGCAGTTCTCGTCCAGGGTCTGCACCTGGATACGGGATACCTCATCCTGGATCCCCGCAATACCGCCGGAACGCTCGGCGGCGTCGGACGGTACGTTGTGATCCGGCGTCGCCACCACGGAATCCGTACGCCAGGGCTTGCGGCCAGCCAGGCGTAGCCCTTCAAAGGCCTGAGGAGAGGTCACTTCGTGAATCAAGTGGCGATCGATATAGATCAGTGCGGTGCCGTCGTCGCGGCTTTTAACAAGGTGGTCTTCCCAAAGCTTGTCGTAGAGCGTCTGTTTTTTGTTTTCTGGATGGCCCATAGCCCCATCTCCTCTATGGATAACATGCAGGAGTCTATTGGGGGCATTGAATAACATCAATTTATATTTATTATATGGCGCATTCGCTTTTGGAATACCTGAGAGCAGCGCTACAGAGAAAGCATCATGGAAATCCAGTGGCTCAGAGCCTTCCTTGCCATTTCCGAACAGGGCTCCGTTTCAGAGGCCGCCGAGCAGCTACACCTGACCCAGCCCGCTGTCAGTAAACGCCTCGCCTCCCTCGAGCAGCAACTGGGTACACCGCTGTTCGACCGCATCGGCCGCAAGCTTCAGCTGACCAACGCCGGCCGCGCCCTGCTGCCCCGCGCCCGTCACATCCTTAATGAGGTGAGCGATGCCGAACACGAGCTGCGTAGCCTTGGAGAAACCATCGGCGGCAGCCTGCGCATTGCCACCAGTCATCACGTGGGGTTGCACCACCTGCCGCCGGTACTGCGGGAGTTCAGCAACCTCTACCCGGATGTCGCCCTGGATATCGACTTCGTCGACTCCGAGCAGGCCTATGAGGCACTGATGGCCGGGGAATATGAGCTCGCCGTGGTCACCCTCGCGCTCAAGGACTATCCCAACCTCAATGCCCAGATCATCTGGCCCGACCCCTGCGTGGTGGTGGCCGCGCCGGACCATCCCCTGGCGCAGATGCCGGAACTGGACCTGCCCGCACTGGCCCGATACCCGGCCATTCTGCCGGATCTGAACACCTATACCGGGCGCCTGATCAAGCGCGAGTTCGACGCCCACGGCCTCAAGCTGACCGCCAAGCTGGCGACCAACTTCCTGGAGACCATCAAGATGATGGCCGGCGTTGGCCTCGGCTGGAGCGTGCTGCCCAAGACCCTGATCGACGACAGCCTTGCGGAACTGCCCATGCCGCAGCTGAGCATCGTGCGCAACCTGGGCATCATTTACCACCGCAACCGCACGCTCAGCAATGCCGCCAATGCCCTGCAGCAACTGCTGTTCAAAGAGGCGCGAGGCCTCTAATTGCCGACCGATAAGAGGCCTCAGGTTCCGCCAGAACGCCAAGCAGTGCGCAAAATCGACCCAAAACAGGACCAACCCGCATCAGGTTCAGGGAAATTTCATGAAATCCCTGTAGAATCTGCCGCAGAATTCAACCGGAGCGACTCCAAATGAAAAAAATAACCGTGGCTATCTGCACCGCACTGGCTTCCGTTTCCGCCAGCGCTGACACCATCCTCGGCTTTGACGCCACCCTGGGCGCCTGGAAACCCGCCTACAGTGGCGCCGTGGGCGTGGACGACTTCAACGTGGACGAGTTCACCCTCGCTGAAGACAACGTCACCTTCATCCAGGCCGCCCTCGAGCATCCGATCCCGCTGGTCCCGAATATCCTCGTTGCCCACAGCAGCATCGAAACCAATGGCGAGGCCATGCTGAGCGAGAGCGTCACCTTTGGCGACGAGACCTTTCTGGTTGGCTCCGAAATCAATGGTGACATCAACCTCACCCACACCGACGCCACCCTCTACTACGAGATCCTGGACAACTGGGTAAACCTGGATGTCGGCCTGACAGCCCGTATGTACAGTGGTGACATGTCCGTAACCAGCGACTTCCAGTCTGAAGACATCGAACTTTCCGGCGTGCTGCCGATGGTCTACGGCCAGGCCCGTTTCGACCTGCCCTTCACCGGCTGGTCGATCATCGCTCAGGGTAACGGCACCAGCTACAACGGCGACAGCCACACCGACCTGACCGCCAAAGTGCGCTGGGACTTCGTTCCTGCACTGGATTTCGCCATCGAAGCCGGTTATCGCTCCATGACCCTGGACGTGAAAGAACTGGATTCCTTCCAGAGCGACCTGGAAATCAAAGGTCCCTACCTGGGCCTGAACCTGCACCTGTAATTTCGGGCGAGCAGATACAAAAAAGGCGGAGCGCTTTCGGCGCTCCGCCTTTTTTGTCTGTGGGAACCCTCGGCGGGTATTGATACTGGTACGACGCATCTCTAGCTATTGAGAAACCTCTACCACCATGGCGCCATCTTCGCTGACCGCCTTGATCCGCAACTCCCTGGAAACACCATTCGCTGCGACGGTCAAACGACTTTCTCCCGCCTGCGATACGGATATTTGCACAGCACCATTCTCGGTCGGCGTCACCGTGACCATGTCCGGATCCGACACGCTCCATTCCGGCACGATCCGCACCTCTTGACCCTCCTCGACCAATCCTGCGGCTTTAGCCTCCAAGGTGTACTCACTTCCGATCTGGCGCGCTCCGGTATAGGTTGGCAAAGATACCCAGCGATCTCCCATATACACACCGCGTGTCAATCGTGGATCCAGCTTGAACGAAACCTTGATATCCTTCAGTTCTGCGTCCCCTGCCGCAGCGGCCTGCATCTTTTTCCATTTCTCCGCCCGCAGCGCCACCTGCTTGAAACGCAATTCGCGCTGGAAGCTTTGCATGGCCTCCGCCACCTGCTCGTCGGTCATCTTACTCGCTCCACCTGACAGTGCATCCATCAAGCCCTGCAAATACAACTCTGGATCCACCTCAATCGAGTGGCTTTCCAGTTTTTTTCCGAGCGCCATGCCCAAGGCGTAACTCAGTTTCGCTTCCTCGCTGGCAAATTCCGGTGCTTCCTGGGCCACACCAGCTCCGCAGAAAAGCATCGCACCTGCAAACATCACCCATCGACTTACCATCTTCGTGTTCTCCCGCCTAGTGGTTGGCACTGGGCATTTACCGGGTTGTGATTCACCCTTCGCCGTGGACTACTGCACCATCGTGAAGGAAAATTTCGATCTTGGACTGCGCTCTCTGGGTCTCCAGCCAGGACGCAATCGCCACCCGCTGCCGAGCCATCAGTAACTGCTGCTTGACCTCCGCCTGCACCTCGGCGAAAGGACGGATCTGATCCGGACGGCGCTCATCCAGACGTACCACCAGAAAATCCTCACCGCGCTGCACCGGGCCATAGGCCTGCCCCGCCTCAAGTGACGCGACAACCTCTCGCAACGGGGACGGCAACTGGAACGCTTTGACCCAACCGATATCACCGCCTGTGGCAGATCGCGCACCCATCGAATAGCGCTGTGCAAGCGCAATAAAATCGGCGCCCTGGCGCAGCTGCTGCACAATGGTATCCACCGCCGCACGACTGTTGAGTGCGATTACCCGCAGGCGCACATCGCCAGGCAATGCCCAGTTTGCGCGATTCGCTTCAAAAAACTGCTTGACCTCGTCCTCGCTGACCGCAATGTCCTGTACCAGCGCGGCCGTCACCTGAGTTACCAGTATGTCATCTCGGACACTTTGAAAAAGTTCGGGCTCGGTCAGTCCCTGCGCCTGCATCCAGATGCCAAACTGTTTGAGGTCCGCGAATTTGTGCCGCATGGATTTCACCGCATGGTCCACGGACTTCTCAGCAACGGTGAACTGGCGACTTTTCGCTTCCTGTAACAGTAGCCGGGATTCAATCAATCTTTGCAGCGCCTGCAGGTCGAGCGATTGCGCGGAAGTTTCACTGCCCGTTGCTGCGCGCTGGCTTTCTGCCACTAGCGCGGGGTTGGCCCGCATACGCTCAAACGCCAGCCAGGTGATCGGCTCGCCATTCACCCTAGCGACGATTTCCGGCGTCGCCGAACGCGGCTCTTTCCGGTCACAGCCAGCGAACGCAATAACCACCAACACCGACAGGCCAAGAAAAAATTTCCGGTTCAGCCGGGAAATTTTATTGTTCATAAGTCCCTCGAAATGTCAGGCACCCCACCCAATTCCAACCTGAATCGAATGGGGCGCGCAGCGGGTTAACGACAGAAGTGGCTGATCTCGGAGATACAATCCGCGTTGGGATTGTTGGTTACGCCGAGGAAACCCGACACCGGCGTTGCATTGCCACCGGCACCCACTGCGGGAATATGCCGGAAGCAGATACCAGCTGATCCTTCGCCACAGGGCACCCCGGACATGTCCAGGAGCTGCTGTCGGCCGCCGGTATTCTCCGGCGCCTCACCATCGATCGGCACAAAGATCTCGGGCCGGTCGAAAGGCGCTCGTTCGTAAGCGACCCGCGGATCCGTCAGTGAAATCATGAATTTCACCAACGCCACTTTGGCATCTTCCGGCGTCGCATACTCCGGCGTGATCGGGTGATCGGTATCCGGCATGGCGTCATAGCGGTATACCGGGTCTGGTAACGCATCGGCGAAATAGCCCTGCAAGAAGCCGAAATCAATCAGGCTGTCGAAGTCTCCGTCGATGGAGTTGGTGCGACCAAAAGAGAACGACTGATTCATCAGGTCATTGATATTCGGGTCGCGGTTCTCGGCATTGGTAATCGGGAAGTCGCCACCGCGCACATAGAAATCTACCACCTGACGCAGAGTCAGATAGCTGCCGGTGTGGAAGTACGGTCCCGTCAGGGCCACATTGCGCAATGGCGGCGCCTTAAATGTGCCGTCGCGAATCACGCGATTGGGCACTGGCCAGGTACCATGTACCGGCCAGTCCATGTTGCCGGCAACCCCGGACTGGTTGGTCGGACAGGCGCTGTCATCAGGATCGCCAATGGACGGTCCCCAGCCGAAGTTCGGCGGCCCTGAACCGAACTGAGCAGGATCGTATAAACCGCAGTGCTGATCAGCACCAAACAACACTTCCGGAAATTCGATGGCAGGGCCGCCATTCGGTGGAGTCAGAGTATTAGGCACCATACCCGCGAGCTCATCGATCTGCGGGTGCAGCTCTCCCGCCGGTAAACCGTGCAGCCAGGGCACCATATATTCCGGCATCAAAGGGTTGATCGGCGAGCGCTCGAACCCGGGGTTGATGGACTGAACCGTGTGAGAGGTTCCAGGGAAGACCTCTCCATCCCCGGTTTCCTCGAAGGTCGCCTCCAGGTCAAAGGGATCGAAGTTCGCCATCACGCAGACATCGGTGGAGCTGTCGCAGGGCTCGTACATGGGCCCGCCGATATTCTTCAGCGTCAGCGCCGACAGTGACAGTGGCCAACCGAAAGGATCGTCGCCGCCGCGACCAATATCCTCGGCTGAAGGGCGCAGGCCAATGTTGTATACACCCTGATCACCGAAGGCGAAGTTGCTGGGCTGTGCAATGACGCGGTCGTCCCACGGGGTAGCGGGGTCGTCGAAGGTGGCGAAGTTACGGGGCTCCACCTCCACCGCATCCTGGGCCGCCCCTTCAGTAGTCTCCTCGGCAAGGATCAGACCACCGACAGCACGGAACCCACCGGAAGGTTCCGGCGCGGGCAACAGGCCATCCAGGAAAATATTGACCGGGTTGTTGTCAGCCACCTGGGGAGGTGTCGGATATTCAAACTCCGCGTCGTTTTTCAACAGGCCGTGGGCCACATTGATACTGTGATCCGTCTGCTCTGCCCCCAGGTGGCACAACATGCATTTCGCACTGCGGGTAAAGGGATTGGAACCCACCGCAATTTCCACCTCTTCGCCACTTTCCGTGGTAATGGTGTGGATGGGGTTGCGTGGCGATCCTGCGGGCAGTGCCGCGGTCAGGTTGGCACCGGCAAAGATGTCGAAACCAAAAACCTCATCAGGCCCGAAACCGTCATACTCCGGCGTGGACGGGTCATCCGGAATCAGCACCAGTTCCCCGGTCGTGGGGATGGGCACAGAGTTGTTGAGCTCACCATCGTCCATCAGGTCCGGTACCAGCGTCGGGAAGAGCACCGCCTGATCCCCCGGTTCGCCCACACCGTGACCGGCATTGGGGTTCATATCGAAGAAGCGGTCCGCGGGGGAATCGTCGGGAATCGTGAGCGACTCGTAGGCCTGCACGGACAGACCGAAGAACAGACTCAGGTTGGCTTCCATCTGCGTGAACTGATTGGTGTCTGCGCTATCCGCGGCACCGGCGGCGATGCTCAGGCAGTAGGCATCGAAGGGATCGTCACACTCGGCGCCGGCCAGATGCATGTCGTCCACGTCCCAGAAATCGCTGGCAAATGCCAGTTCAATCAGCTCCGGATAGGACACACACAACCCGGGTTTATCGACGGCGGTCGCGCGGCCGAGGGCGGTACAGACAGAACCGCCCTGGTTGGAGAAGGGTCCGAGGCGGCTATCATCAGTGGCCACCAGCTGGTTGGCCAGGGGCGTCACGCCAGCCTGCAAAAGCTTCTTGCCAATCTTCGGCCAGTTGCGACCGAGGAATGACATTTCAAACTCGCTGAGGGGGGGCCCTACCGCCTGGGAGCCGAGGCTGGAGAACTTGATTCGCACTGGTTGTTCCGCCGCTTCCGGATCCTCCTCTTCCAGCTCATCATCAATATGTCCGTTGGTGGCGCCGACCAGTTCACCCAATTCGTCCTCGATAAAAATATGGAACTGGGGATCCGAGGGACCAAACACGCTGCCGCCATTAAAGTTGAAACGCGCGCGGCCATCCCAGAAATTATCGAAGTTGAAGGCTGCACCATGGAAAGTCGGTGTGTTGCGGGGCTCCACACGCCGCAATCCCTGGTTTACCGGAACCGGGTCGGGCATCGGCGTGCCGTCATCGGGCAACAGGGCTGTGACGCCGTTGTAGGCCGGAGAAAAGCTCCCCAGCACAATGTCGTTGAAGAGTTTGAATTCACTCACCCCCATCGACGACATCACGTCATTGGCATCACTGAGCACAATGGCTGGATCCATACCGTCCCCGACAACATCCGGATCGATGCGTTTGTGGAATGGGAAATCACTCGGCACAACGTTCTCGTTCGGGCCTCTGACCTGCAGCGTGAGATCCCCCCCATTGACACCAGGGTTCAGCTGACCGCGTGTGCGGTTATCAACGCCCGCGTGAAAGTGGCAGGAACCACAGGCCTGCACGCCATCACTGCCCACTTGCATGTCCCAGAAAAACGACTTGCCCAGAACCTCTGCAGCGTACCGCCCGACATACTCCTGTAGCGGTACTGGTACACCGGCCACATCCTCTTCCTCGCGGAAAAAGTCTTCTTCATTGATGGGCGCTTCGAGCTCGGTAACCGGCTCACCATCCTCATCAAGAAGCTGCCCCAGTCCATTGATAGCGGATTCCGCAACCACAGTCCTGTCTGGCGGAATACGCGGATCCGCAGTAAAACCAGCAAAGCCCAGCTGGTTGCGCAAGAAGAAATTGTTCGGGTTGGTTACTACCAGCGAACCTTGCGGGGCCCCGATACAGGGATTTGCCAGAGAGTATGGGTGCTGAAGCTGCGCGAAGATCTCTGCACATTGAAAAGGGTTCTGCTGACACTGGGCGATGGCATCCAGAATGTCCTGCAGAGATGGCGTCGGCAATGGGCAGGCAACCAAGGCTCCGATAACCGACCGGAGCTCAGTCGGTGCGTTGAACTCGTCCGTTGCCACAGTTTCATCGGGATCAAACAGGGGGCCAGGTAGATCCCAGCTAATCTCCCCATCGGACGTGCGCCGGCGCAGCGGCTGGCCGGTGAGAAAGTTGTAATCCAGGGGCCAGACGTTAAGTGCCGGCATCTCTACACCAAATCCAGGCCGCCGCTCTACTGGCTGATAAGGGTTTTCCAGCATCTGATACAACTCTTTCCAAAGCGGCGCCTGCTTCAGCGATCCCGCCGGACTGAGCTCTATCTCGACTTCAACGGGAAGCTCCATCGGTGTAACCGGAGTCTGCAGGGTATCTCCCGGTTCTGAATGTGCGGGCCTTCCCGCCATTGCTAATACGGTGATTGCCAGCCCGGTAACAATACCCGACAGGCCCACCAATCTGATCCTGGATGCCATAACTCGTACCTCTCCTTGGTAACGAATTCTCTCTAAACGAAACCGAATAAAAAACAATCAATCCGTACAAAATAGAATAGAGGAGATCAAACATTAACCACTGGAAAGGTCATTAGCGAGGCGCCACTGTTTAATCAGCCGGCGTTCCCGACGCCAAACGGGTTCAAGTGGTGAAGATTCAGTGCGAGCCACGAGTTGCAAGAAGTGACAACTCAGGAGATCAGATAAATGGAGATTCGGAATCGAAGGAATGGCCGGCGGGGAAAAGGTTTTCTGGCCAAGGAGGTATCATGACGGAAGCAGTGATGTCATTGGCGGCACACGAGCATGACCGCCAACGACAATCGTAAGCAGGGCGTGGGTATCTACTGGATACCCGCCGGTATCTTCAGGCCAAAATCCACGTCACCGTTCTGCGCGCGCTGACGCATCACATGGTCGATCAGCACCAGCGCCATCATTGCCTCGGCGATCGGCGTTGCGCGGATACCAACACAGGGATCGTGACGCCCTTTGGTGACTACCTCAATGGGGTTGCCATTGGTATCCAGGCTCTTGCCGGGAATACGCAGGCTGGAGGTAGGCTTGAGCGCGATATGTGCGATCAGCTCCTGACCGCTGGAAATACCCCCCAGTACGCCACCGGCATTGTTGGACTGGAAACCTTCCTGGGTAATTTCATCGCGGTGTTCGGTGCCCTTCTGCTCCACCGAGGCAAAGCCCGCACCGATCTCCACACCTTTTACCGCATTGATACTCATCAGCGCGTGGGCCAGGTCCGCATCCAGGCGATCGAAGATCGGCTCGCCGAGACCGGCGGGCACGCAGCTGGCATGCACGGAAATGCGCGCACCAATGGAGTCGCCCTCCTTGATCAGCGCCTGCATGTAATCTTCCATCTCTGGCACTTTCGATGCATCCGGACAGAAGAACGGGTTCTGATCCACCTGGGACCAGTCGAGACTCTCCACCTTGATGGGCCCCAGTTGGGACAGGTATCCGCGCACTTCGATTCCGAACTGCTGCTTCAGCCATTTCTTGGCAATTGCACCCGCCGCAACCCGCATGGCGGTTTCGCGCGCGGAAGAACGGCCACCACCGCGGTAATCGCGCAGGCCGTATTTGGCCCAGTAGGTATAGTCGGCGTGGGCCGGGCGGATCTGTTCGGCAATATTGGCGTAGTCTTTGGAGCGCTGGTCGGTATTCTCGATCAGCAGGCCGATGGGCGTACCGGTGGTTTTGCCTTCAAACACACCAGAGAGGATTTTGACCTCATCGGCTTCGCGGCGTTGGGTGGTGTAACGGGATGTCCCCGGCTTGCGTCGATCCAGCTCCAGCTGGATTTCCTCGGCGGTGATTTCCAGTCCCGGAGGGCAACCATCCACAATGCAGCCCAGCGCGGGGCCGTGGCTCTCGCCAAAAGTGGTTACACAAAACAGCTTGCCAAAAGTGTTGCCCGACATATCCGGTATTCCCTACCTCTAGTCAATTATTCGTTGAAGGGGGCGCATTATAGAGGATTCCGTGGGCTTAGGCTTGGGGTAAAACAGTGAACTGGACGCGAAGGTGACGATACCGGGTGCAGCCTTGTGAGACCTTCTAAAACAGGGATGTTTTAGAAGAGCCCCCAGGGATGGGTTCACGGCGTGTCTCACAAGGCTGCACCCGGTAGCGTCACCGCCACCAAACCTGCAGGAGAAGCAAACTAACTAGACGCACCCGCCTCAAACATTTCACGACAGGCCAGCAAATCTTCACGCGTCAGCACAAACACCCCGTGGCCGCCATCCTCCAGCTCCGGCCAGAAGAACGGCACCCGCGGATAGGCCTCCTCCAGCGCTTCCCAGCTGTTGCCCACCTCGCACACCAGCACACCTTCCGGCTGCAGGTAGTCCGGTGCCTCCAGCAACAGGCGACGGGTGAAATCGAGTCCGTCGTCGCCGGAGCCCAGCGCCAACCCCGGCTCCGCGTGATATTCCGCTGGCATCTCCGCCAGATCCCGCGCATCCACATAAGGAGGGTTACTGACGATCAGGTCGTAACTGCAGCCCTTCAGGCCCGCAAACAGATCCGACTGTACCGCCCGCACCTCATCATTCAGTTGATGGTTGTTGATATTGATCTGGGCCACTTCAATGGCATCGGGAGAGATATCACTGACATCCACCCGTGCCCCGGGAAAGGTCTCCGCACAGGCGATACCGATACAGCCGCTGCCACAACAGAGGTCAAGGATCGCCAGCGGCTCCTGCTGCAGCCAGGGCTCGAAACGATGGCGAATCAGCTCGCCGATGGGGGAACGGGGCACCAGCACCCGTTCGTCCACATAGAACGGAAGATCGCAGAACCAGGCCTCATTGGTGAGATAGGGAGACGGCAGGCGCTGCTCTACCCGTTTATCCAGCAATTCCATCACCGCGCGACGCTCGTCCATGGTCAGGCGTGCCTGCAGGATCTCCGGCTTGCTATCTACCGGCAGGTGCAGCGCATGGGTCACCAGCAGCACCGCCTCGTCCCAGGCGTTGTCAGTTCCGTGACCAAACCACAGGTTTTCCTCATTAAAGCGGCTGGCGCCCCAGCGTACATAGTCCAACACGGTGCACAATTCGTGCAGATTGGACTCACGTTTCTCTATCATTAGCCTGATTCCTCGAATTTTGGCGCTTTACTACCGCTACACAAAGGCTTAGGGTAGCGCACCCTTCGGAGTCTCCGTGACTCCTCTGTGCCGCCGGGTTACCGGCGATATCGACGCCCCATCATCTCCAGTG